>JASBSA010000099.1 GCA_030149175.1 Winogradskyella sp. | reverse complement strand
AGATGCTGCGGTTTTTTACCATGGAGAAAACGGAAAAGAATTTGGTTATATGGTTGAAGCAGGAATGCCAGCAATCGAAACCATTCAAAGTGCTACAGTTACCAATGCAATGATTCTTAAAATGGAAAACCAACTAGGTCAAATAAAAGACGGTTTTATTGCAGATATCATTGCGGTAAATGATGACCCAACAAAGAATATTTCCACAATGGAAAATGTTGTTTTTGTTATGAAAGAGGGAGTTGTTTACAAAAACTAACCAGACTTCAAATATTTTCAATTATAAAACTCTTAATGATTTTGAGGTCTCACTAAGAATCTTTTAATTATTTTAGTATCTGATTTTCAATATGATAATCTAAAAAAGGCTTAACCAGGATTTAACATTTATTTCTTGGGATTGCTTCTTAGTCTTTGTTGTTTTGTATCTAATGATAACTGGATTACAATGAAATTGATAAGCATTAAAAGAGAAACAAAGCAAGAAGGTCGATTCTCAAAAAAGATGGGTGTACTGTCTA
This sequence comes from Winogradskyella sp., assembly GCA_030149175.1. Lineage (GTDB taxonomy): Bacteria > Bacteroidota > Bacteroidia > Flavobacteriales > Flavobacteriaceae > Winogradskyella. Next base: position 71,737 of record JASBSA010000099.1, on the reverse strand, counting down.
CAAAAGTTACTTACATTAAGAAACAATTCTTAAGTGTTCCTTACAAAACCCTTCATAAATATCGCGAAACTTATTACGGTGAAGTTAAAGATTGTGAAGATTGCCAACTAGCACGTTAGTGAGTTTCTGGTTTTTCTTCTCTCTCTTTATTGAATATACCACTGTACAATAATATAATCATACCCGTAGTTACAGATAGATCAGCTACATTAAAAATACCGGTTTTAAAAACTCCTCCCAGATCTATAAAAAAGAAATCGGTGACTTTGCCAAATACAATTCTGTCAAAAACATTGGCTACACCACCACCTATAATACAACAAAATGCGATAAGACTCAAGCGATCCAATTCTTTTGTTTTTATGATATAGTAAATCACGTAGATTAAAACTATGGTAGGCAAAATCAATAAGAATATGGTTCTTAAAGTAGGGTTCATATCACTGCCCATACCAAGAAAGGCCCCTTTGTTGTAAACATTGGTAAGGATGAATTTATCACCAATTAATTCTATAACTTCCCTAATTTCAATATTGGCTCTAACAATTACTTTTGTAATTTGATCTATGGCAATATTGAATATTATTAAGAGTACAATAAATACGTTTCTATTCAAAACAGAAAAATTAAGCGTTAGTTTCAAAAGTAGCGGAAGATGTTTCTGCTTCTCTATTTATTTTCTTTACTAATCCTTGTAAAACCTTACCAGGACCAACTTCTGTAAAGTGTGTGGCGCCATCTGCTATCATTTGTTGTACAGATTGTGTCCAACGCACAGGAGCTGTTAATTGAGAAATTAAATTAGCTTTTATTTCATTTTCATCTGTAACTGCAGTAGCCGTTACGTTTTGATAAATTGGGCAGTTTGGTTTGCTAAACGTTGTGTTTTCTATAGCCGCAGCTAATTCTTCACGAGCAGGTTCCATCATAGGCGAATGGAATGCGCCACCAACAGGTAATACCAATGCACGTCTTGCACCTTCTTCTTTAAGAGCTTCGCAAGCTTTGTTTACAGCGTCAACCTCTCCAGAAATCACTAATTGACCAGGGCAATTATAATTAGCAGCTACTACAACACCTTCAGTCATTGCACATATTTTTTCAACCACATCATCATCTAACCCTAAAACTGCCGCCATTGTACTTGGTTGCAATTCACATGCTTTTTGCATAGCTTGCGCACGCTGTGATACGAGTTTTAACCCATCTTCAAAGGTTAAAGCACCAGCAGCGACCAACGCGGAAAATTCACCAAGAGAATGCCCAGCAACCATATCAGGCTTAAAGCTATCGCCCAAGGTTTTTGCTAAAATTACTGAGTGTAAAAATATAGCTGGTTGTGTAACCTTGGTTTGCTTTAGGTCTTCTTCAGAGCCTTCAAACATGATGTCTGTTATGGAAAAACCAAGTATATCGTTAGCTTTTTCAAAAAGTTCTTGAGCAAGAGGTGAGTTTTCATAAAGGTCTAAACCCATTCCTGAAAACTGAGCGCCTTGACCTGGAAATACATATGCATTCATGTGACTAATTTTTAGTGCTGCAAAAATAGGAATATTTATTTTCTCTCATAGGTTATAAAAGAAAATGCATATTTATGGTCCTCATCAGCATCATGAGTTTCTCTGCTAATCTCTTTCCAAATTTTAGAATCTACTTCTGGGAAAAAAGTGTCAGCACCTTCAAATGTAGCATGTACACGAGTTAGTTCTAGTTTATCAGCTATGTTAATGGATTGCTTGTAGATTTCACCTCCACCAATAATAAAAGGTTGATTATCTTTTCTTGCTGCATCTAAAGCATCTTCAAGATTGTTGACCACAATAACACCTTCAGGTACTTTATAATTATCTTGTCTTGTAATAACTATATGTGTACGGTTTGGTAATGGTTTTGGGAAACTTTCAAAAGTTTTGCGTCCCATAATAATATGATGGCCAGACGTTATTTTTTTAAAATGCTTTAAGTCATCTCTAAGATGCCAAATAAGGTCGTTGTCTTTGCCAATGGCATTGTCTTCACCAGCTGCTACAATGATGGTTAGCTCATTGGAGTTTTTTTTTTCTTCAGGCTTTGTGTCTGGGTGCGTTTCGTTGTAGGCTTGAGACTGAGCAATTTTGCGTTCTTCTTTTAAAAAACCTTCTTTTAACTTGTCAATACGCTTTTGCTGTTGGCTAACGAGCTTGTCTAGCTGTTGTTTTTCCCAATCCTTTCCCATAAACTTGTTTGTGATAAACACGTTTACAAAATGGTAAACAAATAAAAACAACCAAAGGAGGATGGCATATACAAACCAATTAATGCCAGCAATAGTAAAATCCTTACCAATACCAAGAACTGTATTTGCTAGAATTAAGAAAACAGCACCTATAAGAAAGACAACAAAATGGATGTATAAACGCTTTTTTTGTCTTACGCGTTTTTGGGCGTATTCAATGAGTTCTAATTGGTCTTTATCTATTGTTGAAACTTGTTTTTTCTTTCCGAACATAATCCTAAAATTGTCTGATAAAGATACTTCTTTTTAACTAAAACGTTGTCGCTAATATATTGGAATTTAATTTTACTATTTTCGAAAACGATATCGTTGATTATCAAGTGTTAAGGCTTGGTTTTACATGTTGTAAATGTCACAAATTTTACATTAAAAAAATAGATAGTTTATCAAAAAGTAAAGGCTATTTTATGAAAATGATAATTCTTTCATTTAAAGTGATTTAAACTGTTTGTGCTGGTTTTTTCTTTTATACTTTTGAGTCATTATTTTAAAACTATAATTATGGCAATTAAAAAGCAGTATTTAAAAAGTAAGCCAGTTTGTAAGGTAACATTTTCTGTTCCTGCAGAGGAGGCAAAAAGTGTAGCAGTTGTTGGAAGCTTTAACGAGTGGAATACTGAAGCTACAGAATTAAAGAAATTAAAGAACGGAACCTTTAAAGGTACTGTTGATTTAGAGAGTGATAACTCTTATGAATTTAGATACGTTGTTGACGGTAACTATGTTAACGATGAGCAAGCTGATGCGTATGCATGGAATGATTTTGCTGGTGCTGAAAATGGTGTTTTAAATTTATAATCGCTAAATAAAATTACTAAAAAAAGCGACTCAATTTGAGTCGCTTTTTTTTATGATTCTTTAATTGTTACACCGCAACAACACCTTTAATATGTGGGTGAGGATTATAATCTACAAGCGTAAAATCTTCAAATTTAAAGTCGAAAATGTCTTTTACATCTGGATTTATGATCATTTTTGGCAAAGGTCTAATATCTCTAGATAACTGCAGCTCCAATTGTTCAAGATGGTTATTATAAATATGAGCGTCTCCAAATGTGTGAATAAATTCTCCAGGTTGATAGCCACAAACCTGTGCCATCATCATTGTAAATAGTGCATAAGATGCAATATTAAAAGGTACTCCTAAAAAGATATCTGCACTACGTTGATAGAGTTGGCAAGATAATTTACCATCAGCTACATAAAATTGAAAAAACGCATGGCATGGAGGTAAAGCTGCTTTGCCGTTCGCTACGTTTTCTGAGAAAGATTTAGACGTATCTGGCAATACCGAAGGGTTCCAAGCAGAAACCAACATTCTTCTACTGTTAGGATTGTTCTTGAGAGTTTCTATGACTTCCTTAATCTGGTCGATGTCTTCACTTGCCCAATTACGCCACTGATGTCCGTAAACAGGACCAAGGTCACCATTATCATCTGCCCATTCGTTCCAGATTCTAACTCCGTTTTCGTTTAGATAGTTAATATTCGTATCACCTTTGAGAAACCAAAGTAGCTCATAAATGATAGATTTAAGGTGTAACTTTTTTGTAGTTACCATTGGAAACCCATCATTTAAATCAAAACGCATTTGGTATCCAAACACACTTTTGGTACCTGTACCTGTTCTATCGCCTTTTTCGTTACCGTTTTCTAGTACGTGTTTTACTAAATCGTGATATTGTTTCATGCATATTTCCTGCGAAAGCAGGAATCTCATTTAATTAAACTTTATTTTTAAGCGAAATGCAAATAGCATAATTCAAAAACGAAAATAAAAAAAAGCTTCAAAACCATTGATTTGAAGCTTTATATAATATAAAAAGTTATTAACTGAAAATAATCGAGATTCCTGCTTTCGCAGGAATTGGTTTTTACCCAATTATCATGCCTGCAATAGTTGCAGATATTAAAGAAGCTATTGTACCTCCAATTAAGGCTTTCATGCCAAATTTAGATAATTGTTTTCTTTGTCCTGGTGCAAGAGAGCCAATACCTCCAATTTGTATTCCTATGGATGCAAAATTGGCAAAGCCACAAAGCATATAAGTAGCCATAATAACAGACTTCTCATAGTTAAGGTGCGTTACATTTGTAACATTTTTTAGATCGGCTAGCTGTATGTAGCCCACAAACTCACTTGCAGCTAACTTTATACCTAAGAGCTGTCCCATCATCATCATATCTTCTTTTGCAACACCAATAAGCCACATTAAAGGGGCAAATACAGTTCCTAGTATAGCTTCGAGCGAAAATGATTGATAAGGTGTATTTGCTACCATCCATGTATTAAGGTCAGTAACATCTCCAATCCAACCTAAAATACCATTTATCATTGCAATAAAGGCAACAAACACCAATAACATAGCACCAACATTAACAGCTAGTTTCAAGCCTTCGGTAGTACCGTTGGCAATAGCATCAAGTAGGTTGGCTCCTATTTTTTCTTGAGATACTTCTACATCTGTATTAATGTCTTCTGTTTGCGGAAATAATATTTTTGAAATAACAATAGCTCCAGGAGCAGCCATTACAGAAGCTGCCAATAAGTGTTTGGCATACATCAGTCGCATTTCAGGGTCATCACCACCTAAAAACCCAATATATGCAGCCAGTACTGCACCAGCAACAGTTGCCATACCACCAATCATAACCAGTAGTATTTCTGACTTATTCATTTTTTCTAAATAAGCCTTAATTAATAAAGGAGCTTCGGTTTGTCCTAAGAAAATGTTTCCTGCTACACTTAGGCTTTCTGCACCAGAAATCTTTAGAAGTTTTGTTAATAACCAACCAAAGGCTTTTACTACTTTTTGAATAATGCCTAGGTAAAACAATACAGACGTCAAGGCTGAAAAGAATAATATTGTTGGCAATACCTGAAAAGCGAAAATAAACCCGAATGTATCCATGTCTACCACCAATCCATCAAATAAAAACTCACTTCCAGCTCTGGTAAAATCCAAAACGCTTACAAATAAGCTTCCAACCCATTCAAACGCAGTTTTCACAAATCCTACCTTAAGAACACCAATAGCTATAAGTAATTGAAAAGTTAATCCAATCCCTACAGTCTTCCAATTTATAGCTTTGCGGTTACTACTAAATAGAAAAGCAATAACAATTAGAGTAAACATACCTAAAACACCTCGCCATAAGCTATTAAAAGAAAATCCTTTACTTGGTTTAATTGTATTTTCTGTATTTTCATATGCTATGGTAGAAGTTGCTGCAATATTTTTAGTTTCAAGAGATTTGAAACTGTAAAATGTTGATTTTTCGGTAAAAACAAGTGTTGAATCTGTAAACTCACGAACCTTATATTTTCTGATAGTGTCTTTTGGTTTGTTGTAATAAAAGACCAAAAGATTGTTTTGAAACGTATAATGACCAGAAGCTTTAAGGCTATCTTTGCTTAGTAGTTTATAATCAAAATCACCATCCTTAAATTTTAATACATCAGAATCTGAAATGGATAAAGCTTCACCTGTTTGTGTGTTTTCAATTGTGGTGAACTGCCATGTTTTTTCTAGCTCTTGTGCTGTAATTGACGAAAATCCAATAAAAATAGCAATAAGGGCTTTGAAAAAATGATTCATAAAAGAGGGTGTTAGTTAGCGCTTAGAAATTTCGTCTCTTATTTTAGCGGCCTTTTCGTAATCTTCGTTATTTACAGCGTCTTCTAAAAGGCTATTCAGTTCTTCTAAAGATTTATCTTTGTAACCTTCTTGATCGGCAACAGCGTTTTCGATTTCTTCAGCAATAAGATCATCTACAAGTATACTATCTTGTTCTTCATCCTCTTTTTTAGGATTAACTTTAAGGTATATACCTGCTTTATCTAAAATGTTTTTATAAGTGAATATTGGTGCCTGAAAACGTAATGCTAAGGCAATGGCATCACTGGTTCTGGCATCTATGATTTCCTCAATTTTGTCACGCTCACAAATAAGGCTAGAGTAGAAGACACCGTCAACTAATTTGTGGATAATGACTTGTTTCACAACAATATCAAATCTATCTGCAAAATTTTTGAATAAATCGTGAGTTAATGGTCTTGGAGGTCGAATTTCTTTTTCTAATGCTATGGCAATAGATTGCGCTTCAAAAGCACCAATTACAATAGGAAGTTTTCTATCTCCATCAACTTCATTAAGGATTAAGGCATACGCACCATTTTGTGTTTGGCTGTAGGAAATACCTTTTATATTTAAACGAACTAAACTCATGAATTTTAAAACACAAAGAACTGTTTAAATTTGGACTTTACCAACTGCAAATTGCAGAATTGGATATTTTTCTCAATACTTTCGATGAAACGTAAGACTATTAAGAAAATCTAAATTTAAACAGTCCTTTAATATTACAAGGTACTAAAATTATGCGTTTTGAGCTTTAAAAGCTTTTAGTTTTTCTATTAATGTTGGTACAACTTCAAAAGCATCACCGACAACTCCATAATCTGCAGCTTTAAAGAAAGGCGCTTCAGGATCTGTGTTAATAACAACTTTTACCTTAGAAGCATTAATACCGGCTAAATGTTGAATTGCACCAGAGATACCAATTGCAATATATAAGTTAGATGCTACAGGTTTACCTGTTTGCCCAACGTGCTCGCCATGTGGTCTCCAGCCTAGGTCTGATACCGGTTTTGAGCAAGCGGTTGCAGCACCCAAGACATCTGCTAATTCTTCTATCATTCCCCAATTTTCAGGACCTTTTAATCCTCTACCACCAGATACAACAACTTCGGCATCTGCAATACTTACTTTGTCTGTTGCTTTATCAACAGATTCTACGCTAACACCAGAGTCTGGTATAGATGGTGAAAAATCTTCAACAGAAGCGCTTCCACCTGCTTCAACGATTCCAAAGGAATTGTTAGATAAACCAACGATTTTTACATCTGTGTTTATTTCTGTGTTAGCAAAAGCTTTATTAGTAAAAGCTGTGCGCTTTACTGTAAAAGGTGAAGTGCTAGATGGAGCATCAACTACATTAGAAACATAACCTGCGTCTAATCCTACGGCTAACAAAGGTGCTAAATATTTACTGTCTGCACTAGAGCTTAAAACAACAACTTTTGCGCTTTCATTTTTAGCAGCTTGCTCTATAATAGCTGCGTATTTTTTAGCGTCAAATTTACTTAGACTTTCATCTTTTACAGACAATACTTTAGAAGCACCGTAAGCGCCTAGGCTATCGCTATCATCTGCGTTAACGGTTACGGCAGTTACTGTCGTGCCCATTTGGTCTGCAACAGCTTTTGCGTAAGAGACGACTTCAAAAGCTGCTTTTTTAAATTTTCCGTTTTCTGATTCTGTATATACTAAAACTGACATAATTCTTTTTTTAAATGACTTTAGCTTCGTTGTGAAGTAAATTAACTAATTCATCAATATTATCTGCATCAACTAACTTTACTGCTCCTTTAGGTGCTGGTTTCTCAAAGCTAGCGGTTGTAGTTTCTGAAGTAACATCTATTGGTTCAACTACATTTAAGGGTTTTTTACGAGCCATCATAATACCTCTCATGTTAGGTATGCGAAGATCACTTTCTTCAACAATACCTTTTTGCCCTGCGATAACTAACGGTAGCGACGTACTTACAGTTTCTTTACCTCCATCAATCTCTCTTACTGCTTTTGCACTTGTACCGTCAATTTCTAGAGATATACAGTTAGTTACAAAATTGGCACCAGTCATAGCTGCTAGCATACCAGGAACCATGCCGCCATTGTAATCTATAGATTCTCTTCCAGCTATAACCAAATCGTAACCACCATCATTAACCACTTTTGCTAATTGCTTTGCTACAGAAAATCCATCTGTGGCTTCAGTGTTAACTCTTATAGCTGTATCGGCACCAATTGCTAATGCTTTTCTTAGTGTAGGCTCTGTTTCCGCACCACCTACGTTTACAACATCTACGCTAGCATCTTGCTTTTCCTTAAACCACATGGCTCTGGTTAAACCAAACTCGTCATTAGGATTGATGACAAACTGAACGCCATTAGTATCAAACTTGGTATCTCCGTCTGTAAAATTAATTTTGGAAGTTGTATCAGGTACATGGCTAATACATACTAAAATCTTCATACTTATATCTTATTTAAGTTTACATTACTTGTGAGAAATTCTACTAAAACGATTTCGTTAATTATTTGTAAAACTTCAAAAAATTGAGGTTACGAAGGTAAAAATTTTATTTCGAATATTTACTATGCACGCATAGTAAATTTTAAAGAAATTTGATTTATTTAATTTTTCATTTATTGCTATTTTTGCTATTCGTTTAAAAACAGAATAATGAAGACAATTCAATTTAGAGAAGCTATCGCTGAAGCCATGAGCGAAGAAATGCGCAGAGATGAAAGTATTTATCTTATGGGTGAAGAGGTTGCAGAATATAATGGTGCGTATAAAGCATCTAAAGGTATGTTAGATGAGTTTGGACCAAAACGTGTTATTGATACACCTATTGCTGAGCTTGGTTTTGCAGGTATAGCCATAGGTTCTACAATGACTGGTAATCGCCCAATAGTGGAGTATATGACATTTAACTTCTCTTTAGTTGGTATTGATCAGATTATAAATAATGCAGCAAAAATTAGACAAATGTCTGGAGGGCAATTTAAATGTCCGATTGTTTTTAGAGGACCAACAGCATCTGCAGGTCAGCTAGCAGCAACACACTCGCAAGCGTTTGAAAGTTGGTTTGCCAATACACCAGGGCTTAAGGTGGTCGTACCATCTAATCCCTATGATGCCAAAGGGCTTCTGAAATCTGCAATTAGAGATGACGATCCTGTTATTTTTATGGAAAGCGAGCAGATGTATGGAGATAAAGGAGAAGTTCCGGAAGGTGAATATACTATTCCATTGGGAGTTGCGGATATAAAACGTGAAGGTACAGATGTCACTATAGTATCCTTTGGTAAAATCATAAAGGAAGCCTATAAAGCCGCTGATGAACTAGAGAAAGAAGGTATCTCTTGTGAGATTATAGATTTGCGTACGGTACGACCTATGGATAGAAAAGCGATTGTTAATTCCGTTAAAAAAACTAATCGTCTCGTAGTATTAGAAGAAGCTTGGCCGTTTGGTAATGTAGCAACAGAAATTACATACTTAGTACAATCTGAAGCATTTGATTACCTTGATGCACCAGTTGTAAAAATTAACACAGCAGATACACCTGCACCATATTCACCAGTACTTTTAGAAGAGTGGTTGCCTAATAGCGATGACGTGGTAAAAGCGGTGAAAAAAGTAATGTATAAATAAATAAATCGTAGTTTTCTGCGTTTTATAAACTTCATCAACAACCAAAAAAACAATTTTAGCACGGTTGTTGATGAAGTTTGTTTTTTAAATATGAAGTTAAAACTATTTTTAGCCCTATTCTCTATTGCCTTAACCTCTGTTTTTTCACAAACAAAAGTAAGTGGTTATGTGTATGATGTAAACGATGATCCGATTCCGTTCGCAAATGTCGTTTTTAAAGGATCGACAGAAGGTACTATAACAAATGAGGAAGGTAGATTTTATTTAGAATCTGATGAGACTTGGAATGCATTAACAGTCTCTTTTGTCGGTTATGAGGTTTTAGAATATCCACTTTCAAAAAGAGTAAATTACGATTTAAGATTTGTGCTCAAAGAAGAGGCTGAGTCATTGAAGGAAGTTGTAATCGTTAGTGGTAAGCAGTCAAAAAAGGCCTCAGAAAACCCTGCAATACGAATTCTAAAAAAAATCTGGGAACGCAAAAGACAAAATGGTCTTAACCAATTTGACCAATACGAATACGACCAATACGAAAAAGTAGAGTTTGATCTTAATACCATAGATAGTTCGCTAATAAAAAGCAAACTGTTTAAGGGAATGGAATTTGTTTTTGAAGAGGTTGACACATCTTCAGTAACGGGTAAAACCTATCTGCCAATTTTCCTAAACGAGTCTGTAAAGAAGGTATATGGTGATAATATCATTAATGAAAAGCGAGAAGATTTAGTAGGGAATAAAAACTCTGGATTCAGCAATAACCAAGTTATTATAGATTTTATTGACGACTTGTACTCTGATTACAATATTTATAATAACTACTTAAAATTTTTTGATAAGAGTTTTGTAAGTCCGTTGAGTCGTACAGGAATTCAAACGTATAATTATGTACTTTCAGACAGTGCTTATATAGATAACAAGTGGTGTTATAACATTATTTACTACCCAAGGCGAAAAAATGAACTGACTTTTAAAGGAGATTTTTGGGTCAATGACTCAACCTATGCTATTAAAGAAATAAATCTTCAAGCATCCAAAAGTGCCAATATCAATTGGGTAAAAGAAATCTACATAGAGCAAGAGTTTGAAGTGCTTAATGATTCGGTATTCCTCATAAAACGCGATTATTTTTTATCTGACTTTGCATTGAATAAAAAAGAAAAATCACGTGGAGTTTACGGTAAACGAACTACGTTATATGATAATTATAAATTTAACCAACCAAAGGATGAAAAGTTCTATGATAAGGTGGTTTATAGCTATGATGAAGACATTTATAATAGAGAAGATGACTTTTGGGAAAAGAACAGGCTAGAGGCACTTAATAAAGATGAAAAAGGCGTTTATAAAATGCTAGACACTTTAAAAACTGTAAAGAAATTCAAACGACTTTATAATCTAGGAAGCATATTGGCTTCAGGGTATGTAGAATTTCCAAGTATCAACTTTGATTATGGTCCAATATTTTCAACATTCGGTTTTAATGAAGTAGAAGGCTTACGTCTTAGAACGGGTGGTCGTACATACTTTGGTCCAAATGATCTTTGGAGATTAGAAGGTTTTTTGGCTTATGGTTTTAGAGATGATAAATTTAAATACGGAATTTCAGGAAAGTGGCTTTTAGATAAACGAAGTCGACTAACCATTTTTGGTGGTAACAGAAGAGATATAGAGCAAATCGGTGCAAGTCTAACAAGTTCTACAGATGTTTTAGGAAGAAGTTTAGCTTCAAACGCAGTATTCACAGCAGGAGCCAATGATAAACTTACCAACATTAACTTAACCAATCTGGGATTTTCAATAGAGCCGCTAAGAAATTTTGAAATCCGTTTAGATGGGAGCTTTAGATCTTTAAGATCGGCATCTCCAACATTTAGTTTAGATTATAATGATTTGGAGTCAGCCACTGGTGTTTCTTCAGAAATTAAACAGTTTGAAAGTCGACTGGCACTGTCCTATTTTCCAAAACGACAAATGACAGGTTTTGGAGTAGAGCGCAAAAATAAAAATGATGACTTTGCAACCCTTTTTGCTCAGGTTACTCGTGGAGATCGCAATTGGTTTGATAGTGATTTTGATTATACTAAAGTTCAGTTTTCTTACATACAACCATGGCAAGTTGGTGGTTTTGGGCGTTTGGTAACCTCTATCGAAGCTGGTAAAACGTTTGGTGAAGTCCCATTAGGGCTACTTAGTGTTGTACCAGGTAATCAAACCTATTTTTCAATTTACAATACATTCTCTCAACTCGATTTTTATGAGTTTGTAACAGATACCTATACGTCGGTACATTTAGAACATAATTTTAATGGTCGTTTATTCTCTCGTATTCCATTTCTAAAGAAGTACAATCTTAGGGCTATTGTTGGTTTGCGTGGTGTTTGGGGTGAATTGTCTGATGAAAATATAGCATTAAGTACTACAGGAAACCCTTTAGAATTTCCCCTTATAGCACCAGATACTCGCATGTATTATGAGTATAGTGTAGGTGTGGCCAATATTTTCAAAATCTTAAGAATAGATTTCAATTTTAGAGGAAACTATCTGGATAATCCTGATGCTAGACGCTTTGGTATTACAGGTAGTTTCGGGTTTTATTTTTAGACACAAATTAATCACGATGTTTTGTGAAACATCAGTCTTAGGCTATATTTGCAATCTTTAGTTTTGCACATGGAAAAAAATAATCAATTAACTTTTGACGTATTAATAGAAATTCCAAAAGGAAGCCGTAATAAGTATGAGTATGATTTTGAGTTGAAGAAAATCCGTTTCGATAGGATGCTGTTTTCATCAATGATGTACCCTGGCGATTATGGTTTTGTTCCAAAAACGTTAGCGCTAGATGGAGACCCTTTAGATGTTTTAGTTTTAGGACACGAGCCAACATTTCCGATGTGTGTTATGGAGGTGAAGCCAATAGGCGTGTTCCATATGGCAGATGAAAAAGGTCCAGATGAAAAGGTAGTTTGCGTCCCGGTTTCTGATCCCATATGGAGTTTAAAAGAAGATATTAGTGACCTTAACCCTCATAGGCTAGATGAAATAACCCACTTTTTTCAAGTTTATAAAGACTTAGAAAAGAAAAAAGTTGACGTAGATGGTTGGGGAAATGCCGAGGAAGCTCGTGGCATTGTAAAGAAATGCATTGAGAGATACAACAATAGTGAGCATAAGTCTAATGGAGATTTTACGATATAGTTAAATCTCTCAATTAAAATACATAAACCCTTTTACATTGATGGTAAAAGGGTTTTTCTATTAACATTAATTTACTACTTTTGCCCAGTTTTAAAAGCGAATAACTAATCTCAATAAATATTTATGGAATCAAATATGATTTTTGTACCAATGGTATTAGCAATCGTCGGATTGCTTTTTATGTTTATAAAAATGTCATGGGTAAAAAAGCAGAATGCAGGAAACGAAAAAATGCAAAACATCTCAAAATCCATTAAAGAAGGAGCATTGGCCTTTTTGGGTGCTGAGTATCGTTTATTGCTAGTTTTTGTAATTATAGCATCAGCTGCACTGTTCGGTATATCTCAGGTTGTTGATACGACTAGCGTTATGATAATTCCTGCTTTTATTTTAGGAGCTGTATTTTCGGCTTTAGCAGGTAATGTAGGTATGCGTATTGCTACAGAAGCTAATGCTCGTACTGCAGAGGCAGCTAAAACAAGTTTGCCACACGCACTAAAAGTATCTTTTGGTGGTGGTACAGTAATGGGACTTGGTGTGGCTGGTTTAGCAGTTTTAGGCTTAAGTTTATTATTCTTTATCTTTTTAGGTCAGTTCATGACTGAAGGGGGAAGTTTCTATAATGAAATGACTGTGGTTTTAGAAACCTTAGCAGGCTTCTCATTAGGAGCTGAATCTATTGCATTATTCGCTAGAGTTGGTGGTGGTATCTATACCAAAGCTGCAGACGTAGGTGCTGACTTAGTAGGTAAGGTTGAAGCTGGTATTCCAGAAGATGATCCTCGTAACCCAGCAACCATTGCAGATAATGTTGGTGATAATGTTGGTGACGTAGCAGGTATGGGAGCTGATTTATTCGGATCTTATGTGGCAACGGTACTAGCTGCTATGGTATTGGGCAACTATGTTATTAAGGACATGTCTGCAACAACACAGTTTACGGATGCCTTTAATAACATGGGACCAATATTATTACCTTTAGTGATAGCTGGTGTTGGAGTGTTAGCATCTATCATCGGAACATTCTTGGTAAGAATTTCTTCAAACGATGCTAAAGAAGCCCAAGTTCAAAAGGCATTGGATATGGGTAACTGGGTGTCAATAATTATTACACTTATTGCAAGTTGGTTCTTAATCCGTTGGATGCTGCCAATGACAATGGAAATGAAATTTTTCGGTGAAGGAGTAAAAATGATACCATCACGTCACGTATTCTATGCGGCAATGATTGGATTGGCCGTTGGAGCTTTAATCTCTATGGTTACGGCACACTATACATCTTTAGGTAAAAAACCAGTTTTAGATATTGTGAAAAATAGTTCTACAGGTGCTGCAACAAACATTATAGCAGGTTTAGCAGTCGGTATGAAATCTACGTTCTTATCAGTAATATTATTTGCAGCTGCAATTTATGGATCTTATGCCTTAGCAGGTTTCTATGGTGTTGCTTTGGCAGCTTCAGCAATGATGGCGACGACTGCTATGCAATTGGCTATTGATGCTTTTGGACCTATAGCAGATAACGCAGGTGGTGTTGCAGAGATGAGTGAATTAGAGCCTCACGTTCGTGAGCGTACAGATATTTTAGATTCAGTAGGAAATACAACTGCTGCTGTAGGTAAAGGGTTTGCGATTGCTTCTGCTGCTTTAACAGCCTTAGCTTTATTTGCGGCTTACGTTACTTTTACTGGTATAGATGGTATTAATATCTTTAAAGCAGACGTTTTAGCTATGTTATTTGTTGGTGGTATGATTCCTGTGATCTTCTCTGCTTTAGCAATGCAATCTGTAGGTAAAGCTGCAATGGAAATGGTACAAGAAGTACGTCGTCAGTTCAAAGAAATTCCGGGTATTATGGAAGGTACTGGCACACCTGAATATGCAAAATGTGTAGATATTTCTACAAAAGCAGCGTTAAAGGAAATGTTACTGCCAGGTCTTATTACAATCATTACTCCTATAATCGTTGGTTTAGTTTTTGGTGCTGAACCACTAGGTGGTTACATGGCTGGTGTTTGTGTAAGTGGTGTAATGTGGGCTATCTTTCAAAACAATGCTGGTGGTGCATGGGACAACGCTAAGAAGTCTTTCGAAGCTGGTGTTGAAATCAATGGAAAGATGGAATATAAAGGTTCTGATGCACATAAAGCAGCAGTAACAGGTGATACAGTTGGGGATCCTTTTAAGGATACGTCTGGGCCTTCAATGAACATTTTAATAAAATTAACGTGTTTAGTTGGTTTAGTAATAGCACCAATTTTAGGTGGTCATGCTTCTGATGAAGGTTTGGCTAACAATGAAGATGAAGTTTCAATAGAAATGACAGTAGAGTCAAAAGATATGGCAAAAGCTACAGTAAACTATTCTACTACGAAAGATGGTAAAAAAGTTTCTGAAGTGATTACTTTTGAAGGTACAGAAGCTGAAGTAAAAAAAGAATTAGAGGCTTTTGAAGCAACTGTTAAAACAAGTGCAGATAAAGTTGAAAAAGTAATAGAAGACATTAAAATCACTAAAGAATGATTTTTGAATAACTAATAATTAAAACCACGCTAAACAGCGTGGTTTTTTTATTTTTACATATTAAGATTAATAGATGTTAAAAAAAGATCCGCTTCAAATTATTGCATTTCAAGGGTATGGTACAGATACCCACTTCTATGCACGTGGAAGAGCTTTAGAAGATGAGTCTATTGATCTCGAAAATCAGAATACTTGGCATCTCATTGTTAACACTTGGAAACGGTTTGAAACTGATGAAATTAAAAACGTTGGTGTCAATATAAAATTACCAAATGGAAGTGTTTTAAAAGGACAAACGGATAGAGATGGTTATTATAAAGTTGAAGCCAATTTAGCCGAGTTATCTAAACTTACTAATGACGAAGGTTGGTTGCCTTTTGAATTATCTTATAACGATGTAAACATCAAGAGAACTATTCAAAATGACAATAGATTTCCTGGAGAAATACTGATACCTTCAACTAATGCTCAATTTGGTGTTGTAAGTGATATAGATGATACTATAATTCATACAGGTGTGGTAAGTACTTTAAAATGGAAAGTGATTTATAATTCGGTATTTAAACACGCCAAAAATAGAATTCCACTAGAAGGAGCTGCAGATTTTTATCATAAACTTCATCGAGGAGCCTCAGGAAAAAATGCCAATCCTATTTTTTATGTGAGTCATAGCCCTTGGAACTTATACCGTTATCTCGAGTTGTTTTTAAGACAACATAAATTTCCTAAAGGCCCAATTTTATTAAGGAATTTTAGTAATCTTCTTAGAAAACAACCCCAAGATGAAAAACCACAAAAGCAAAAAGAAATATTAAATTTGCTGAAGACCTATCCTAATTTACCGTTCATTTTAATTGGTGATAGTGGCGAACACGATCCAGATATCTATATAAAAATAGCAGAAAAATTCCCTAATAGAATTTTAGCTATATACCTACGTAGCGTTAAGCACAAAAAGAAAATGCTTCGTGTAAAGAGTCTTGTGGATAATTATAAAACTACAAAAATGTTGTTGGTAGAAAGTAGTTCGCAGGCCATTGAGCATGCTAGGGAAAACAAGTTTATTATTTAAAATAAACCATTGATTTCTGCATCAATTTTATTGATGATACCACCTAAATCTTCAGGATTGGCAACAAAGTCTAAATTATCAACGTCAATAATTAATAAATTACCCTTGTCGTATTTGGTAATCCAAGCTTCGTATCGCTCGTTAAGACGGCTCAAGTAGTCGATACTAATGGTGTTTTCGTAATCACGACCGCGTTTATGGATCTGAGCTACCAAATTAGGAATAGAGCTTCTTAGGTAAATCAATAAATCAGGTCCTTTAACAAAGGATTCCATCAATTCAAACAACGATGAGTAATTTTCAAAATCGCGATTGGTCATTAAGCCCATAGCGTGCAAGTTAGGAGCAAAGATATGCGCATCCTCATAGATGGTTCTGTCCTGTATTATGTCTTTACCACTATTTTGAATCTGATTAATCTGACGAAATCTGCTGTTTAGAAAATATACCTGTAGGTTAAAACTCCAACGTTCCATTTGATTGTAAAAATCATCTAAGTATGGGTTGTCTACTACATCCTCTAATTGGGCTTCCCATTTGTAGTGTTTGGCTAACATTTTAGTCAACGTCGTCTTTCCTGCTCCTATATTTCCAGCAATAGCAAAATGCATAATTTATTGTAATTTTAGTTGGTATTGACGCAGAATTTCGTCGTGGTAAATATACAAGGTTTCGTTGGTTACCAAAAACTGACTTATTAACAAATTTGGGTGCTCGATAGGTTTTATTTCATTACTGTTTTTAGAAAGTAAAAAGAGATTGTTTTCTTTTCTTAAAACTAAATGAGCTTTACTAAATGCCATGCTTTTGTATCCAGTATTTGTGTGCTTCGCAATAAGACTTCCAAAATAATTGTAGACGTAAAGATACTTTTCGGTAAGCATGTAGCAATTGTTGTAATCGCTTTTTAGATCTAAAACCTCCGACTGTATTGGGACCGTTTTTTGCTTTATTTTATTGGTTTTGTAATCGTACAATTCTAATTGTTGTAGGTCTTGATTAAAAATCCAAAGTGTATTGTCAAAGCCTGTAGAAACAAAGCTTACATTCTTATAATCTTGAAGTGTGTTAAAGTCTACTTTAAATACTTCTGCCAAACGATTGTCTAAAATAACAACAGTATTGAAATCCTTATAAAAAAGATTGATTTTTAATGGATTAAAACTATTTGCTGTTGTGATTTCTCCAAGTTGAAAGTTAGCATAAGTTATGGTTGTATCCTTCGTTTTTTTATTAAAGGTGTTATTATCTGTGGCATAATATAGTGTGCCAAACGTATCTATTCCAAAAACGGATTTAGCCTGTATTTTGGTTGAATCTTCAATTTGCATCTGTACGTTATCTTGAGCACAGAGTGGAAGACTAATTAGAAAAAGGGAATAAACTAAACACTTCATATAAGACAGAAAAATACAAAAATTGCACCAATGATTGTGTCATTCTGAACTAGTTTCAGAATCTTTTTAAAAATATAGGTTTAAGAATTAATGGAGTTGCTGAAATACCTGTCTTTCGGCAGACAAGAATTCAACAAGACAAAAATAGTATAATGCCTTAATCCGTGAGTTTATAACCATACCCACGGACATTTATAATCTGAAGACTTTCGTCTTTGTCTAGTTTTTTTCTGAGTTTAGTTATAAAGACATCCATGCTCCTAGCAGAGAAAAAATCGTCTGTTCCCCAAAGTTTGTTAAGGATTAAAGAACGATCTAAAACTTGATTCTTGTTTTTTATGAGGTGAAATAACAAATGGGATTCTCGATGTGTAAGTTGTATCGCTTCTTCATCTTGAAAGCTAAGTTGTTGTTTCGGGAAGTCAAAAGTGTATTTTCCAATGACCAAACTTTCAGATGTTTTTTGAACTTTGGTACGATTCAGTAAATTATGAATACGTACAATAAGTTCTTCCATGCTGAAAGGTTTTTTAAGATAGTCATTGCCTCCAATAGAAAACCCTTCTACCACATCTGCTGTTTGAGATTTAGCAGTTAAAAAAATAATAGGAATTGCATCGTCAATTGCTCTAACATCTTTTGCTAAAGTGAAACCGTCTTTTTTGGGCATCATAACATCCAATACCAATAGTTCTGGTTGCTCGGATTGGTATTTTTCAAATGCTTTTTCGCCATTATCACAGAGGATGACTTCAAAATCACGGGTTTCCAAACTTTCTTTTATGATTTGTCCTAACGCTGCTTCGTCTTCAGCAAGGAGTAGTTTTATTTTTTCAGCCATTTGGTAATGTAATTTTAAATGTAGTTAAATCTCTGCTGAGATCTACATTTATAGTTCCACCATGTTTTTCGATTATTGATTTTGTGTAGTATAAGCCAATACCAAACCCTTTTACATCGTGTGTATTTCCTTTTGGCACACGATAGAATTTTTCAAAAATACGTTCCTTGTTAGCTTTAGATAATATGTTTCCGTTGTCTGAAATTAGAATGTCAAAACTCTTTTCTTTTGGAATTAGATCTACAGAAATAATTTTGCCACCGTATTTTACCGCATTGTCTAGTATGTTGTTCAGCGCATTTTCAAAATGAAAAACATCGACCTTAGTTTCTAAATGTTCAACTTTTAGACTTGTGTTGAATTCCTTTTCTGGAAACTGAATTTTGTAGCGTCTAGATAAGTCATTAAGAAGCGTTACTACATCTATACACTCTTTTTTAAGCTCTAATTTGTCACTGTCTAAGGTTGCGGTTTCTAATAATTTTTCAACCATAAGATTCAGCTTGTCTAATTGCTGTGAAGACATGTTAACATAGTTCTTGGTTTTTTCTTTGTCCTCAATAGCATTAAAGTTGCTAATACTTTCCAAAGCTACTCCTATAGTGGCAATTGGTGTTTTAAACTCGTGCGTAATATTACTGATTAGGTCGTTTTTTACTTCGGCTAATTGCTTTTGGTGTTTAATAATCATAAGAAGATAAAAGAGACTACTTATAACCGCAGCAATTAGTAAAGTGGAAATAAGAATACCTCCCAAACTTCGTTTTAACACAAGTTTAGTTTCGTTGGTGAAACTAATGCCTAAGTGACTTCCTTTTGGTAAAAAGGTGGATTTTGATGAGGTATGTAGTTTGTTCTTTAAACTTGGTAACGAGTCTTTGTTTTTTACTCTATTGAAATGTAAATTATAATCTAAATAAAGTTTCTTTCTTAAAAATTCTTGCCTTACCAAACTATCCAATTCTATAAGATCTAAGCTGTCATTACTTATGGATACTACTATCTTGGAAGTTAAAATTTCAAATTCAGAAATATCCTTGATATTTTTATTTTGCTTGATGCTATCTAGTTTCTTTTTAAAATCTTCTGCTTTGGAAGGTTTTATTTGTTCATCTATAACTTTAGACATAGAATCTGCCTTAAAACCTCTAAGTACGGTAACACCCTCTATATTACTAATATCTATTTTATCTATATTCTTAAAACCAAAAGAGTCAGTGTCAATTTGCTGTAAAAACTTTTTAATATGCCCTTCCTCATTCAATGGGTCTTTTTGTTGGTCTCCTTCTAAAAAGATTCCTACTGTAGTGCGTTCGGCAAGAGCGGCATAATAATCATCAACTGCTTTATCTAAACTTATTTGTACATCATTAACAAGTTGTTGTTTATTGGATTGGTAGTTTTTGTAGTTCCAAAACACTTGTATGCCAATTGTAACTGCTATAACAGCTACTATGGTATATAAAATCCATTTATATCTTTTATCGTTCATATTTCAAAAGTAATTGTAAAAAACTACTTAGCATCAATCGGTTAACACACGTTAACACTAGTTAACTCAAAGAATAAAACTTACTGTAGATATTTGTGATGTATTAATCAATAAAACGACAGTTATGTTTAAAAAAATGTTCACATGCTTAATGCTAACAATTGCAACAGCAGCATTAAGTCAAAACCAGTTAAATGGTAAAACAAGTAATCTTTCACAGACCAAAATCTCAAATTTGGAGGTCGTGGTTACTGTAGATTCAGCAAAAGATATTGAAAACACTTTTAAAGTGGAAGACATTAAAGAAATTTTGAATGAAGCAGATCCCAACGAAGCTATTTCATTTAGTCTGGTTTGTAATGGAACCATGATGTCTAACGGAAAAAAGTCCACTATGACCTATAAAATTGAAGGTAATACGGGCGAACCAGAAGAATTCTTAACTTTAGTTTCTAGGCTAAGAAAATCAGCTATTAAATATTATAATAATTAAAACTAATCAAAAATGACAACAATTGTTAGAGTTATAGTTTTGCTATTGACAGCTGTTTTTACGGCTGTTAATGCACAAGACTTTCAAGGTATAGCAACATACAAGACACAGCGAAAAGTAGACATTAAGCTAGATAGCACTCAGATGAATGACGAGATGCAAACCAAAATGTTGGAGATGATGAAAAAGCAATTCCAAAAAACATTTACGCTTAGCTTCAATAAAGAAGAATCTACCTATAAGCAGGAGGAAGAATTAGGCAAGCCCAATGTTGGTATGGGAGGTGAATTTCAGATCGTCTCTATTGGAGGCGGAGGAGGCTCTGATGTGTTATACAAAAACACAAAAGAGCAAAGATACACCGAGCAGGTAGATACTTATGGTAAAATCTTTTTGGTTAAAGATAATATTGAAAAGATTGAGTGGCAGTTAGGTTCTGAAACCAAATATATTGGTGAATACCCTTGTTACAAAGCCACTTTTACCAAAACTATTGAAAAACCAAGAGTGGTTATTAATGGAGAAGAAGATGAAGAAGATAAAGAGCCAGAGATGGAAGAACGAACAGTTACAGCATGGTACACACCGCAAATCCCTGTTAATCATGGGCCAGACAACTATCAAGGACTACCAGGTTTAATTTTAGAAGTTCATGATGGAAAGTTGACGATTGTGTGTAGTAAGATTGTACTTAACCCTAAAGAAAAGATAGATATTACTGAGCCAGATAAAGGTAAAGAAGTTAACCAAGAAAAGTATGATGACATCATGGAAAAGAAGGCTAAGGAAATGATGGAGCGATTCAGGCCAAAAAAAGGAGATAGAAATGACGGTAGTAGCTTTAGTATAACTATTGGTGGTTAAATTAAAAGTAATATGGCTTGTTAATTTTATGATAAACAGCAAATTATTGTTTAATGATTAAATATATTTGTTAAACAAAATAATTAACCAAACTGTTTAGTCATGAAATCAATATTCTTAAAATTCGGCGTTGTTATCTTTTTATTTCTCATAGGTTTTTTGCCAGAACTGAAAACGAATTTAAGTTCTAATTACGAGGCTGTAAATGATGATTTTCAAGGTCAAGCATTTTATGTGTCTAAATCTAAAATGGAACTTGGAAGATGGGGAGAGCGATTGAGTGAGGCACAGAAAAAGCAAATAGAAGCTAGGTTAAAGAATAGGTTAGAAAAGGAATACATCTTAACTTTTAACAAAGAAGAGGCCTTGTTTTATGAAGATGAAAAACTAGATGCTATGACAGGTGCTACAGATTCTTGGGGAAAAAATTTCTCACCTGGTAAGCAATATAAAAATGTTAAAACCAACACTCAAATTCAGAGTCAAGAGTTTTATGGAAAAAAGTTTTTGGTAAAGGATAAGTTACAAGACATTAATTGGAAATTGGACAAGGAAACGAAACAAATAGGAAACTATACGTGCTTTAAGGCTACGGCATCTATTCCAACAAGTGAATTGGCTTGGTATGATTTTTCTTGGAGCAGATTGCGTAATGAAGATAGCAATACAGAAAAACAAAGCGATTCCATAAGTAGAACAACCAATGATCCTAGTGTAGATATGACAGATGTAGAAGCATGGTATTCTCCCCAGATTCCGGTAGGGCATGGTCCTTTAGAATATTGGGGTTTACCAGGTTTAATTCTAGAAGTCAGTGCTGGAAATACCACTATGTTGTGTACCAAAATAGTTTTAAATCCAAAAGAGAAATTAGAAATTATTGTGCCAGATAAAGGTAAGGAAACCACCAAAGCAGAGTATCAGAAAACCATAGTAGATAAGATGAAAGAATTTCGAAATAATCGAATAGGAAGACGAAGAGGCTAATTTATTAACATAAGTTTAACGCAATTAAATTCAACAAATGGCATCTAAAGAGGTCTAAGTAAGCACTTAGAACAATACATTTACATTTGTTAATCAAGATTAAACTATAACATGAAAAAATTACTTCAAAAACTTACCTTCTTAGTTTTGTTATGCTTTTTTACCAATTCATTTGCCCAACAAAATTTTCAAGGCAAAGCCTATTACATGTCTAAAACTACTATGGATTTAGATCAATGGGGAGGACGAGAAATGAGTGCCGAACAAAAAAAGCGTATCGAAGAGCGAATGAAAAGCTTTCTTGAAAAAGAATACATCTTGACCTTTAATAAGGAAGAGTCAATTTATAAAGAAGACGAAAAATTAGAAGCGCCAGGTTCAGGAAGAGGTTGGGGAGGTTTTGCAAGTAGTTTTACAGGTGGTCCAAAATATAAAAATGTTAAGTCTAAAGAATTGCTGCAAGATCAGGAGTTTTTTGGTAAACAATTTTTAATCAAAGACGAATTAAAATCTTTAGAATGGAAAATGGGTACAGAAACCAAGCAAATTGGTCAGTACACTTGTTTTAAAGCCACAGCTATAAAAACTGTTGATGAGTTTGACTGGCGAAGCATGAGACGAAGAAGAGATAGAGATGAAAATAAAAAGGATAGCGAGAAGAAAAATGATTCTATAAAAAAAGATAACGACCCAATGAACGAGATTGAAGTACCAAAAACAATAGAGGTAGTAGCATGGTACACACCTCAGGTGCCAATCAATCAAGGGCCAGATGATTATTGGGGTTTGCCAGGTTTAATTCTAGAAATTAATGCAGACCGAACAACTATTCTCTGCACTAAAATAGTTATGAATCCCGAAGAAAAAGAAGTCATAGAAAAACCTGAAAAAGGTGATGAGGTTACCAAAGCTGAGTACAATGAGATCATCACTAAAAAAATGCAGGAAATGCGTGAAATGTATGGTGGACGCAGAGGAGATAGAGGGAGAAGAAATTAAAAAATCTAACACAATCAAAAAATGAAGAACATTTTAATGCTACTATGTTTAGTAGTGGCTGGCAACACTTTTGCTCAAATCAAAATGCAAGGTGTGGTAAAAGATAGTATTGGTACACCATTAGAATTGGCTAATGTTATTGCTATTAATCAAGAAACAAATGGTTTGGAATCTTATGCTGTTACCAATGACAAAGGAAAATATATTTTGTCTTTAGGTAAAAACGGAAAATACAAATTACAGGTAAGTTACATAGGTCTTACAACTTATGAAGAAATAATTAGCACAGCCGAAACTGATATTACCAAGGATTTTACCTTAATGCCAGATAATGCTTTGGATGCTGTAGAGTTAACCTATGAAATGCCTGTAACCATAAAAGGTGACACACTCATTTACAACGCAGACTCTTTTAAAAATGGATCCGAACGAAAATTAGAAGATGTATTGGCAAAACTACCAGGTGTAGAAATAAATGATGATGGCCAGATTGAAGTCGAGGGGAAGGCAGTTTCTAAAATAATGGTTGAAGGGAAAGATTTCTTTGATGGAGATACTAAATTAGCTACAAAGAATATACCGTCCAATGCGGTAGATAAAGTACAGGTACTTCGTAATTATGCAGAGGTTGGTCAATTGAGAGGTGTTCAGAACAATCAAGATAACGTAGCGATCAATATTAAATTAAAAGAAGGCAAAAAGAACTTCTGGTTTGGTGATGTTACCGCTGGTGCAGGTGCAGCACCTTCTCCAAATGATGAGTTATACCTCGTACAGCCAAAACTATTTTATTACAGTCCAAAATACAGTATTAACCTTATTGGTGATATGAATAATATTGGTGAAGTAGCATTAACCAATAGAGACCTAAGAGGTTTTGGAGGTGGCTTTAGGTTACCAAGTAGAACCAGTGGTACAAATATAAATTTAGGCGATAACGGACTAGGAGGGTTAACCAACATAGCCAACGCTCAAGAGGTAATCACCAAACTAACCTCAGCCAACTTTAGTTATTCACCTAATAAAGCGCTAGACTTAAGTGGTTTTTTAATTTATAACAGTAGCCGATTAAGAACACGAGAGAATAATGTTATTGAGTATATTGAGGTAGAAGACGATCCAAACACTCCCATTGATGAATCTAATATACCTCCAAATGAGGAAACTACATCCACTGGTAGAGAAGCAACTAATCAATTAATTGCTAAGTTAAGTGCCTCCTATAAACCTAATGTAAATAATCAATTAGATTATGATGTGTTAGCGCGTACTTCTGATGATGAAGAACGTCAGAATTTGTTTTCTTCGGTAGTAGGAAATACTAATCAAGTAGATCAAGTAAAACCTTTTAGCATCAATCAAAACTTGAATTATTACTACACCCTAAACGAAAACAACATCTTCGCTTTTGAAGCACAGCATTTAATTAAGGATGAAGATCCGTTTTACAACGCTATTTTAGATGATGAGAATGATGCTTTTGATAACACGGCAACAGGCTTGGGCTTAGATCTAAACCAGTTGAGTTATGATTTAAACCAGGAAAGACGTGTAAAGAGCAACCAATTAGATGCTAAGTTAGATTATTATAATATTTTGAATTCCAAAAGTAACATTAACCTTACCTTAGGAACAATCTTCAGCAACCAGAAATTTAACTCTAATATTTTTCAGTTTTTGGATGATGGTACACGTTTAGATCCTACACCGACTATAACGAATGAAGGTGAGTTGCTTTCTGCAGAAAACGACAATGTAGAATATCGCTTTAGTGATGTGTATTTAGGTGTGCATTACAGGTTTAAAACAGGGAAATTCACCTTTACACCAGGTGTGTCCTTCCATGCTTATAGCAATCAAAACACTCAAAACGGAGACACATTTAAAGATAACTTCTTTAATGTATTGCCAGATTTTGAAGCTCGTATTCAATTTAAAAAGAGTGAATCCTTGCAGTTTAATTACAATATGCAAAATACCTTTACGGACGTTACCAATATTGCTGAAGGCTTGGTGCTCAATAACTTTAACAGTATACAATATGGTAATCCAGAATTGCAGAATGCGTTATCTCATAACTTTAGATTGTTTTACAGCAGTTTTAACTTGTTTAATTATACCAACGTATTTGCAGGTGCTAACTATAGTAAAAACGAAGATCAAATCCGTTCGTTAACCAATTTTGAAAGTGTTATTAGAACGAGTTCGTTCTTCAACTCACAATTTGCGGACGAGAATGCGTCTTTATTTGGGCGTGTGGAGCGTACCTTTGGAAAAATTAGAGCACGTTTTGGAGCTAATTTCAATTACAGTAAGTTTAATCAATTTATTCAAAGTGTAGAAAACCCTTCTATAAACAAGAGTTTTACACAAACCTATTCACCAGAGTTAAGAACAAACTTTAGAGAAGCACCAAATGTAAGATTGCGCTACAGATTTACAGAACGAGATAATGACCAAGGTAATAATACCACTAAGTTTATAACCAGAGCGCCGTCTATAGAGTTCGATGCTTACATTTGGAATGCCCTTACTTTTGTTACCGAGTTTACCTACAACGAGCAAGAAGGTAATGGGCAAACACAAGTATTTAAAACTTGGGATGCGTCACTACGTTACAGAAAAGATAGAGACGCCAAATGGGAATACTCCCTAAGAGCGTCTAACTTATTAGATATCGATTCTAACATTAGTAATGGTGCAGGTACTATTTCAGTATTTAGTTCCGAAACCTTTGTACAGCCACGATTTATTACGTTTAGGTTGACATATACTTTATAAGATTAAAAAAAGCCTTCTGAAAGAAGGCTTTTTATTAAAAGTTTTTTTCCATATAAAAAAACACTAATCAAAGGATGTGCTTTTGAAGAATTATTAAAAAAATCCTCAATAAAATCTAATTTATAGTAGCAGGAAGGTTGTGATTATGCTTGCAAAACCAGAATAGACATGTGGTTCCTTCTTTTTTTAGAGTAATATCTATATCGTTTTTTTTATCCTTAGGATTTAGGTTTATGACCATGTTTTGATACCCTTTTCGTTGCGCTTCTACGGGTAAAAAATTCTCGTAAGCCGCAGCATTTTTTATTTCAAATTGACCTTGAGTATCGGTTTGCACAGTCTGATTTCCAACGGTAATGGTAACACTGTCTAAAGGTTCATTATTATCATTAACAACAGATCCTTTTAGACTAATGTCTACACGTTCACCAAGATATTCTGATAAAGGTTTTGTGTTCTTTTTGTCTGGTTTGTCTTTAAAGGCATCGCTAGAGGATATTAAAAGTATACAAATACAAACCACCAATATTGTTGGAATTATAAGTTTTATGTTTTTTTGATTACCCATGGTTTCTATATCGAAGATACAGAAACGGTAAAAGGGTTGCGTTAAAATACTTATAAATAAAAACTCTCAAATCTTAAAGTTTAGATTTGAGAGTTTTTATTAAAACCCTAATTTGTATATATTATTAATTGTCTCTCAATACATGCACTACTCCAGTTATGGTGTGCGGATTACCTTGGTAATCTTCATAAGAACCATTAAAATTGATATCTATATACTCGCTAACGTCCCCTAATGAGGTAAGATTGTAAGTAATATTGTTGTTTTCTGGAGCAACGTTTAGACATTCTCCAATAAAGAAGCCTGTATCATCGGAAACTGTGCCGTCAAAAGCAAAACTATCATAAGTACCTAAATAGTCAGGATCATTTAGGACTCCAAACATATAATAGCAGTTTTCCTGATTGTTACTTGATGCAAAAATATCGATGGTTGGTCCTGGATAATTCGGACTCTCTGCATAGAAGTTAGCAGAAATGTTTTCGAAAATAAATACGCTTTCTCCATCATCAATTGTGTATTCTATAAACTCAGTTACAGCATTACATGCACTTATAGTTCCTATATTTGTTAAAGGTGTCGTAAAGGTGTAACTAATGCTATCAGTGACTTGTAGGTTGACATAGTCGCTAGCTTCAATACCAAATGTATTGCTTTCAGTACATCTCAAAAGATTAATTTCAAAATCACCATTAGTTACAGCATCGATAAAGGTTTGGTTGCCGTAGCTCAGTTGGACATAACCATCCGAAACAGGCTGACCGTTACATGTGTTAAATGTACCTACCACTGTTTCCTGAATGACATCAGGGTTATCTGGTACTACAACTGTAATACTAGAATCTGAGTTAAAGGGTCCTATGGTTTCGTTATACAAAGAAGCATCATCACAAAAGTTATAACTGTAAACATTAAGCACTAAACTTTCATTGCTTGGCACATAGCCACAGACTTCGCCATTGTCGTTTGTATAGCCATAGGTTGTTCCAAATGTTGTGCTAGTAATAGACACTGACATATTTGCTAGAGGTATATTATCTTCATCTGTCGCAGTAACGCAAAGTGTAATTGCTTCTGCTGGTATATCACAATTCCAAAAGCTAAAATGTGATACTGTACCAACATACATGTTGCCTTGAAGCGTAGCTTCACCCTCTTCTTTCCAATAACCAGTAGTTTCATCAAAATACCAAAGCGGAATGGTTGCAGGAGCTATACTCATTAAACTAGCATCTACAGGAATTTTTATTTCAGAAGTTGAACCTTCTGCTAAATTTAAATCTTCACCACCAGAACCGCGTAATTCCACTGCAAGCATACCTAAAGTTTGAAGCATACGTTCTGCTCCATTTTCATTTTCGGCATAAAGCATACCAGGCATTTGTAGTGGCATATCCACATCAGCAGGATCAAGGTGATGCATGATTACGTCTACCGATCCAGAATAAGCAGTGCCATCTTCTTTTATAAAATTACCGTCAAAACTCACAGAGCTCCCATCGTTATCGGTTACGGTTCCCGAACTTCCACTGGTTACTGAGCCTACAACAGTAGCTTCTAACATCATAATGGTCACTTTGTTGGTGCCGTTAGAAGGCACAACACTACGTGAAGCATGAATGTATCCAGCTTTCTCGGCTTTTATATAACCAAAACGTTGCTTAACTGTAGCTCCGTTAATCATAAAAACACCATTACTATCTGTTGTTGCGGTTTCGCTACCGATAGTAATGGTTGCGCCTTCAATGGGATTATGGTTTTTGTCGATAACGGTACCTAAAAAGTCGCGAGAGATTTCATTGCCAAAATATTCAGAAAAGTTATCAGGTATATTTTCTTGTGGGTCGTTATTTCCAGAAGGGCTATCATCTTTTTGGCAAGAGGTTACCATAATTAATGATAATAAAAGCATTAAAATAAGATTTGGGAAATTTTTAATTCTTTTCATATTGCATTGATTTAGTTAAAAAGTAAGTCTTAAAAAAGACCTTGTGAAAATAAAACAGCCATATGTTTAAAACTCCTACCTTGAGGTCACAAAAAGAAAAAACTCTGACTATATTATAATCAGAGTTTTGTTTTTATCTGTACTTCAAATTTTACAATCCAAAGGCTGCTTTTACTTTATCCACATAATCTAATTTTTCCCATGTGAATAGTTCAACTTCTAGAGTTTTAGATTCACCGTTAGGTTGGTCAAAAGTTTTAGTAACAATCTCATTGTGTCTTCCCATATGGCCATAGGCTGCTGTTTCGCTATACATTGGTTGACGTAGTTTAAGACGTTCCTCAATGGCAGCTGGTCGCATGTCAAAAATTTCAGAAACTTTTTCTGCTATTTCACCATCTGTAAGGTTAAAAGGACATGTACCATAAGTATCAATAAAAATTCCCATAGGTTCTACAACACCAATAGCATAAGACACTTGTACCAACACTTCATCACAAACACCAGCAGCGACTAAATTTTTGGCGATATGTCTTGTTGCATAAGCTGCACTTCTGTCTACTTTACTTGGATCTTTTCCAGAAAATGCTCCTCCACCATGTGCGCCTTTTCCGCCATAAGTATCAACGATTATTTTTCTGCCTGTTAAGCCAGTATCACCATGAGGTCCACCTATTACAAATTTTCCTGTTGGATTGATGTGATATTTAATATCATCTGTAAATAGAGGTTTTATATGGTCTGGTACTTTGGCTACTACACGAGGTATCAAGATGTTTACCATGTCTTTTCTAATTTTGTCTAACATAACGTCATCTGTATCAAAATCGTCATGTTGTGTAGAAATAACAATGGCATCAATACGTTGCGGTGTATTGTCATCACTATATTCAATAGTTACCTGACTTTTAGAATCTGGCCTTAAGTAGGTGATGTCTTTATTTTCGCGACGTAATGCAGCCAGTTCTTTAAGTATAAGATGCGAAATATCCAATGCCAAAGGCATATAATTATTGGTCTCGTTGGTAGCATAGCCAAACATCATCCCTTGGTCGCCAGCACCTTGCTCTTCTTTGGTTGCTCTATCTACACCTCGATTAATATCTTCTGACTGTTCATGTATGGCAGAAATGACTCCACACGAGTTGCCATCAAACATGTACTCGCCTTTGGTGTAACCGATTTTATTAATGGTGTCTCTAGCTATTTGCTGTACGTCTAGATAAGTATTAGATTTTACTTCGCCAGCTAATACTACTTGGCCAGTTGTTACAAGGGTTTCGCAAGCTACTTTAGACTCTGGGTCAAAAGCTAAAAAATTATCAATTAATGCATCACTAATTTGATCAGCAACTTTATCTGGATGTCCTTCCGAAACACTTTCTGAAGTAAATAAATATGGCATAAATCCTATTTTTGTTTATTAAAAAATTGAGATTGCGTAGCTGCTAGAGAAGTTGAAAAACTAACTGCTTTAGCATTTTTATTCAAACCGAAATAGTTTCAGTTTTAAGAGGTTGCAATCAGACAAATTTTTCCTCTTTATAAATCTTGGCAAAAATAAAGATTAAATTTAAGATTGAGCATCTTCAAATGATAATGAAATCATAAAATGAGTTGCAGGTATTATGTTTTACATTATAAAATTTTTGCTTAACAATAGAAAACACAAGGGTTTTAGGAACTTTTGCAGACCTGTTTATGTGTTAAACTATAAAAAAATCCTTAAAATAATTTTGAATTTAAATTTTTGTGTTGCAATATTTGTACTCATAAAGTTCAAAACACTTATTGAAATGTTATCAAGAAAGGTGGAGGGAATAGACCCTTTGAAGCCTTAGCAACCCTTAGACTTACTAAGAAGGTGCTAAATTCTACTTGAATGTGCAAGTCATTTCTTGTCAGTTCGGATAGATAACTCAAGACTAATTACCCATTTGTGATTAGCATTTTCTTTATAACATTTTTCTATTAAGTACGCTTCGTTAAGAAGTTTATTTGGCTTTTGGTTTAATCGTGCTATTTGTTGAATGAGATTAATGATAGAGAAACAGATAGATTTTTTGATTAGACGAGAAATAAAAATTTAGCATAGCCTTGGCTACGGTCAATTTTTATTTTGAAGTATTAGCGAAAAAGATGCTTTTTACTCCATTAATCTTGTTCTGCAAATAGCACTCATTATTAACTCAAAAACTTAGAAAAATGAGTACACAAAAATTTGCAACAAAAGCGTTGCACGCAGGTCATGATGTAAATAGTAATGGTGGAACAAGAGCGGTGCCAATTTACCAATCAACAGCTTATGTTTTCAACGATTCAGATCATGCCGCAAACCTTTTTGCCCTTACCGAGACTGGTAATATATATACCAGAATCAACAATCCTACAAACGATATTTTAGAGCAACGTTTAGCAGATTTAGAAGGAGGTTTAGCAGCAGTAGTAACAGCCTCTGGTACATCTGCCATCTCAACAACATTGCTTACTTTGTTAAAAGCAGGGGATCACATTGTAGCCTCTAATAGCTTGTACGGTGGCACTTATAATCTATTGAGCGTAACATTACCAAGACATGGTATTGCAACAACTTTTGTGGATCCTTCTAATCCAGAGAATTTCCAAAAAGCTACTCAAGAAAATACTAGAGCATTTTTCATAGAATCTTTAGGAAATCCAAAGCTTGACGTTTTGGATATCGAAGCCATTTCTAAAGAAGCTAACGCTTTTAAAGTGCCATTAATTGTAGATAATACCGTAGCCACACCTTATTTGTTGAATCCAATTGAATATGGCGCAAATATTGTAATCCATTCTCTAACAAAGTATATTAATGGGAATGGAACTGCGTTGGGAGGTGCAATTATTGATGCAGGAACCTTTGATTGGAGCAATGGAAAATTCCCAGAATTTACAGAGCCTTCTCCAGGTTACCACGGTTTGGTATATAGTGAAGCATTAGAAGCTGCTGCATTTATTGCTAAAGTGAGAATTGAAGGGTTGAGGGATTATGGTGGAGCATTAAGCCCGTTTAATGCCTTTCAAATCATTCAAGGTTTGGAGACCTTAGAGTTACGTATAAAAAAGCATAGCGAAAATGCCTTAGAACTTGCCAAGTGGTTACAAGAACAACCAGAGGTAACTTGGGTGAATTATCCTGGTTTAGAGTCGAGTAAATACTATGATTTAGCCAAAAAATATTTACCAAAGGGACAAAGCGGAATTGTAACATTTGGAGTAGACGGTGGATATGAAGCCGCAAAAGTCATAGCAGATAAAACCCAATTATTCTCATTACTGGCCAACATTGGTGACACAAAGTCTTTAATCATTCATCCGGCCAGTACAACACATCAGCAATTAAGTGATGATGCCCAAGAGAGTACAGGTGTAACCAAGGATTTGATACGTCTGTCCGTGGGTATAGAAAACATTGAAGATTTAAAATCCGATCTTAAAGAGGCTTTTAATCGCGTTAACAAATCCCAATTAGTTTAATCTGTTAGTGTTGCAAAAATTGGACTGAGCGAACTTTTTTCGCTCGGTCTGATCTGAGGTATCGTAAACTAAGTTAAAATTCATACTTAATGAACGCTCTTAAATATATAGAACTCGATTATTTTGAATTATGCAATGGCAAGAAGTTAAACCTAAGATTGTCCTATCAAAATTTTGGACAACCTATAGGTAAAAGCCCAGTTATATTGATTAACCATGCATTAACTGGTAATTCTTGTGTTACTGGAAAACAAGGTTGGTGGAATGATGTTGTAGGTAAAGGCAAGGTTATAGATACAGATGTTTATGCTGTATTGGCCTTTAATTGCCCAGGGAATGGTTATGGTGGTATTGAAGAATTATTTGTAGATGATTATAAGGATTTTACTGCTAGAGATATCGCTCGTATTTTTTCAGAGGGTTTAAATAGGTTACGGATTCATAGTTTGTATGCAATTATAGGTGCTTCGGTTGGTGGTGGTGTTACTTGGGAGTTGGCCGCTCTACGACCAAACCTAGCGGAATATGTGGTGCCAATTGCAACAGATTGGAAATCTACAGATTGGGTAATTGGCAATTGTTACATTCAAGATGAAATACTCAACTATTCTTCCCGACCACTACTTGATGCTAGAATGCATGCCATGACCTTTTACAGAACACCAGAGTCGTTTGCTGCCAAATTCAAAAGAGAAAAGCAAGGAAAGGATGCTTTTAAAATAGAAGCGTGGTTGGCACACCATGGCGAAAAGCTTGAAAACGGGTTTCAGTTGTCTGCTTATAAAATGATGAATCAAATTTTGAAAACCATTGATATTACAAAAGGAAGAGGTTCATTTACAGAAGTGGCAAGACAAATCACATCCCATATTCACATCATCACCATTAATTCAGATTTACTGTTTAAATCAGAAGAAAATTGGAACACCTTTGTAGAGTTAAAATCCGTAAAGGAAAATGTTACCATTGGAGAGCTAAAATCTAGCGATGGGCATGATGCTTTTTTAATAGAGCATCAACAACTCACGAAGTTATTAAAACCAGTTTTTAGCCTAAAACAAGAACACTATGACGACCATACATCTAGCTATATTCGGAATTGGTAATGTAGGCTCTACATTAATCAATCAAATACAAAAGATTAAATCTGAACTTTTAAAAACTCAGCACATAGCAATTAAAATTCCTGTGATTGCAAATTCTACTTTGGCTTTTTTTGCTGATGATAACGAAATTAACTGGAAAGTGGATTTCGAAAAGTTTTCAGAACCCTACACTTTTGAAGATATAATCTATCATTTTAAAGCCTTAAATGTAGAACATGCCATTGCTATTGATGTGACAGCTAGCTCCGAATTTGTGGCGCATTACGAAACATTAATTGAAAACGGATTTCACATTGTTTCTGCCAATAAGGTGGCGAACACCTTAGACTATGACTTTTACAAACGATTAAGGACAATTTTAAAAACAAACAACAAAGAATTTCTCTACGAGACCAATGTGGGTGCTGGGTTACCAATTATAGAAACGGTTAAGAGCTTACACCAAGCTGGAGAGCAAATAACAAAAATAAAAGGAGTGTTTTCGGGCTCATTGAGTTATATATTCAATCAGTTTTCAGAAGGAGAGTTGCCATTTCATCAGGTACTGAATAATGCGGTTGATCAAGGATTAACAGAGCCAGATCCTAGAGACGATTTATCCGGAAAAGATGTGGCACGAAAACTATTGATATTAGCTAGAGAACTTGGTATTGAAGCGGAATTGAGCGATGTGAAAATTGAATCTTTAGTACCAAAACAGCGTAACGGAAACATAACACAACAGCAATTTAACCTACAAGTGCAGCAGCTAAATGGTGTTTTTGGAGCTCTTAAATCTAGACTTAAAAACGAAACTGTATTGCGTTATGTAGGCTTATTGAATGTGGTTGACGGTTCGCTCGAGGTTAAGTTAGTTACAGAGCCCAAAGCGTCTCCTTTAGGCCAGTTAAAAGGAACGGATAATTTGTTTGAAATTTATACTGATGCTTACAAAGTGCAGCCTTTGGTCATACAAGGGTCTGGTGCTGGTAAAGCAGTCACAGCAAGGGGAGTATTGTCAGATATTATAAAGTTATCAACCCATTTACAGAAAATTTATATAGGTAGATTTGTTTAATGGTTTCATAACGTTTTATTTCCCTAAAACTAAGCTAGGTGTTTTTTTTATTGTTCAATTTTGCTGAAAACCCAAATCCATGAAAAAATATAAATTAGAACTAGGTTTTGCTTTAAAGCTATTAGCCATTACGGTATTATCTTTAGTGGTAACCTTGTTTTTTTAATCAATTATTCTTTTACTTTTGCCAGTAACCAATTTAATATGAAGTACTGGCTTATAGCTGTTATGATTTGCTCTGGGCTCTTGACGTTTTCCCAGAACGATAGCGCACCAAATTCGTATGTAGATGTCAATTATTTCTCAGGAACAATTGCACTTCATAATAATGATATATTGCATCTTATTACAGGGCATCCCGAAGGGATGATCTTAAGTTGGAATAAAAAAACCTTTGGTGAGGAAGCTTGGCAACAGCGTTTTAATTTTCCAGATTATGGAGCGTCATTTATTTATCAGGATTTAAAAAATGAGGTGCTAGGCGAAAATTACGGACTCTACGCACATTATAATTTCTACTTTTTTAAACGTAAGGTAATGTTTAGGATTGGGCAAGGGATTGCTTATAATACGAATCCTTATGATAAAGTTGAAAATCATAAAAACATAGCTTTTGGTTCTCATCTGTTAAGCTCTACTTATGTGATGCTCAACTATAAAAAAGAGCGAATTTTTGATCGGATCGGTTTACAAGGTGGCTTGTCTTTGGTACATTACTCAAATGCTAATGTAAAAGCACCAAACACAAGTGTTAACTCAATGACATTAAATTTAGGGGTAACCTATAGCTTGGATGAAGAAGAAGCCGAATATATAGATAATCTTACTGACGAAAAGTTTACAGAACGTATCAAGTACAATATTGCCTTTAGAAGTGGTATTAATCAGAGCGATATTATTGGTAGCGGACAATTTCCGTTTTATATTCTGTCTGCATATGCAGATAAACGCTTAAGTCATGTTAGTGCCATCCAATTTGGTGCCGACGTCTTTTTTTCTAATTTTCTAAAAGAACTCATTTATTATCAGTCGGTCTCTTTTCCAGAATTGAATGTTAGCGGAGACGAAGATTACAAGCGTGTAGGTTTGTTTGTGGGTCACGAGTTGTTTATCAATAAAATGTCTATTGAGTCACAAATAGGCTATTATGTATATTATCCTTTCGATTTTGAAGGAAGAACCTATCTCAGGATTGGTTTAAAACGTTATTTTGGAAAGAAATTTTTTGGCGCCATCACCTTAAAATCGCATGGTGCAAAAGCCGAAGCTGTTGAATTTGGTGTAGGTGTAAGATTGTAAATTTGTTATTCCTGCGTTGGTCACTGAGCGAAGTCGAAGTGAGGCAGGAATCTATTTTTTTAATATGAAGAGAATTATTCTTGTCTGTATTTTGTTAATATTCGCTTGCAATAGCGAAGATGCTAACGATTGTTTTCAAACAGCCGGAAATATAATTCAACAAGAGGTTGAGGTTGCTGATTTTGAAAGCATTTTGGTAAACAGGGATATAGAGTTAATCATCACTGAAGCGCCAGAATACAAGGTCACTGTTGAAACTGGTGAAAATTTAATCAACGATGTAAGGGCTGAGGTCATTGGCAATAGATTAGTGCTTACCGATGATAACACATGTAACTACGTAAGAGAATATGGCATCACAAAAATTTATGTCGAAGCGCCAATTCTTACCGAAATAAGGAATTCCTCACAGTATGAGGTGTCATCTAATGGTATTTTAGCCTTTCAGGATTTGAGTTTGATTTCAGAAGACTTTAATGAGAACGTTGAATTTACTGTTGGTGATTTTAGACTGTCTCTAGATTCTGAAAATTTAGATATTATATCTAACAACATCTCATCGTTTTACATTGATGGTGAAGTCGAAAATTTGTTTGTTGGGTTTTTTTCGGGTTCTGGACGTTTTGAAGGTGAGAATTTAATAGCTCAACATGTAGAGGTTAATCACAGAGGCAGTAATGATATGATTGTAAATCCGCAATTATCACTCACAGGCATCTTACGAGGAACTGGAAATCTGATTTCAGTAAATGAACCGCCAATGGTAGATGTAGAACGTGTTTACACTGGTCAGTTGTTTTTTGATTAGCTTAGATTCACGATTATCACTATAGTTAAAACAATTATAAATAATCCAAGCCTCCTATTCCATTCTTCTTGTATAATAGTTGTAAAAGGTTTCTTGCCCAAATAAAAAAGCCATTTAATAGAAGCTCCAAAGTATTTTAAGAGTTCAGGCAGTGTCTCTATAAATATACCACTCAGAAATTCTAAGATAATTTCCAAAATTCTAACTCGTTAATTCTCTAAACAAACTCTCTAAACTGGTATTCTTTTGATTCAACTGGAGAATTTTTAATTCGTTATCATGTGCAAAATCAAAAACGTGAGAGCGCATATCTTCTTTGGTAGAAAAGGTAATTTCGTAAATAAAACCATCAGTATTTTTTACCGAGCTTACTTTAGGTAGCCTTAGTAAAAAGGTGTCTTCTACGCGATAATCAAACTCCACAATAATCACTTGCTCTTGTCCTTCTCTTAGATCTTTCAAGTATTTATCGGCAACCACTTCGCCTTTATTTATAATAATAACCCGGTGGCACATGGCTTCAACCTCTTGCATAATGTGAGTTGACAAAAATATGGTTTTCTCTTTACCAATATTTCGTATAAGATTTCTTATATCTACTAACTGATTTGGGTCTAGGCCAGTTGTTGGTTCGTCTAAAATTAACACATCAGGATTGTGTGATAAGGCATTAGCCAAGCCAACACGCTGTCTATAACCTTTAGAAAGTTGACCTATTTTTTTGTGAGCTTCTGGTGATAGACCAGTGAGTTCAATTACTTCGTCTATTCGAGACTTTGGCGTGCTATAAACATTGGCATTAAAGTTTAAATATTCTCTAACATATAAGTCGGTGTAAAGCGGATTGTGTTCAGGTAGATACCCTACACTTTTCTGTACATTCTTTTTGTCGGTAGCAACATCAAAACCATTCACTTTTGCATCACCTTCAGAAGCTTCAATATAAGTGGTGAGGATTTTCATCATTGTAGATTTACCAGCACCATTTGGCCCCAAAAAACCAACAATCTCAGCATCGTTTACTTTAAAAGAAACGTTGTTTAATGCTTTTTGATCTTTATATAATTTTGAAATATTATTGACTTCAATAGACATAATCCAGAATATTTAATCAAAAATAATTAATATCTAATACGACACATTATTTATTACAAAATCTTTAAAACTTTATCAGTAGCCCAAAAAAGAGCAAAGGACAATTTTGATTTTTAAAAATATTAATTACATTAGCCAAACAAATAATGATACACACAGCAAAAACATATTATAACTGGTTTTATTTCTTTTTTACAGAAAGAAACGAGGCTTAGTATGTTTTAGTTATAAAATATAAGTTTAGAAAAGTCTCGATTAATTCGGGACTTTTTTGTTATGAAAAAACCAATAGCCATACAAGGAATTAAAGGGTCATTTCATCACGAAGTGGCTAAAAAATACTTCTGTTCAACAACAGAAGTAATTGAGTGCATGTCTTTTGATAGTGCTGTGGAAAATTTATTGCAAGGGCAAACCGATAGTATGGTGATGGCATTAGAAAATTCTATTGCAGGTTCCATAATCCCTAATTACGCATTGATAGATAAGCATAATTTAAGTATTGTAGGTGAGTACTATCTAGATATTCAACATAATTTACTGGCCTTAGAAGGCGAAAGCCTAGAAACCATAAATGAAGTACATTCGCACCCAATGGCATTGCTACAGTGCAAAACATTCTTTAAAGACTTTCCGCATATTAAGTTGGTAGAAGCTAAAGATACAGCAGATGTTGCTAAACAGATTGCAAAACACCAAAGTAGAGGTATAGCAGCAATAGCGAGTAAGAATGCAGCAATTTTATACGGATTGGATATTTTGGCTGAGAGCATACAAACCATAAAGCATAACGAAACACGTTTTGTGATTGTAATGCGAGAGAATGCTAATCTCGAAAAAAATGGAATAAATAAAGCGTCCTTAAAATTTGAATTAGACCATAAACGTGGTAGCTTAGCCACTATACTCAATGTAATGAGTGATTGTAAATTAAACCTAACTAAAATACAATCCTTACCAAAAATTGAGACCCCTTGGAAGTATGCCTTCTTTGTAGATGTTACTTTTGATGAGTACAAGGACTACGAAAAGGCACACGCTATTATGCAAATTATGGCTCAGAATTTTAAAGTGTTAGGTGAATATAAAAATGCAAAAACATGATTGAAGTAGCCAACCGTTTAAAACATGTCGAAGAATACTACTTTTCTAAAAAGTTAAGAGAAGTAGCTTTTTTGCAATCTCAAGGAAAACCCATTATAAATCTTGGTATTGGTAGTCCGGATTTAGAGCCACCTTTTAAGGCTACGATGCTTTTAAAAGATAGTTTGGATGAAGAAGGAGCCAACAAATATCAGAGTTACCAAGGTTTACCAGAGTTAAGAGAAGAGATTGCCAATTTTTACAAAAAACAATACAAAGTAAATCTAAGTGGGCAAACTGAGGTGCTACCACTTTTAGGAAGCAAAGAAGGGATTATGCACATCTCCATGGCTTTTTTAAACCCTGGTGATGAAGTCTTGATTCCAAATCCTGGCTACCCAACCTATTCTGCAGTAACAAAATTGGTAGAAGCTAAACCAGTTTTTTATGATTTAACTGAAGAGAATCATTGGTTGCCAGATTTTATTGCTTTAGAACGCTTGGACTTAAGCAAGGTTAAAATTATGTGGATTAGCTATCCACACATGCCAACAGGAGTCAATGCACCTAATAAGTTTTATGATGAAGTTATAGCCTTTGGAAGACGACATAATATTTTAATCGTTAATGATAATCCCTATAGTTTTATTCTAAATAAAAAGCCAATTAGCATAATGCGCTATAACCATGCAAAAGAAGTTTGCTTAGAGTTAAACTCATTTAGTAAAACCTTTAATATGGCAGGTTGGAGAGTTGGAATGTTGATTGGTAGTTACGAGCATTTAAGCGCAGTGCTAAAGGTTAAAAGTAATATGGATTCAGGTATGTTTTATGCTGTTCAAAAAGGGGCTATTGAAGCCTTAAAATGTTCAGACATGTGGTTTGTAAGTTTAAATAGCGTTTACGAACAAAGACGCGAGCTTATCTGGAAATTGGCAGAGGCTTTAAATTGTACTTATGATGAATACGCAACAGGTATGTTTGTTTGGGCAAAATTACCACCACACCTAAAATCTGAAGAGTTTACGGATTTGGTATTAAAAGAACATTCCATATTTATAACACCTGGAACTGTTTTTGGGAGTAATGGTGAAGGATACGTGCGGTTTTCACTCTGCTGCACAGAAGAAACAATTAAAGAAGCAATAGCGAGAATTTAGGTTTATGAAATATGTTTTTGTCATAGGAGTTGGATTAATTGGCGGAAGTTTTGCCTTAGATACTAAAAAGCAAAACCCTGATTGCGTTGTGTATGGTATAGACAAAAATGAAGCACATTTAGACAGAGCGAAGGCTCTTGGTATTATTGATAAAAAGGCAAGTTTTGATGATTTAAATCAAGCCGATATTGTCATTGTTGCCATTCCTGTAGATGCAATGTTAGAGGTGTTGCCAAAAGTGTTGGATTTGGTTTCTGATGAGACTATTGTGTTCGATGCTGGCTCAACAAAAGAAGCTATTTGTCTTAAAGTTAAAAATCATCCGAAGCGTAGAAACTTTCTAGCAGCACACCCTATTGCTGGTACTGAGTTTTCTGGTCCAGAGGCGGCAATTCATAATTTGTATAATAACAAGACTAATATTATTTGTGAAGTTGAAGAAACAGCCTTCAAGCTTCAGGAAAAAGCGTTGAAATTATTTTCGGATTTAGGAATGCGCATACGTTATATGAATCCTAAAGCCCATGACAAGCACATTGCTTATGTGTCGCATTTGTCCCACATTAGTT
The DNA here is from genome assembly GCA_030149175.1 of Winogradskyella sp. Taxonomy (GTDB): domain Bacteria; phylum Bacteroidota; class Bacteroidia; order Flavobacteriales; family Flavobacteriaceae; genus Winogradskyella. Next base: position 31,337 of record JASBSA010000099.1, on the reverse strand, counting down.
CGTTTATGCTCGGGAAAACAGTAATAGAAAAAGAAAAAAACGAACGCGATATATTTGATATGGCAGGCAGTGGTTTTGCAAGTACAGTACGTTTGGCAAAAAGTTCTCCAGCCATGTGGACTCCTATTTTTAAACAAAACAAAACCAATGTCATAGAAACATTAGATGAATATATAGATAACCTAAAGCATTTCAAGAAATTGATGCAAAGCAATGATTTTGAAGCAATTTTTAAGGAGATGGAAGCCACAAATCATATTAAGGATATTTTAAACGGAATAGAATAAAAATTTAGAAAAAGAAGAATACTAGCAAAATGGAAAATAAGAAAGAATTAAGGAACTGGTTAGATGCTTTTAATTTAGAGCATCCACTAGTGATTGCGGGACCTTGTAGTGCAGAAACCGAAGAACAAGTTTTAAAAATAGCACATCAATTAAAAGATAGCGATGCCACTGTTTTTAGAGCAGGGATCTGGAAACCAAGAACACGTCCAGGTAATTTTGAAGGTGTAGGAGCACTTGGTTTAAAATGGCTTCAAAAGGCAAAAGAAGAAACGGGTATGCTTATCACTACAGAAGTAGCTAATGCCAATCATGTAGAATTAGCTTTAAAGCACGATGTTGATATTCTTTGGATTGGCGCACGTACAACGGTTAGCCCGTTTATAGTTCAAGACATTGCGGATGCTTTAAAAGGAACCGATAAACCCGTGTTGATTAAAAATCCGGTAAACCCAGATTTGTCATTATGGTTAGGAGCGGTAGAACGTTTCTACACGGCTGATATAAAAAATTTAGGAGTCATCCACAGAGGATTCTCTACCTACGAGAAAACACGTTACAGAAATAATCCGGAGTGGCAGATTGCGGTAGACTTACAAAGTCGTTTCCCAGATCTGCCTTTAATTTTAGACCCTTCGCATATTGCAGGACGTAGAGATATCATTTTCGATTTAAGCCAAACAGCATTAGATCTTAATTACGATGGCTTGATGATAGAAACTCATCACGACCCAGACAATGCATGGAGTGATGCCGCACAACAAATTACACCAAGTACATTAATAAAATACACTGAAGATTTACGCATAAGAAAAGAGGTTGGTGAAGCTGCAGAGTTTAAAAACAAGATTAATACTTTAAGAACAAAGATAGATGTTATAGATCATCAGCTTATTGAAATTCTAGGCAAGCGTATGCAAGTGGCGGATGATATTGGTGCTTTAAAAAAGAAGCATAATGTTGCAGTGTTGCAAAATAAGCGTTGGAATGAAATTTTAGGTAAAATGATTTTACAAGGTGAAGAAAAGAATTTAAGCGAAGAATTTATCCTCAGGATGTTTAAGGCCATTCACCAAGAATCTATTAATCACCAAGAAGAAATTATTAATCACTAAAACCTAATAATTAAAAAAAGGCTCACAGATGTGAGCCTTTTTATATGAGATTGAGATTATAAGTTTCTTTTAAATATATATCTGGTAACAAAAATACCTTGTCCATCATCTTTGCCTGCATCACTTTCAGAAGAGCTAGATACAAAAACGAGTTCCCAGCCTTCATTACCCATTGCTGTTAATTTAGAGGCAACAACAGCATCATTAGCAACAATGTTTTGAAAACGAATTCCTCCTAAATTATAAAAATTAAGAAGTTTGGTTTCCTCAAAATCTTTAACACGAATATCTTTCCGCTTAGATTTGTTTCTAGAGTTGTCATCTTCCGTTTGCTCGGTGGTAAATTCAGAATAATCCCTATCAACATTAGACGATATAAGCCTAGAGCGTCCCAATCCGTTAGGGACAATAGATTCTACACTTGTAATAACTTTGTACTCAACTTGGTTTGTTGGTTTTTCGTCTTTTAGAGTTTCTTTACTAATAAAAGAAAATGAAATGAAGCCTATTATAATGGCTGCTGCTAGTAAGAAGTTTTTTTTCATTGCGTTAGGTTTTGATTACCTATAAAAGTAAAGACTTTTTTAATGAAAAGTTGTTACTTTGTTATTATTTATTATTTAATGATAGGAACAGTTTATAAATCTACCGGAAGTTGGTATACCGTTAAAACAATGAACGGTAAGTTTTATGAGTGTAGAATAAAGGGTAGGTTTAGGCTTCAGGGTATAAAGAGTACTAATCCCATCGCAGTAGGCGATAAAGTAGAGTTTGAATTAGAAACTAAAAACAATACCGAAACAGGGGTTATTCATCGCATTGAAGAACGCGCCAACTACATTGTTAGAAAATCAGTAAATCTGTCTAAGCAAACTCATATTATAGCAGCCAATATAGACCAAGTATTTTTGTTGATTACCTTAGATAATCCACCAACATTTACAAGCTTTATTGATCGTTTTTTGGTGACTGCCGAGGCGTACTCTGTGAAGACCATTTTACTCTTTAATAAAATAGATACCTACGACGAAGAAAAGTTGCTCGAAGTAAAATATCTTGAGAGTATTTATAGAAAAATAGGGTATGAATGTATTGAGATTTCTGCAACTACAGGCCATAATATTGATAAGGTTAAAACTTTAATGGAAGGAAAGGTTAGCATGTTTACTGGTCATTCTGGTGTTGGTAAATCTACTTTGGTTAATGCCATAGAACCATCCTTGGATTTAAGAACCAAAGAACTATCTGAGCAACACATGCAAGGGCAGCACACGACCACATTTGCAGAGATGTTCGATTTAAGTTTTGATGCCAAAATCATTGACACACCTGGTATTAAAGGTTTTGGAGTTGTGGATATGGAAAAAGAAGAAGTCGGCGATTATTTTCCTGAGTTTTTTGCCTTAAAGCAGGATTGTAAATTCAATAATTGCTTACACTTAAAAGAACCAAAATGTGCGGTTAAAGAAGCCTTAGAAAATGATGAAGTATCTTATTCAAGGTATAGAAGCTACCTTCAGATTTTAGAAGGAGAAGAGGAACATTACAGAACCGATAATTGGGATAAGGAATGAAAGTAGTCATACAGCGCGTCTCAAAAGCTTCAGTGGTTATTAATGACAACGAAGTAGCATCAATAGGCAAAGGATTTTTAATCTTATTGGGTATAGTCGATGAAGATACTCAAGATGATATAGACTGGTTGTGCAAAAAAGTTATAAATCTTCGTGTATTTCCAGATGAGAATGGTGTTATGAATACTTCACTAAAAGATGCTGACGGAAACGTAATCGTTGTTAGTCAGTTTACCCTTCACGCAAGTACCAAAAAAGGAAACAGGCCAAGTTATATAAAAGCTGCAAAGCCATATGTAGCAATTCCTCTTTACGAAAACTTTATAGCAACATTAGAGAACAAGTTGGATAAAACTATACAAACAGGTGAGTTTGGCGCAGATATGAAAGTCAGTTTGGTTAATGATGGCCCTGTAACTATTATTATAGATTCAAAAAATAGAGAATAAAGATTATGAACATAAAAAACGCACAAAAAGACGTAGATAATTGGATTAAAGAACATGGAGTGAGATACTTTAATGAACTTACTAATATGGCGCAACTAACGGAAGAAGTGGGTGAGGTAGCTCGTATTATTGCCAGACGTTATGGAGAGCAAAGTGAAAAGGAAAGTGATAAAAATAAAGATCTTGGTGAAGAATTAGCCGATGTCGTTTTTGTAGTGTTATGTTTAGCTAACCAAACAGGTATAGATTTACAAGCCTCGTTTGATAAGAAAATGGACAAAAAAGCCAAACGAGACCACGACAGACATCATAATAATGAAAAATTGAAGTAGTTTTGTTTCTGCTAAAGAAGGAAAACTGCATGCATACTCAAATTCTAAAATCGTCAATCGCTAATCGTCAATCAACAATTACGATTACTGGGTCTAAAAGCGAATCTAATAGATTGCTACTATTGCAAGCCTTATATCCTCAAATTTCAATTGAAAATTTATCGAACTCAGACGACTCAGTATTAATGCAAAAAGCACTGTCATCAGATGATGAAGTTATTGATGTTCATCATGCAGGTACAGCCATGCGCTTTCTAACTGCCTATTTTTCTATTCAAGAAAACACAGAAGTGACACTGACGGGTTCTTCAAGAATGAAAGAACGCCCAATTGCAATTCTTGTTGAAGCTCTTAAACAACTAGGAGCAGATATTCAATACATAGAAAATGAAGGGTTTCCTCCGCTTAAAATCAGAGGAAAAAAACTAACCAATCCAAGAGTTGATTTAAAGGCAAACGTGAGTAGTCAGTACATTTCGGCCCTATTGCTTATCGCTTCAAGACTAGAGAACGGATTAGAGCTTACTCTAAATGGAAAAATAACGTCTGTTCCATATATAAAAATGACCTTAGACTTATTAAGTGAAATAGAAGTGGAAACTACGTTTGAGGATAATGTAATTACTGTAAAACCAAAGACAAACGGAGTAGAATCGAAAACGCTAGTGGTTGAGTCTGATTGGTCTTCAGCTTCCTATTTTTATAGTATTGTAGCATTAAGTGATTTAGGTACAGAAATAACCTTGTCTTCATATAAAAAAGAGTCATTGCAAGGAGATGCTGTATTGGCCAAAATTTATAATCTTTTTGGTGTTGATACCACATTTGGCGCTACTTCCATAACACTACAAAAATCATCAATCGTCAATCGTCAATCTAAAATCGATTTAGATTTAGCAAACGCACCAGACATTGCCCAAACAATTGCGGTTACAGCATTCGGACTGGGATTGGAATGTTTCCTAAAAGGCTTGCATACACTAAAAATTAAAGAGACAGATAGATTAGTAGCTCTTAAAACGGAATTAGAAAAATTAGGGGCCGAAGTAACTATTACAAATGAGTCCTTATACTTAAGTAAGTCTAAGTCCATAAAAAGTAATGTGTCTGTAAATACCTATAACGATCATAGAATGGCCATGGCATTTGCACCGTTAGGATTAAAGACAAATTTGCAGATTAAAGATGCTGAAGTAGTGAGTAAATCTTACCCTCAATTTTGGGATGATTTGAGCTCTATAGGTTTCAAAATAAAATAAACGGCTAATTACTTGACAAGGCCTATTTTGAGATTGTATATTTGCAACTTCAAAAAAACAAACATTCACAAATGAAATTATCAAATTTTAATTTTGACCTTCCAGACGAATTATTAGCCGAACATCCTGCAGAACATAGAGATGAATCTAGGTTAATGGTTCTAGACCGAGCTAATCAAACTATCGAACACAAACTTTTTAAAGATATTATTGATTATTTTGATGAAGGTGATGTGATGATAATGAACAACACCAAGGTTTTTCCGGCCAGATTGTATGGTAATAAGGAAAAAACTGGTGCTCGTATAGAGGTTTTTTTATTAAGAGAATTAAATCAAGACCAACGTCTTTGGGATGTTTTAGTAGATCCAGCACGTAAAATTAGAATTGGTAACAAACTTTATTTTGGTGAAGACGAAACCTTAGTAGCTGAGGTTATTGATAATACAACGTCAAGAGGACGTACGTTACGCTTTTTATATGATGGGTCTTATAATGACTTTAGAAGAAAATTAACCGAGTTAGGACAAACACCACTTCCAAAATACATTAAGAGAGATGTAGAGCCAGAAGATGAAGAACGCTACCAAACCATCTACGCAAAAAATGAAGGAGCAGTAGCAGCACCAACAGCAGGTTTGCATTTTTCTAAACATTTATTAAAGCGTTTAGAGATTAAAGGTGTTGAGATGGCAGAGGTTACCCTTCATGTTGGTTTGGGCACGTTTAACCCAGTTGAAGTCGAGGATTTGTCTAAGCACAAAATGGATAGTGAGGAAATTATAATTAGTCAAAGGTCTGCTGATGTTGTTAATCGAGGAATAGAAAATAAAAAACGTGTTTGTGCAGTAGGTACTACATCTATGCGTACTATAGAAAGTTCTGTATCTTCAAATGGTAGATTAAACCCGTATGAAGGTTGGACAAACAAATTTATTTTTCCTCCTTACGATTTTAGTATTGCAAACTGTATGATTACCAATTTTCATACACCAAAATCAACATTGCTTATGATGATTTCAGCATTTGCAGGTCATGATTTTGTAAAAAGAGCTTATGATGAAGCAGTAAAGGAAAAATATAGATTCTATTCTTATGGTGATGCCATGTTAATCATCTAATTAAGAATTTTAAAATAATACAAAGCCTCTACTCATATAAAACAAAAGAGTAGAGGTTTTTTATTTCATGAAAATAGATGAAGTAACAAATACCTATTTTTGTACAATATGGAAGTTAAAAAGAAAGATATAAGAGCCTTAACCAAAGACCAACTTAGAGATTTTTTTGTAAACCAAGGAGATAAAGCGTTTAGAGGAAACCAAGTGTACGAGTGGTTATGGCAAAAGTCGGCCCATAGTTTTGAAGATATGACCAATATATCCTTGCAAACCCGTCAAATGCTAAAGGATAACTTTGTAATTAACCATATTAAGGTAGATCAAATGCAGCGCAGTTCTGACGGAACTATAAAAAACGCTGTACGGTTGCATGATGATTTAATAGTAGAATCTGTATTAATACCAACATCGACACGTACAACAGCCTGTGTATCTTCGCAGGTTGGTTGTAGTTTAGATTGCAAGTTTTGTGCAACAGCAAGGTTAAAGCGAATGCGTAACCTTAATCCAGATGAAATTTATGATCAAGTTGTAGCTATAGATAATGAAAGCAGATTATACCATGGCAGACCACTAAGTAATATTGTGTTTATGGGTATGGGAGAGCCACTCATGAATTATAATAATGTACTTAAAGCCATTGATAAAATCACATCACCAGAAGGTTTAGGGATGTCACCAAAACGAATTGTAGTATCAACATCTGGAGTCCCAAAAATGATAAAGAAAATGGCTGATGATGAGGTTAAATTTAAACTGGCCGTATCCTTACATTCAGCTTTAGATGAGGTTAGGACTTCAATTATGCCTTTTAACGCCACATTTCCTTTAAAAGATTTGAGAGAAGCTTTAGAATATTGGTATGCTAAAACAAAAAACAGAATCACATATGAGTACGTTGTTTGGAAAGGCATAAACGATAAGCGTAAAGACGTAGATGCATTGGTTGAATTTTGCAAATTTGCACCAAGTAAAGTAAACCTTATTGAATACAATCCTATTGATGATGGTGAGTTTCAACAAGCAGATTCCAAAGCCTTGGATATGTATGTGACTGTTTTAGAAGCTAATAATATTACAGTAACTGTAAGACGGAGCAGAGGTAAGGATATAGATGCTGCTTGTGGTCAGTTAGCAAATAAAAATAAAGCATAAAAAAAGCGGCCATTAGCCGCTTTTTTTTATGAGTGTTATGACTGTGTTTTAGTTCTTCACAAACTTAATAGTCTTAGAACCACCATCAGCAAATACTTTTGCTAGGTAAACACCATCATTTAATGATGCAACATCAATAACCTCTCTAGTACTAGATAATGGCTTAGAAATCACATTCTGACCTAATATAGAATAGATTTCAATATTAGTCATTTCTAAATTAGAAGACTCTAAAGTTAATGTCTCTAAGTTTTTACTATAGCTATGAGAAAAGTCATTGTTTTCAAAATCATTGAGACCTAAAGTTTCATTTATGTCAATGCTGAAAATAGTGATAATTGCGCTGGTACTTACAGGTGTGGTTGCGTGAATACCAATATAAAAGGTACCGTCGGCTGCAGGAGTATATGTTGCAGTACTTGTATAAGCATTAGGTAAAAGGTCTTCAACACCTGCGCCAGCTTGAGTAATACCACTATAAGAGCCAAACACTGTTTGCATTGTGGCTGCAGAGGAAGGACTATCTAAAGCTACAATGTCAAAAGATTCACTACCAGCTACTGGGTTATCAAAAACATTATATACTATTGTTACGTCATAATCTCCATTCGCTACACCATTGATGGCAATTGGTAAGAATAACCAATCATCTTTAGCAACAGTTGGATTTGGTGGGAAAATAAGAGCTACAGGATCATTTACAGTATCTCCGTCAAAATCATTACCGTTATTATATCCCCAAGAAGTATTATCAGCATTAGTATCCTCAATGTCATAACAAGAGCTAAATGCATTTTGATTAGAAAAATCTTCTGAGAAAGGCAAGTCATAAAGCGAACAATCATAATTAGTACTGAAACCAATAGGTCCTATCTGGTTACTATCTCCATTACCACCTGTACAATTTGCAGTGATATAAAATTCATAATTTGTATCAGGCATTAAACCTGTAAATTCGTAATTAGTAGCTGCTAAATCATTTACCATATTACCTAATCCAGGTAAAAACCCTACAACTCCCCATTCAATGTCAAATACTGTTCCGCCTCCATTGGAATCAGTCCACTCTATATCAAAAGTGGTAGTAGAAACACCGTTAGGGCCAATAACAAATCCTGAAGGATCAATACAGGTAGGTGCATTAACCTCAATATTATCAACTGCCCATCCCCAAGAGTAGTCTCCTACCCATCTAAAGCGTACTTGTGCATTTGCTACTCCACCTATTTCAGTAGAAACATTAATTTCTTCTAAACCAAATGATGAAGCAGCTTGGTCGGCACCAGAGTATGAAGCTACCTGTACCCATGAGGTACCATCGAAAACTTCAACAAAACCTTGCCCACCATAACCAGCTGTGAAGAAATGATTAAAAGATAGAATAACATTTGTAGCTCCAGAAACGTCAAAAGAAGGGCTCTCTAACGCTGCTTCTTCTGCATTTCCATCGGGACCAAGACCATCGCTATCGAATAAAGCGTAGTTGCCAAATAATAAACCATCATCATAATAAATAGTATTTGGAGGATTATAACCAACAGCTTCACCACCAGATGCAAATCCCCAAACTCCACCTCCAGGTGCAATTTCGTTGTTGGTCCAACCTGCAGGTAGGCTAAGCCCACCTTCAAAATCCTCTGATAAGACTTGTCCAAACATTAGGCTAGAGGAAAAGACTAATGCCATCAATAAAGTAATTTTTTTCATAAAGTTTGTTTTTAGATTAATTGCCTAAAGTTACAAATATTTGTTTACCAAACATGTTAATTTTGTAATATTCAATTTTTAGCGATAAAAAGAGGCTTTATTTGTAATTTTGCAAAGCTTTACAATCATTTATGAAGATTACTGAACAAATTAAGCAACCAATTGCATACGAAATGGAACTTTTTGAACAGAAGTTTCAGTTGTCTATGGCAAGTAAGGTGGCCTTGCTTAATAGAATTACACATTACATTGTTAACAGGAAGGGTAAGCAAATGCGACCCATGTTTGTGTTTTTGGTCGCAAAAATGTTGAATAATGGTGAAGTTAGTGAGCGTACTTACAGAGGTGCTTCAGTTATAGAATTGATTCACACAGCAACTTTAGTGCACGACGATGTTGTTGATGATAGCAATAGACGGAGAGGCTTCTTTTCAATCAATGCGCTTTGGAAAAATAAAATAGCAGTTTTAATTGGTGATTATCTCCTTTCTAAAGGCTTATTGCTTTCTATCGATAATAACGATTTCGATCTACTTAAGATTATATCTGTTGCCGTACGCGAAATGAGCGAGGGAGAATTGCTACAGATAGAAAAAGCTAGACAACTTGATATTACAGAAAATGTTTACTTCGATATCATCCGCCAAAAAACAGCAACTTTGATTGCGGCTTGTTGTAGTTTAGGTGCAGCATCGGTAAAACCAAATTCTTCTGAGGTAGATACCATGCGAAAGTTTGGAGAGCTTATAGGTATGGCATTTCAGATAAAAGATGATTTATTCGATTATGGAGAAGAAAAAATTGGTAAACCAACAGGTATAGATATTAAAGAGCAAAAAATGACCTTGCCTTTAATTTATGTTCTGAATAATTGTTCAAGCAAAGAAAAATCATGGTTAATCAATTCTGTAAAAAACCATAACAAAGATAAAACACGCGTTAAGGAAGTTATAGCTTTTGTAAAATCCCATGGCGGTTTGGATTATGCTATTTCCAAAATGAAAGACTTTCAACAAGAAGCCTTGAACTTACTCAGTAAATACCCTGAATCCTCATACAAAGCTTCACTTGAGCTCATGGTAAACTATGTAATAGATAGGAAGAAATAATCTTTAGAAAATATCTAAGTTTATAATGGCTTCATCATCTGGCAAGTAGCCGTAGCATCTCCAAAAGCGTGTACCTTGCCCATAATATTTCCAAACAACATCATTGTTAGGTGTTACTTCCCAAAAACCATAATCGCCTTCAGCAATAAGTGTGTTACCATTTTGTAAACGCACAGCGCCAGATATTCTTCCAAAATAAAAATCAGGATCTGTAAAACTCCAAACAATGTTTGGTTCGTTGTTGGCATTTGGTGTTAGCGTAAAGTTTTCAGGTAGGTCTAATTCAAAAACTGTAGATTGGTCCACACCATTGCCATAGACGAGTATGTTACCAGCACCAGGCTCACTGCCTTCTAGCAAATTTGGAAAGTGGTTATTAAAAAACATACGTTCACCTACTGTGTTTTTGTATGTACTTGGATTACCAAACCTGTATAACAAATCACCTCCTTTATTATAGTTGCCGCCAGAATTTGTTGCTGCTTCTGCAGAGGTTGTGCTATGGTCTATTACCCAAACTTCGCTGTAAAAATTAACGCTTAAATAGATAACATCTTTTTCCTCGTCATAATCTATGCCATTAGCATGCATTATATCTCCATTATCTACAACGTCATAATTAATGTCGATTAATTGAGGATTCGCTGCTACATCTCCATAGTTTGGTAAATTACTAAATTGGTCTTGAATAATGTGGTCAAAACTATGCCACTCCCAAACTACTTGGTTAGTACTCGGGTTTACTTCAACTAAAACCTCAGGGAAAATATCGGTTGTGGTTGTGTCTACACCTTGTTGTGCAGCAAAAGTACTATCAATGCGCTCCCAAACAATAAAAAGAACGTTGCCGTTAGGTAGCATCTCTACATCATGATGAGCTATCATATCTGAAGAGGAGTACGGAAGTTCCCAATCTGTGCTTCCATCAGCGTTTAGTATTTTTATGATCCCGCCAGATCCGCCGAAAGCAATTTCAGGGTTTTCAACTTTAAATATGCCAACTAACTTACCATTTGGCAAAATTTCTAAATCGTTTCCTAGATTATCTTCAAAAGTCCATTCGTGAACTCTAAAACCTTCCTTGTTTAATAGATAGGAATTTGTGCCACCATTTTCTATTGCTAATACGTAGCTGTTTTCAAAAGCATCACTTTCATAAACTTCAACATTTTCTGATAACACTACTGGATCATTAACTTGATCGTCGTCATTTTTGCAACTTAGAATAAATGCAGTAATTATAAAAAGGAAGAAAAAATATCTCATAGTACTTTTTCTGTAAAAGTATAAGGATTAATCATTAGTGCAAAAAAATGAACTGTAATTTTAAATTACTTTAGTTAATGATAGCTATTGTTTGACACAATTTGTTAAATTGTTTTGACTGTAAGTATTTGTAAAACAACAAATTAAAATTTTATCAAAAAAAAATTTACTTTCCAGGCAACCATTAGCCAGATATTTGCGTCTTTATAAATAGAAGAGCAATCGTAACCAACAACATGAAAGTTATTCAGCTTCATAAAAACGAAACTAAACTCATACAAAGAGCAGCGAAGAATAATCGCGAAGCACAACATGTGCTATATGAGTTGCACGCCCCAAAAATGCTTAGTGTATGTAGATACTACATTAAGGATGTGCATAAGGCTGAAGAAGTAATGTTGAATGGCTTTTTTAAAGTTTTTAAGCATTTAAAGACATTTAAAAATGAAGGTAGTTTTGAAGGTTGGATAAGACGTATTATGGTAAGAGAAGCTATTTCGTTTTTAAGGCAACAAAAGCATATTGAGTTTGCTATTGAAGACGATTATTTAGAGCAAGACTACACTAATAATATTAAAACCAACATTGAAGTAGCAGAAATTCAGCAGTTAATAGATAGTCTGCCAGAAGGTTATAAAATGGTATTTATAATGTATGCTATAGAAGGCTACAAACACAATGAGATAGCAGAATTATTGAATATATCAGAAGGTACATCAAAGTCTCAATTGTTTAAAGCGAGGCAGATGCTTCAGAAAAAAATAAAAGAACTAAACAACAGCAGTTATGGCACCAATTAAATTTGAAGAACAATTAAAGGACAAGCTAGAGAAACGAAGCTTACAACCGTCTGCAGATAGTTGGGCAAAACTGTCTAAACGCTTAGATGCAGATGCAAAGAAATCTAAAAACCCTTGGTTTTGGTGGATGGGAATTGCGGCAGCAGTTATAATTACACTAACTGTAGTTGTACAAACTTTAGAAACTAATGATACTGAGGAAATCTTGCCGATAGTTGTAGAACAAGAAGCACAAAAAGATATAGAAAAAGTTGAAGAGTCTCTACCGAAGACTATCGAAGAAACCGAATTAGCATCAGAGAACGATGAGGTTGAAGACAGTTCTGATGAGAAAGATGACAAGAAAAAACCTGAAATTTTAAACTACAAATCAATTACTAAAGGTAATATAAAAACACAACTAGCAGTTGATCAAAAAACAGAGAACTCCAACACAAAAGACATCAGCTATACTAAGAACGAGCAGAAAGCAATTATAGAAGAAGTTACAATAGACAAGGCTGTAGTTGTACAAACTTTAAAGGAATTAAATACTGAAAAAAAAGAAGTTACGGACAGAGAAGTAGACTCGCTTTTAAAAGTAGCAAGCAAGGAACTTTTTAAAGACAAATTACAAAAAGAAGCAAGTAGAACAGTAGATGCAAAATCGTTGCTTGAAGATGTAGAAGATGAAATGGGGCAGTCCTTTAGAACTAAAGTTTACGAAGTATTAAAAGATGGATACCAAACCGTAAAAACAGCAGTTGCTCAGCGTAACAATTAAAAAGGAATATCACACCGAGCGTGGGTCACTGAGCGATGGTCACTGAGCGAAGTCGAAGTGAGCCGAAGTGTAGTTAAAATTTAAAATAAGAATCAAATTAAACAAATATAAATCATCAAAAAACGAACAGTTATGAACACAATTACAAGATTAGTAGTATATGCCATAATATCATTAACATTTGCTACAACACAAGCACAAGAAAAGGAAGTAGATAGCATAAAAAAGACATCCGTAGACTACAAAATTGAAGCTTTAGAAGAGCAGAAAATTAAAATAGAAAAAGAAGAAAAGGACTTTTTAAGGCAAGAAATAGAAGCTATTAATGAGCGCTTAGATACTAAGCAAATTACTGTGGAAGAAGCTGAGGAATTAAAGAAAGAAGCTGCAAAAAAAAGAGCTGCAAATATAGAAAACAGACTTAGTATCATAGATAATAAGATTGCACTTCTAAGTAGAAATGAACCTGGTTATTTAGTTAAGGATAATGAAGGGTCTTATTTTTCTATATCCTTTGGGGAGGATGATGAAGAATGGCAAGCTATAAGGCTAGGCAAAAAAAACAAACCCAAAAAATACGACAGACGTACTAAGAGCGACTTAGTATTTGCCTTTGGTTTTAATAATACCGTAAGCGAAGAGCGAAGTTTAGACGACTCACCCTATAAGTTGGGAGGTTCAGGGTTTTTAGAACTAGGTCTTGCATGGAAAACACGAATTTTTGATAATACCAACTTTTGGAGATTAAAATATGGGTTTTCTTTTCAGTGGAATAAGTTAAACATCAAAAACAACCAGTATTTTGTAAACGATGAAGGAAATGTATCACTCCAAGAGTTTCCTCTTGACTTAAAGAAAGCAAAATTTAGAACTACAAACCTAGTCTTTCCTGTTCACTTAGAGTTCGGGCCTTCTAAAAAAATTGAAAAGGAAAACTATTTTAGATACTCAACAGTAAACAAGTTTAAAATGGGGTTAGGTGGCTATGCAGGTCTCAACATTGGTAGCATGCAAAAACTAAAATATAAAGAAGATGGTGATCGTGTTAAAGATAAGCAAAGGGGTGAGTTTGAAGTTAATGAGTTTGTATATGGATTGAGTGGCTATATTTCTTGGGGTTCAATGGCTTTATATGCTAAGTACGATCTTAACCCATTATTTAAAGATCAAGCTTTTGATCAAAATAATATATCTGTAGGTTTAAGATTTGATATGGATTAAGAATGAAATAATTTTTTTAAAAAAATCGCCAAAGCTATAGCGAAGGTGGTCATCAATCAATTTTTGAGTGTTAAAAGCCGTAATCTTAATATTTAGATTACGGCTTTTTCTTTATCGTTTATTACGTTCTTTTAAAAAAGCTTCCGTTCGCTTTATTTGCTCTTCGAGATTCCATTCAAAATTAAATCTATTTTTTAGAAATATCGCTATTGAATCGAGTCCGATTTCAGTTCTTCTTTTATCTATATTTTCAGGTTCAAATACAGGCCAAAGATTAAAGCTCTTGGTTTCTGGGTAGTACTTCATTTGTCCACCATAGATTTGTAAATCACCTCTTTCGGTTGCTATGCGATCTTCTGCTCTAACTAAAAATCGAGGCTCTAGTTTTTTATCTTTTACAGCTTGTCTCATCATTGGTAGATACTTTATTCTAACTGCATTGTCTGAGTGTTGTATAACATTGCATATTGTCCAATTTCCTTGTTCGCCACCTGTCATTTCTTTGGTTGGCCATCCATAAGTATCTAGAATATCCTTTACTTTTTTTTCATTGATACTATGGTTCTTTTTATAGATTGCTTGTTGTTCTTTAACTAATTCCGATTCGGCACCATATAGTTTCATAAGAGAATCTCTTTTTCTAATTGGTAGTTGTTCAGCTTTCCAGATAGTATCTAAAACTGCGATTAAGTTTTCTTGATTTTTCGTTTTTGTTGATGTGGTTTCAGGCTTGGTTTTACTGGAGCAACCCATTGCTAGTACCAAACTGAATAATAAAATATATTTCATTGGTTAATATTGATTTGTTAGTTTGTATGCAACGGCTAAAAGCTTCTACATGCACTTTATTTCTGATTCTTAATGATTTTTACAATGCGATTAATCGAAATCTCTGATAAATTCCATTCGTAGCCATTAAAATCTGTTGTGTTTAGAAATTGAATGACAACAGTGTCTATGTCTTCATGGTATTCGGCAAGACTTTGGTAACCTGGCACCAATCCACCATGTTCAAACTCATAGATAGAAGCATAAATATCTCTTTCACCTTCGTTAAAAACAGAACCATCATTTAATGCGCGTAAGAATCTACCAACATCTTCTGCTGTGGCCAACATGCCATTTTCATTGGTTTTAAAATCTTTGTCAATGCCAATATAATAGCCACTCATTACATCATCTAAGTTGACTTCTTTGAGTGAGAAAAATGTACGGTTAAGATGAAGTGGACGCAATATGGTTTCTTTGATGTACTGTTCGTGGCTATAGCCCAAAATCTTATCCATTATCCTACGAAGTAACAAGTAGTTGGTGTTAGAGTATTCGTAACCTTTATCTGGTTTAAACTTTGCTGGTAAATCCAAGGCAAAATCAAGCGCTCTTTTACCATGTTCTTGTTCGTTTTCCCAATACGCAGGATTGTCTGTAAAATTTGGAATACCACTACGATGTTGTACCATCATTTTTAAAGTAATGGTCTCTGCATTTTCAATTCTACCAACCAATTCCGGAAAGTAATCTGCAAGTGTATCATCTAACGACAATTCATTGGCTTTAGCGAGTTTAGCAATAGAAACAGCAGTATATAGTTTGCTGATACTTGCAATTTTAAATAACGACTTTGGGTCTGCTGGTATTTGTTGTTCTCTGTCTTTCCACCCACCAGTATAAAATGCTGGCGGTTTTCCTGCTTCGTCTACGTATACAATCATACCTTCAAAACCATGAGATAGGGTTTCGTCTACTTGTTCTTGTATGCTGTTTGGCAATGGCAAAATCCAAGCCCAAACCAAAATCCATGGTACGTAGAATAATGAAACTATGGTGCCAACTAACAAGACGATTCTAAATATCTTTTTTTTCATGATGTCATTTTGCTTTTAATAGAACAGGATATAAATATTTTACACTTGCTAATTTCCATTAATATACAAAGTGTAGAAATATTATAAAACTGAATTGTTGAATAGTCTTGATGAGTTGTATAATATTCAAAAAAGTTTTAGCCTTAAAAGTTGAAAAAAAAAAAAAAAATTAGGTCTTTATAATTGCAAAATCAGGGTTGACCTATAACGAAGGTTGTGTGTAAAATTAAGCTAAAAAGACTTGTTTTATATTTCATTTTTGGGTTGTCAATTCTAGATTTCGTTGGTAATTTTTCTTTATTCCTAATGAATGTTATCCAAATCCATATTTTTAAAATAAAATTCATTTATAGTTCTGAGTGATGTATTAAAGCTAAGTTGTTATATGTCAATAAATATAAATCATAATCCTCTTTTTAATTTTGGGATAAGAAAAGTTTTTGTATCGCATTATCAAAATCAATCAAATAACTTTTCAACACAAATTTCTAAAACAAATAGATTATCTTAATTTTACACACTTGTCATTCCTGCGTCTCGCACATAGCTGTCAGGCTGAGCCTGTCGAAGTCTTGTCGAAGTGTTTTTGTAGTTTGGCATTTATAATTTAAAAAATTAAAGATATTTCTGCCTTCGCAGGAAGTTGTATGATCTCACAAAACACCATATCACAAGTTTTTGAAACTGCTCGCGTAGAGGAGGTTATTGGTGATTTTGTACAATTAAAAAAAGCAGGCAGTAACTTTAAAGGGCTTAGTCCGTTTAGCGAAGAGCGTACACCAAGCTTTATGGTATCGCCTGTAAAGCAGATATGGAAAGATTTTTCAACTGGAAAAGGAGGTAATGCCATTACCTTTTTAATGGAGCACGAGCACTTCACTTATCCTGAAGCTATACGCTACCTAGCTAAAAAGTACAATATAGAGATTGAAGAAACCGAGCGTACAGACGAGGAAAGGGAGCAGGCCAATGCTAAAGAAAGTTTGTATTTGGTAAGTGAGTACGCTAATGAGTATTTTCAAAAAGTTTTACAAAAAACAGATCAAGGACAAGCCATTGGTAAAAGCTACTTTAAAGAACGTGGTTTTACAGAAGACACGATAAAAAAATTTCAACTTGGTTATTCCTTAGATGAGTGGCAAGCCTTTACAGACGATGCTTTGGGTAAAGGTTATAAGCTAGAGTTTTTAGAAAAAACAGGACTTACCATAGTAAAGGATGAGCGGCGTTTCGATAGATTTAAAGGCCGTGTGATGTTTCCTATTCATAGTATGAGTGGGAGAGTACTTGGTTTTGGGGGAAGGATTTTGACTAACGATAAAAAAGCGGCAAAGTATCTTAACTCGCCAGAGAGCGATATTTATCATAAGAGTAAGGTCCTTTATGGTTTGTTTTTTGCCAAGCAGACCATAGCCAAAGAAGATAATTGTTTTTTGGTCGAGGGTTATACAGATGTTATTCAGTTTTACCAAACTGGTGTAAAAAATGTAGTGTCTTCTTCTGGTACAGCATTAACGTCTGAACAAATTAGACTCATTAATAGGCTTACCAACAATATTACAGTACTTTTTGATGGCGATGCAGCAGGTATTAGAGCCTCTATTCGTGGCATAGATTTAATCTTGGAGCAAGGTATGAATGTGAAGGTCTGTACTTTTCCAGATGGTGAAGACCCAGATAGTTTTGCAAAGTCTAATACCTTAGAAGAACTTAAG
This sequence comes from Winogradskyella sp., assembly GCA_030149175.1. Taxonomy (GTDB): domain Bacteria; phylum Bacteroidota; class Bacteroidia; order Flavobacteriales; family Flavobacteriaceae; genus Winogradskyella. The sequence continues at coordinate 13,602 of JASBSA010000099.1, read as the reverse complement.
GAATACCTAAACGAAAATGCAAAGGATTTTATTCAGTTTAAGGCATCGCTTTTGGTTAAAGAAGCCAATAATGACCCTATAAAAAAAGCTGAAACTATTAGAGATATTGTTAATAGCATTGCTAAAATTCCCGATGCCATTAAGCGCGAAATCTATGTTAGAGAATGTGCATCAATAATGGATATTAGCGAAAATGTGCTCTTTAGCACGTTGGCTCAAATCAGTAAAAAAGAATTTCAAGAGGCAAATAAAAAATACAAACAAGATCAAAAGGCGTTTGAAGTTGTAAAGAGTGAACAGCAAAAGAAACCAAAGATTGATGTTCAGTATGAATTAGAACGAAAGATTATAGAAATTTTGATGTTGTATGGTGATAGAACTGAGCAATTTGAAGATTTAATATTAAAAGAAGATGAAGTGTCTGGTGATTTAATTTTAGAGCCAGCAGTACATGAAGCACGCGTGTTTGAAAAAATTTACTTAGACCTTCAGGAAGATGAAATGATGTTTTCTAATGAAAAGTTCAGGGAATTATACTATTCTATTATAGATAGATTGAACCAAGACGAAAATTTTTCGACCAAAGATTTTATCAATCAACTAGACCAAGAGTCTGCGACCGAAGTCACTAGTATTTTAATGGAGGATGAAAAATATAATCTTCACGATTGGCAACGCAATCAAATAATACCAAAGGAAAAAGAACACTCAATTTCGCAATTAGTAAGTCAAACAATCTTAAGTTTACGCTGTTACCTCATAGACCAAAAAGTAGCAGAATACAAAAACGAAACCCTTAGAGATAATGTAGATACACGCTCCGTAATGGAAGATGTAAAAGATTATCTTGGTCTTAAGATGCTTTTATCTCGTAAACTAGGTAAAGTTATAGGTGGTTAATTAAGTTAGATTATGGTGCTTCGCCTGATGAATCAAATCTACAATATTATTAACATTAAGTTTCTTAAAAAGCCTGGCCTTATATGTACTCACTGTTTTTTCGTTAATATCTAACTCTTCTGCTATCTCCTTGTTTTTTCGTCCAATAGATAAAAGTTTTAAAACTTCAACCTCTCTGGTAGATAGTTTTTTAAACATGCGGCTTTTACTCTTACGCGTATCTTCATAGCGCAAGTGTTTATCCATTTTTTCGCTTAGTGAGACTTCACCACCATGAATTTTTCTAACAGCTGCTTCTATAGCTTCTACATTAGCAGTTTTGTTTAGATAGCCAGAAGCTCCTGCCTTTAGTGTACTAATGGCATAGATTTCTTCAGGCTGGTGACTGAACATCAATACGTTAACGGATTTATTTTCTTTTTTAATGGCCCTTAAAGCTGTGATGCCATTAAGTTCTGGTAGATCAATTTCTGATATGATAACGTCAACTTCGTGACGTCTTACAAATTCAAAAATTTCTATACCGCTACTTAATTTACCAACAACTTTTAAATCGGGTTTACTGTTAAGGAACAATTCTAGCCCAGTTCTTACAATAGGGTGATTGTCAACAATCAAAATACGTATCATGACAATTGATTTTGGTTTGGTTAGGGTTAATCGGTGTAATAACAAGTATTACTAAGTCAAGTGTCTTGTAGGATTTACTTACGATAAAGGTAATCAAAAAATAAGCAGAAACAGCAATTTATTCGACAAACTGTAATAACTATCTTAAATTTTTTGGGATTTCGCAAACAGGGATAGGAATCATTTTATGCTGATTTCTAGTGTTATAGCTCATAAAAATATTGTAAACCTCTTTTTGTCTTCCAGAGAAATCATTAGCGGTTTTGCCTTCATCCTTCATTTTCATGGCCCATTCTAATTCTGGATATGAAGCACCAATTTGATCTTCATCACTACGTGCATCACCAAATAAACCATCACTCGGCGCTGCTTCCATTATAGACTCAGGAACTTCTAAATACTCGCCAATTTTATAAACTTCAGATTTTAATAAATCGGCAATGGGACTTAAATCTACTCCACCATCACCGTATTTAGTATAAAAGCCGACTCCGAAGTCTTCCACCTTATTTCCAGTACCAGCAACTAATCTTCCTTGTAGACCTGCGTAATAATAAAGTGTGGTCATTCGTAATCTGGCTCTTGTATTGGCCAAGGCCATATCTACAGTGGTTTGTTTGCCATTAAGACTTACTTCGGTTTTAAATTCTTCAAATACAGGTGTTAAGTCAACACGAGCATCACTAACATTTGGGAAACGCTTTTTTAGTTGAGCAATATGCTCTTGTGCTCTAGTAACATGGCTTGCGGCTTGGTGTATTGGCATTTCTATACATAAAAGGTCTAAACCTGTTTTGGCGCAGAGTGAAGAAGTTACTGCAGAGTCTATTCCGCCAGAAATACCAACGACAAAACCATTAACTTTTGCGCTTTTTGCGTAATCTTTTAACCAATGTACTATGTGATTTACAACCTTTTCTGTTTGCATAATGTTTACAATTTAAAACAAAGAAACGTACCTTTGCACAACAAAAATAACGGAAACGTGTTAGGATTAAAAATGTTTCATAATATGTCATTGAGAATTTTCATTTTGTTAGTATTAGGCGTGGTTGTTATATCTTGTGATGAAGACTCTAAAGTAGAAGAAGAAATTTCAAAAATTGAAGTAGACTTTATTGTTGAGCGTTTTGATAAAGCTTATGCCGAAGCAACACCAGCTGACTTATCTAAGCTAAAACAAGCTTATCCGTTTTTATTTTCTAAGCATGTGTCAGACTCTATTTGGATTGACAGAATTAATGATACGTTACAAGATCAGTTGTTAACTGAAGTTGGGAAGGTATATTCTGATTTTAAGGGGCTGAAAAAGGATTTTGAGGGTTTGTTTCAACACTTACAATACTATGATAAAACCTTTAGCGTACCAAGAGTGGTAACGTTGACAAATGATGTGGATTACAGAAATAAAACGATAGTCACAGATTCTCTGCTACTTGTTGCACTAGACAACTTTCTTGGAGAAGACCATGAGTTTTATCAAAACATACCTAGGTACTTGGCCAAAAACATGAAAAAGAACCAAATTATATCAGAGGTTGCAGAAGCTTACGCTAAGAAATATACCTATCAAGCTAAGCGAGAGACTCTTTTAGATGAAATGATTTACCACGGAAAGTTGCTCTATTTTAAAGATGTAATGCTTCCTTTTAAAACCGATGAAGAAAAAATAGGTTACACAGAACAGGAGTTGAAATGGGCAGAAGCTAACGAAAGTCCGATATGGAGTTATTTTATTGAAAAAGAACTTCTATTTAGTACCGATAGTAAATTGCCGAGTCGCTTTATTGCAGATGCACCTTATTCTAAGTTTTATTTAGAATTAGATAACGAATCTCCGGGACGATTAGGTCAATATATAGGTTGGCAAATTGTAAGAGCTTATGCCGATAGTACCGAAGAAAATGTGTTGAGCATTTTAGAAAAAGAACCTGAAGAAATTTTTAACAAAGCAAAATTTAAACCAAAGAAATAATGGCTAAAACCATAACATCTAAAATAGAACTAAACGTAGAACTCGATGAAAACAGAGTGCCAGAAAAACTGAACTGGTCTGCTGAAGATGGTGGAGTAAAAAATGAAGAAGCTAAGGCAGTTATGCTTTCTGTTTGGGATAGCAACGCTCAGGAAACCTTAAAAATAGATTTGTGGACTAAAGATATGCCTGTTGATGAAATGAAACTGTTTTTTCACCAGACTTTAGTTACTATGAGTGATACGTTTCTGCGTGCTACACAAGACGAGAAAATGACGGCAACGATGAAAGACTTCTGTGACTATTTTGCAGAGAAGTTAGAGTTAAAAAAGTAATCTTATAGCTTTAACTAGCTTAAGATTTATAAAAAGGATTGGTATTAAAGCTCTCAGATTTTTCAACAGTTGCATAATCTGGGTTTTGCCTTTTAAAACGCAAAAACTTAGAAGTATCGTAAACTTCCCAAACGGTCAATTGATTGTTTTTACCAGCTTTAGACTTTAAGTCTATCTCATGCTGGGCAATCATTTTGTCAACAACTTCTTTATCTCCAATGCGCATTTTTTTGCTAGAGCCGTGACCTTTGTTTATATGCTTTACAATCCAATAAAACCTTACAGGCTTTCTTAATGGCTCTTTAGTTTCAACTTCAGAGGCTACTTTTCCATGGGCCTTACTTTGGTAAGTGGACTGACCGAAAATACTATTCTGTTCGTTAGTTTCTATCTCCGTGATTTCTTGATTTTCTTCTTCAAGGGAGTCATGTCGTAAAAGAGTGATGATAATGAGCTTATCACTCACTTTTACCTCAGTAACGAATCTACCATTCGGAATATCTCCTAGAGGTATTTCTGTGTCTAAACTATTAACTAAATATACTTTTTGAAAATCATTGTTAAAAATCTCAACCTTATCGATAGTACGCTCACCCTTTAAGATTAAAGTATCTCCAGTTTTATTTAAGCTGTGATACAATTCACTAGCTCTGTAATTGATATTTTTTAATAAAGTAGATTTTTGGCCATAAGCGGATGTAGCCAAAAGCAATAGTAGTGCTGTTAATAGTCTTGTCATAATAAGTAGGCTTTGTTTTTGGGGAAACAAATAGTATTCATTCAAATACTTACGACAAAGATAATTTATGCCAATAGGGCACAGGTTTTTTTAAGGTAGAATACTTTTTTTTAGGTTGAAAAAACTATCTCATCGACATAAGTTTTTAAATATCGTTGAAGTTAAATAGCATAATAAACAATTAATATATTGATAAGAATTAGATAATCTTAAATGAAAAGAAGTATTCTATTTTTGTATTGCTATTAATCATTATTTAAACATTAGTTGGATCTTCATTAAGAGAAGAGAACTAGTGTTTTTTTTCTCTGAATTATAAACCACTTCTCCATTAAAAATTGTCATTACAACCTTAGTGGTTAGAATTTTATCTTCGGGAATGGTCATTATATCATTATCAAAAATTGTGAAGTCCGCTAACTTTCCGATGGAAATAGAGCCTTTAATATGTTCTTCAAAAGCACCATAAGCAGCATCTAAGGTGTAGGATTTCAAAGCTTGTGCTCTGGTCATTTTCTGGTCTGGTTCGTATCCGCCTTCAGGAGTACCTTTTAATGTTTTTCTACTCACACTGGCGTAAAAGCTAGCTATTGGGTTTATGGGTTCAACAGGAACATCAGTCCCATTAACTATAGGAACACCACTTTGTAGTAAAGATTGCCACATGTAAGCACCTTCTTTTATTCGTTTTTCACCTAAACGATCTATGGCCCAAGGTCTATCAGACGACATGTGTACAGCTTGCATTGCAGGTATAACATTTAACTCAGCAAAACGAGGAATATCTTCTGGATGAAGATGTTGCGCGTGTTCTATTCTAAACCTGTGGTCTTTTGTTGCGTTAGGTAAACTTTTATAAGCAATTTCATAGCGGTCTAATATTTCCCTATTAGCTCTATCTCCAATAGCATGTGAGCATACTTGAAAGCCATTTTTAAGCCCACTTACAGCAGTTTCTTTAACGAACTCCATAGGTAAGGTTTCATGTCCAAAATGACCAGGTCTGTCTGTGTAAGGTTCCAATAGCCAGGCTCCACGAGAGCCAAGTGCTCCATCGCAATTAAGCTTTATTGAGCGTATAGTAAAGAGATGGTCATCGTCAACCATAATTCCTTTTTTATACCAATCAGTTAAAAGATCTTTGTCCCAGCCTGTTAGCATAGCATATATTCTAACGTCCATCTTGCCATTAGACTTCATTTCGTCGTATAAATCGATAGTTTCTTTTGGGATTCCCGCATCATGAAAACTTGTTATACCGTTTTTGTGACAAGCCTTTATGGCAAGCTCAAAAGCTTTTTTATCAGACTCTGGTGTTCTTTCGGGAATATGTTGTGTAATTAACGTTTGGGCTCGTTCATTGAAAATTCCAGTTGGTCTGCCTAGGGCATCAACAAGTATTTCGCCGCCTTCAACTTCAAATTTTTTAATTCCATCTAAGGCTAAATTTGTTAGACCTGCAATTTCCATTGCCTTTGAGTTTGCAAAGCCTGCATGTCCACTTGCATGTTTTAGAAAAACGGGATTGTCTGGCGAAACCTCACTTAGTAGGTGATGTGTCTGAAAACCGTGAACAACTTCAGATGGCATACTGTCCCATTTGCTTTGGTGCCAACCCCTTCCAACTATCCATTCGCCTGGCTTTGCCGTCTTAACACGCTCTGCTACGGCATCTATAATGTCTTGATAACTACTTGTATTCATAAGGTCTAGGTTCAACTCGTTATACCCTAATCCCATAAAATGACCATGGCCCTCTATAAAACCAGGTGTCATAGTTTTCCCTTTTAAATCTAAAACTTTGGTTTCCTCAGTTTTGTATTGTTCTGCTCCAGACAAGTTTCCCGCATAGAGTATTATATTGTTTTTAATTGCAACAGCCTGTACTGTGGTTGAGGTAGAATCAACAGTGTATATCGTTCCGCCATAAACAAGCATAGTTGCGGTTTCTTTTGAGGTTTCTGAACAAGAGCTAGTAAGCAATAGTAAGAAGGTGATTGTAAAATATAATGGTGAAAATTTCATTATTGTCATCTTAAACAAATTTAGTTTTCTAATTTACAATTATTTGATGAGTTATTATTACTGTAAAAAGTTTACTAAGCATATAATTCTTTAAATTAGCATATGAGAAAAATCTTATTCGGAGTCGTTGTTACCCTCGTTATACTTTTTACTTTTAAGTATTGTGGTGACAAGAAGAAAGATCAAATTATCCTTAAAGAAAACTCTGCACTTATTCAGGAGCAGCTTAAAAATGTGAGTAAGTTGGTAGTGACCGAAGGGCATTTTAGTGAAGTGTTTACATACAAAAATTCCAAGGCAGTTTTTGGTGATTTCTTAGAAGCTAAAAAGCAAGCTATTGTCATTGTAAATGCAGATGTTACGGTTGGTTTCGATTTAAGCAAGATAGAGTATGAAATTGATGATGAAAACAAAATCCTTCGGATCCTTAATATACCAAAGGAAGAAATAAAGATAAGCCCAGATTTAGAATACTACGATATCCAGGCTGATTTCTTAAATCAGTTTGAAGCAGATGATTATAACAATATAAAGGAAATCGTAAAAAAATCCTTAATGAAGAAAATCGAAGTATCAGATTTAAAATCAAATGCTCAAAATAGATTGCTTAGCGAATTGTCTAAATTCTACATCCTAACTAACTCATTGGGCTGGAAATTAGAATATAACCAAACACCTATCGAGAGCTTGGATGGCTTAAATAATTTGAAGTTATAACTTGTTTCTCAAAGAAACCCATCCACCACCATTGGTGGCTTCAATATTATTCATATTTAAAAATTTAGCAGCCTTAGCGGAACGTACGCCACTAGCACAGCAAGCTATCACTGGTTTGTTAAGTTTCCTTACTTCCTCAACTCTATTGCTAAGTTCGTCTATCGGAATGTGCAAAGCATTTTCAATGTGTCCAGCATCCCATTCGCTTTGACTGCGAACGTCCAAGATCACAGCGCCACTTTCTAAAAATTCTGCAACTTGTCGCTTCTTAGTGCCAAAAATAAAATCAAAAAATCCCATAGTTTTTCTTTTTGTATAAATTTACGTTGAATTAATCACTTCCTAAAATTGAAAACCGAAACTCGTAAAGACGAAATAATCAACACTGCGGCCAAGCTATTTAAAGAAAGAGGTTATAGTGCTGTAACCATGCGCGATTTGGCGTCAGCAATGGGAATAAAAGCAGCAAGTCTTTATAATCACATTAAGTCCAAACAAGAAATTCTAAAGGAAATTATCATTTCATTGGCAGAAGAGTTTACCCAAGGTTTGGAGTTAATTCAACAATCTAACACATCCAGTATCGAAAAAATAGAAGAGGTTGTAAAGCTTCACGTTAACATTACCTCTCAGAACACGTATGGTATGGCATCCTTAAATAATGATTGGATGCACTTAGAAGAAAGACGAGACTATTACCTAAAACTACGTTCCAATTACGAAGAGGAATTGCGACATATCATAGCCGAAGGTGTAAAGAACGATGAGATCATTGATGAAAATATCGAGATAATGTTGTTTTCAATCTTGTCTACATTACGATCATTATACCTTTGGATTCCTAAAAAGGACTACTTAAACCCAGAAAAATTGTCACAACAATTAAGTACGGTCCTTGTTAAAGGAATTAACAAAAAAATCAATTAATTTTTTGTAAATTTGTCAAGCAAACTAACAAATGTTAGTTTTTTTTGGTTCGTTATTCGAAAACGATTTCGAATACAAACTTAAAAGTAATCTAGTTATAGACATTTACTCTTAATGGCAGATTTTTATAAATTAAGAATTAAGGATATTTATAAGGAAACAAAAGATACTTCAGTTGTGGCTTTTGATGTTCCGGAAGCGTTACAGGATCAATTTAAATTCTCGCAAGGACAGCACTTAACGCTCAAAACTTTAATCAACGGTGAAGATGTACGTCGTTCGTATTCATTGTGTTCAAGTCCTTTTGATAACGAATGGAAAGTAGCTGTAAAGGAAATTCCCGGAGGTAAGTTTTCAACTTTCGTAAACTCTACGTTAAAAACAGGAGATGAACTCGAAGTAATGGTGCCGAGCGGAACATTCGGAGTCGAGTGTAATGCTGATAAGGCCAAAAACTACTTGTTCTTTGCTGCAGGAAGTGGAATTACGCCAATTCTTTCTATGATAAAGGCGCATTTGGTTGCAGAGCCAAATTCAACTTGCAAACTGTTTTATGTGAATAAAACCGCAAAATCCATTATCTTTAAGGAAGAGCTAGAGCAATTAAGAAACACGTATTTCGGGAGGTTGGAAATCTATTATTTCCTAACCAAGGAAAAGCGAGATATAGAGTTGTTCAATGGACGTTTTGACGATGAAAAAATGGAAGTGCTCACTAAAACATTTATTGATATTCCAGATACTAGTGAAGTGTTTTTGTGTGGTCCAGAAGATATGGTGAATTACGTGAGTAATTATCTAGAAAAAGCTGGTTTGCCAAAGAACTTAATTCATTTCGAATTATTTATTAAAGGCCTTACTGAAGAAGATAAAAAACGCGCAGAGCGACTTTCGGAACAAAAAATCGATGGTGTTGAAGTTGTCATTATTGATGGTGGAAAAGAGTTCCATTTTGTGATGCAACAAGACGATGATAATATTTTGGATGGTGCTTTAACAGCTGGAGCAGATTTGCCATTTGCTTGTAAAGGAGGCGTTTGTAGTACGTGCAAATGTCAGGTTATGGAAGGTGAAGTTGAAATGAAAATTAATTACGCGTTAGAAGAAGATGAGGTAGCGCAAAATTATGTGTTAAGCTGTCAGGCCGTACCAAGAACCAAAAAAGTGGTTGTTGATTTTGATGTATAAAAAGAATTGTTATTCCGATCGTAACCGGAATCTAAAAACATATTGAAAAAGAGAAATAAGTTTCACTAGCTAAAAGCGAAAAGCTAATAGCAAAAAACTAAAAAGATGAGTGAAGATCAAATAAAAAAAATGGAGGCTGAGCGTAGTCGAAGCCTAGAAGCAGAATTTGAAGCGCGTATCGCGCGAGATGAAAAAATTGAACCTAAAGACTGGATGCCAGAAAAGTATCGCCAAACGCATATTAGACAAATCAGTCAGCACGCGCATTCCGAAATCGTTGGGATGTTGCCAGAAGGCAATTGGATTACGCGAGCACCATCTCTACGTCGCAAAGTAGCCTTATTGGCAAAAGTGCAAGACGAAGCTGGTCACGGATTATACTTGTATAGTGCTTGCGAAACATTGGGTATTTCTAGAGACGAGTTATACGAGCAGTTACATTCTGGTAAAGCAAAATATTCTTCCATTTTCAATTATCCAACAGTTACTTGGGCAGATATTGGAGCAATCGGTTGGTTGGTAGATGGCGCAGCCATTATAAATCAAGTACCGTTGTGCAACACATCTTTTGGTCCTTATGCTAGGGCAATGGTACGTGTGTGTAAAGAGGAAAGTTTCCATCAGAGACAAGGTTACGAAATTATGTTGAAGTTGTGTGAAGGAACAGCAGAACAGAAGGAACTCGCTCAAGATGCGCTTAACCGTTGGTGGTGGCCAAGTTTAATGATGTTTGGTCCAACAGATGCAGAATCTACACATACCGAACAAAGTATGAAGTGGAAGTTAAAGCGTAAAACCAACGACGAACTCCGCCAACAGTTTATAGATCAAACTGTGCCACAAGCTGAAATTTTAGGGTTAACAATTCCAGATCCAGATTTAAAATGGAATGAAGAACGTCAAAGCTATGACTTCGGAGAAATTAATTGGGATGAGTTTTGGCAAGTTGTTAAAGGTCACGGACCAATGAACAAAGAACGAATGAAAGCCAGAGTAGGTGCCTGGGAGCGTGGAGAATGGGTGAGAGATGCAGCAATGGCTCACGCTGAAAAACAACAAGAAAGAAAAGCAAAAGAAGCAGTTTAATCAAAATAGTAGTGAGATATTAGTAATGAGATTTTAGATAGTTAATCCTTTTGTTCTCAATATGCAATACTCACTTCTCAATACTATAAAAAATGTCTAATAAAAAGAACTGGCCACTTTGGGAAGTCTTCGTAAGAAGTAAAAACGGTTTAGAACATCGTCATTTCGGTAGTCTTCACGCAGCAGATGCGGAAATGGCCTTAGAAAACGCACGAGATGTGTATACAAGACGTAATGAAGGCGTAAGCATTTGGGTTGTAGAAAGTAAACATATTACAGCATCAAATCCAGAGCATAATGGCGAATTATTTGAACCAGCAAAAGACAAGGTTTATCGTCATCCAACATTTTACGATTTACCAGACGATGTAAAGCATATGTAAAATTCCTGTGAAAACAGGAATCTAATTAAAGAGGAAACAATTGTCATCCTGAACTTGTTTCAGGATCTCATTTATTAGGGTTAAATGTCACCTTGAGCACAGTCGAAAGGTCTCAATTTGATTAAAAATGAAAAACAAAAACCTATACAACTACATCCTAGGCATCGCAGATAATAGCCTCATTCTGGGTCAGCGATTAGGAGAACTTTGCGGTCACGGACCAAGTTTAGAAACCGATATCGCGTGCACCAATATGTCACTAGATTTATTAGGGCAAGTGCGTAGTTATTATCAATATGCGGCAAAAATTGCAGGTGATGGTAGAACAGAAGATGATATTGCCATGCTTCGCAAAGAAAGCGAATACTTTAATGTGTTATTGGTAGAACAACCAAATACCGATTTTGGATATACAATGGCAAGGCAGTTCTTATTCGATGTGTATCATTTTTTAATGCTAACCGAATTAGAAAAAAGTACCGATTTAAATCTGTCTGCAATTGCAAAAAAATCCATCAAGGAAGTAAGTTACCATAAGCGTTTCTCATCTGATTGGATTAATCGATTAGGAGATGGTACCGAAGAAAGCCATAGTCGTATTCAAACCGCAATAAACGATTTGTGGACCTATACAGATGAATTATTTCATCAAACCGAAGCTGATGAAGCTATGGTTGCTGAAGGTGTTGGCGTAGATGTCACTAAATTAAAAGGCGCTTATTACGAAGAAGTAAATTCAGTTTTAGAAGAAGCAACATTAAGCGTGCCGGAAAGTAAATATTTTCAGAAAGGTGGGAAACAAGGTATTCATACTGAACACATGGGTTACTTGCTAGCAGAATTACAATACATGCAACGTACCTATCCAAATATGGAATGGTAAAAAAGCCCATATCAGTCTTCCCAAAGGGAAGAATAAAAATATGAGTAAAGAAAATCAAATATTACAGCCGAGTGATAACTCTTCCCTTTTGGGGAAGGTGGATGGGGCTTTGGTCTCAATTCTAGAGTCTATATCAGATCCAGAAATCCCAGTATTGTCAATCATGGATATGGGAGTTGTACGTTCTGCGGTTATCGAAAACAACCTTGTGAAAATCGAAATCGCACCAACCTACAGTGGCTGTCCTGCAATGGATGTTATCGGAGACGATATCAAACGGGCTATGCAAAAAGCAGGTTATACGGCAGAAGTAGATTTGATTTTACATCCAGCCTGGACAACCGATTGGATTACACCAAGAGGTAGAAAAGCTTTGGAAGATTACGGAATCGCAGCACCATTAGATGCTGAGTCTGATAAATTGGTGTTGTTAGAAGGAAAAAAATTAGTGAAGTGTCCGCAATGCGGAAGCACAAATACAAAAATGATAAGTCAATTTGGTTCTACAGCCTGCAAAGCACAATTTCAGTGTGAGGACTGCCTAGAACCCTTTGATTATTTTAAATGTTTGAAATGAAGGGATTACGAACAACAATATATAAAGTTGCAAGTTTAAAAGATGCTAAAGAATGGTATTCCAAAGCATTTAAAACACAACCGTATTTTGATGAGCCCTTTTATGTGGGCTTTAATATTGGTGGTTACGAATTAGGATTGTTGCCAGACGAATCTCAAAAAGGTGACAATGTTCTATCATATTGGGGCGTAGAAAATATTCAAGAAGCGTATCACGAGTTAATCAGCTTAGGAGCTGCTGAACACGAAGCACCTCATAATGTAGGAGAGGATATTATGGTGGCAACGGTTAAAGATCCTTGGGAAAATATAATAGGAATTATTTATAATCCACATTTCAAATTACCTTAAAATATGAGTTCGATTCAATCGAAAATAGAGAATAACATTGCTTGGCTTAATTTAAATAGACCAGAAGTCTTTAATAGCTTCAACCGCGAAATGGCCTTAAAACTTCAATCAGTTTTAGATGACTGTGAAAGCAATCCAGAAGTAAGAGCTATTGTTTTAACTGGAAACGGAAAAGCGTTTTGTGCAGGTCAAGACTTAAAGGAAGTTACAAGTCCCGAACTAAATCCAGGGTTTAAGAAAATTCTAGAGGAACATTACAACCCAATCATCACCAGAATTAGAAACATTAAGAAACCAGTTATTGGTGCTGTAAATGGTGTAGCGGCAGGAGCAGGAGCTAATATTGCGTTGGCTTGTGATATCGTCGTGGCACACGAAAAAGTAAGCTTCATTCAAGCCTTTAGTTTAATTGGTTTGATACCTGATAGCGCAGGAACGTTCTTTTTACCACGATTAATAGGCTTTCAAAAAGCATCAGCTTTAGCAATGTTAGGAGATAAGGTTTCAGCCGATGAAGCCGAAAAAATAGGAATGATTTACAAAGTTTTGCCCTTAGAAAGTTTTGAAGAGGAAGTAAATAAACTAGCCTTAAAACTCGCTAATATGGCAACATTAGCTTTAGGAAAAATTAAGGAAGCTTTCAATCAATCTTTAACCAATAATTTAGAAGATCAACTAGCATTAGAGTCAAAATTACAAATAGAAGCAGCTCAAACCGAAGATTACGAAGAAGGCGTTTCAGCTTTTGTAGAAAAACGTAAACCAACTTTTAAAGGAAAATAAAGTTTTGTCATTCCTGCGTAGGCAGGAATCTTTTTTTGAATGAACAAAGAACTTCTCATACAAACCCACCAAAGAATAAAACCATTTATTCACAAAACACCTGT
>JASBSA010000098.1 GCA_030149175.1 Winogradskyella sp. | reverse complement strand
GTCGAAGTGTCTTCTGTCTTCTCACTTCTAGCTTCTAGCTTTTCACTGTTACCTTTTCCAGCACAAGAAATCACTACCAAGACAAATAATAAAACTGTATTTTTGAAAACCTTAAAACGCATAAAAAGAAGATTTGAATTTCGAACTGTTTATAGCTAAACGCATTATTGGCAATAAAGCGTATAAAAGTAGTGTTTCGGCACCAATAATTAAAATTGGTATTGCAGCAATTGCTATTGGTGTTATAGTAATGCTTATTGCCATAGCAACAGGTTTGGGGCTTCAACAAAAAATTAGAGATAAGGTAGTGGCATTCAATGGTCATATTGAGATTACCAATTATGATACAAATGCGTCTGACGAATCTCAGGTGCCTATTTCTATTGATCAGGATTTTTATCCAAACTTCAATGCAGTAGAAGAGGTAACACATATACAAGGTGTGGCTACTAAATTTGCAGTCATAAGAACTTTAACTGATTTTGAAGGTGTCGTTATTAAAGGCGTAGGTGCAGATTATAATTGGGATTACTTTAAAGAGTTTTTAGTAGAGGGTAGAGTACCAGATTTTTCAGGAAAGCGTAACGAGGAAATTTTGATTTCAACGTACTTGGCTAACCGATTAGGCTTTAAAGTAGGTGATACATTTCAAACCTTATTTGGTGAAAATCTTAATAAAGCTCCACGCTACATTAATTATGAAATAGTGGGTGTCTATAATTCTGGTTTTCAGGAACTAGATGAAAAATTTTGTATTGCCGATTTACGTCATATTCAACGTTTAAATAAGTGGGAAGCTGATGAAGTAGGAAGCTTTGAGGTATTTGTTGAAGATTTTTCTAACATAGATGAAACTTATAAAACTGTATTTAAGGAAATACCGTCCTTATTGAATGCAACACCTGTAAATCAAAAATATTATACAGTATTTGAGTGGATAAAAATCTTCGATAACAATACCTATGGTATCATTGCTATTATGATTATTGTTGCAGGTATTAACATGATTACTGCATTGTTGGTTTTAATATTAGAACGCACCCAAATGATAGGAATACTTAAGGCTCTAGGCAGTTCTAATTGGTCTGTAAGAAAGGTATTCTTATATAATGCATCATACTTAATTGGCTTAGGCTTACTTTGGGGAAATCTTATCGGTTTAGGCTTGTTATATGCTCAAAAGTATTTCAAGCTTTTCCCTCTTAATCCAGATACCTATTATGTGACTGAAGCACCTGTTTATATTAGTTTAGATTATATTCTATTGTTGAATATAGGAACTTTTATTGCTTGTTTGCTTATGCTCCTAATTCCTTCAGTAATTATTTCTAAGATTTCACCGGTAAAAGCAATCCGCTTCGATTAAAAACATAACCAACTTTTAACTTTGTACTTGTTACTTTATACTTAAATTTGCACCGCAAAATAGAACTATGGAGTACGCAGAAAATATCTTAGGAACCATTGGAAATACACCTTTGGTTAAAATGCATAAATTGGTGGAAGAACTACCATGTTTGGTTTTAGCTAAATACGAAACTTTTAATCCAGGAAATTCGGTTAAAGACCGTATGGCCTTAAAAATGATTGAAGACGCAGAAGCTGATGGACGTTTAAAACCAGGCGGAACTATAATAGAAGGAACCTCTGGAAACACAGGAATGGGCTTAGCTCTTGCTGCCGCTATAAAAGGGTACAAATGTATTTTTGTAATGGCAGACAAGCAGTCTAAAGAAAAAGTGGATGTATTAAAAGCTGTTGGAGCTGAGGTTATCGTTTGTCCTACTGCAGTAGAGCCAGACGATCCACGCAGTTACTACTCAGTGTCTAAGCGATTAGGTGAAGAAACACCCAATTCTTGGTACGTTAATCAATATGATAACCCAAGCAACACCAAAGCGCATTATGAGTCTACAGGCCCAGAAATTTGGAAACAAACCGATGGTAAAGTAACCCATTTTGTGGTTGGTGTTGGTACAGGTGGAACAATTTCTGGTGTAGGTAAATATTTAAAAGAACAAAATCCTAATATAAAAGTTTGGGGAGTAGATACTTATGGGTCGGTATTTAAAAAATATCATGAAACTGGTATTTTTGATGAAAATGAAATCTATCCATACGTTACAGAAGGTATAGGTGAAGATATCTTACCAGCAAATGTAGATTTTAGTGTTATTGATGGCTTTACTAAAGTTACCGATAAAGACTCCTGTGTATATACACAACGATTAGCAAAAGAAGAAGGTATGTTTTTGGGTAATTCTGCAGGTGCAGCTATAAAAGGTGTACTTCAGTTAAAAGAACATTTTAAACCAGAAGACGTGGTTGTAGTGTTGTATCATGACCATGGAAGCCGCTATGTAGGTAAAATGTTTAATGACGATTGGATGAGAGAAAAAGGTTACATTGAGTAAATAAGTTGCCGCGTGCGAAATAATCTCAAATAATACAGAAATAAAATCCTGAGTTTTACTCAGGATTTTTTTATTTTCGGTAAATGCAAGAAGACTTTCTTCATTACGTCTGGAAACACAAAGCCTTTTCAACAGGATCTCTAAAGACTACAAGAGATGAATCTGTTTCTATTCTAAAACTAGGCGTGCACAATCACAATTCGGGTCCAGATTTTTTTAATGCTCAACTGAGCATTAATGGTCAATTATGGGCTGGCAATGTAGAGATTCATGTAAAATCCTCGGATTGGTATGTACATGGTCATGAAAAAGACAAAGCCTATGACAATGTTATTTTACATGTTGTTTGGGAGCACAATACTGAGGTTTTTAGGAGTGATAATTCTGTCATTCCAACCCTAGAGCTCAAGCCATTGGTTAATAGAAACCTTATAAATAACTATAAGGTACTGTTACAGTCTAAATCGTGGATTAATTGCGAAGCGCATTATCCAGAGGTTGATGAGTTTGTTTTAAATAATTGGATTGAGCGTCTGTATATTGAGCGCTTAGAACGAAAATCTAATGACATTCTAAAAATGTTGAAAGATTCTCAAAACGATTGGGAAGCTGTTTTGTTCAAGATGCTTTTAAAAAACTTTGGACTTAAAGTTAATGGCGAATCATTTCTGAGTTTAGCAAACTCCCTAGATTATTCGGTTGTGAGAAAGCTTCAACATAATATTTTAGATATGGAAGCTTTGCTTTTTGGACAGGCAGGCCTATTAGAAGACGATGTTCAGGAATCTTATTTCTTAGACCTGAAAAGACGATATCAATTTTTAGCTCAGAAATTTAAGCTTAGTAATCAAGAAGTATTGCCTTTACAGTTTTTTAGGTTGAGACCACCAAATTTCCCAACTATTCGTATTTCGCAATTTGTAAATCTTTATGCTACCGAGCATCAATTGTTTTCAAAAATAATGAACACAACTACAGTTGAGGGGCTTTACGAGATATTCGGTAAAACTGTGACCGATTTTTGGATGACACATTATACGTTTAAAACTGCATCTAAAAGCTCTAAAAAAAATATTTCAAAGTCATTCGTAGACTTATTGATAATCAACACAATAATTCCTCTAAAATTCTGCTACGCAAAAGCAAAAGGAGAAAATGTTGAACAAAGCCTATTCAATGTATTAAAAGATATAAATGCTGAGAAGAACAGCATTGTAGAAAAGTTTTTGCAATTGAGAGCCATGGAAAAAAATGCATTAAGCTCGCAGGCATTACTTCAGTTAAAAGCGTTTTATTGTGATAAAAATAATTGTTTACAATGTGCAATTGGTAATAGCCTAATCATTAAAAATTAAGTAAATTGCATTAATGAATTTGTTTTATAAACTGTTACACTATTTTCAAAAGCGAGGCTACTACGTATGTCAGCGCATTGCAGACCGTTTGGGCATTAGGGCCAAGATTGTAAGAACATCATTTATGTATCTTACGTTTGTAACGGTTGGTTTTGGTTTTGCATTGTATTTGTTTTTAGCGTTTTGGATGCGAATTAAAGATATAGTTTACACAAAGCGTTCTTCAGTTTTCGATTTATAGTTTATGAGCAACCCACTATTACGACTATTCAGATCTAAAATATACACTGCACTAATAATGCTATTGATACTTATGTTCATAGGCATTGTTGGGTACAGATTCATTTCTGACTACGAATGGATTGACGCTATTTACATGACAGTAATAACCATAACAACCGTAGGTTTTGCGGAAGTAAACCCTTTGGATACCCAGTCAAAGATATTTACTGTGTTTTTAATATTGGCCAGTGTTGTTATTGTAGGTTACGCTATATCAATAATTACAGAGTATATTTTGAGTAGAAATAATTTCGAAGACATAAAACAACGTAAAATGCAAAAGGAAATTGAAGCCATGTCTAACCACATTATTATATGTGGTTTTGGACGAAATGGAAAGCAAGCATCAATAAAATTACAGGATTATGGTAAACCCTTTGTTATTATTGAGCGAAATAAGGACATTATAGAACGTTTGCAAGAAGAAGGATTGCCTTATGTATTTGGTAACGCCAATGAAGACGAAACTTTAATTCAGGCAGGTATAGAACGTGCAAGCACATTAATAACGGCATTGCCGAGTGATGCAGATAACCTGTTTGTTGTACTTTCTGCAAGGCAAATAAATAAAGAGCTCTGTATAATAAGTAGAGCGTCTCAAGAAACCTCATATAACAAACTAAAATTGGCGGGCGCTAATAATGTTATTTTGCCAGATAAAATTGGAGGAGATCATATGGCATCCTTGGTAGTTATACCAGATTTAGTAGAGTTTATTGATAATTTAGGTATAGTAGGAGAGCGCAATATAAATATTGAAGAAATTAAGGTAGAACAGCTCTATAATGTAGGAGCTGTAAAGACAATTAGAGAATTAGATCTTAGAAAAAAAACAGGATGTACTGTAATTGGTTTTAAAGATGAAACAGGAGAATATATTGTTAATCCTGAAGCTGATACGAGACTTGTTCCAGGGTCAAAAATCATTGTTCTCGGTCGTCCGGAGCAGATAGATAAGCTTAACTCTGAGTTTAATATAGAACAAGATGCGTAACGTTTTTAACGTAACATGCTTTAAAAACTCATTTTTTTTTAGCATCTTGTCGGCTATTATTAATAAAACTAACTAATACTAAACTCATGAAGAAATATCTTCTGTTACTTTTTGTACTAATATTACCATTGTTAAACTTTGCTCAAGAAACTACATCTGAAAAGATTGATAATGCTTTCAAAAAATACACAGGGTGGTTTGTAGAAGGAATTTTTGCTGAAATTCCTTTTGGAGAAATAAATGAAGAGGTCACTTTAGATTTGACAAAAACTGACCCATTTAAGTATAACAAGAAGACTGAAAACGATTCAATTTACATTACCGAAATAAGACTGCCAAGCAATAGAATTGCTACTGAAATAGATATTTTATCGGATAACAACCTATCTGTAAGGGACAAAAATAGCATCGTTTTTTCTGAGAAAGAATTAAACTCTAATCAGAGCATAACGATTATGGCTACATCACCTTATGCCAGTATTCCATGGGTTCTTATCGTACTAGTTGGTGGAGCTTTGTTCTTTACTATTTATTTTAAGTTTATTAACGTAACAGGTTTTAGAACAGCTATTAAGGTTGTTCAAGGAAAATATGAAGATATTGAGAAGCATGGTGCCGATACTTTATATGGTGATAGTACACCAAATGAAGGTGGCGATATAATTGAAACGATTAGAGATGAAGGAGCTGATGGTGAGGTATCTCATTTCCAAGCATTAACAGCGGCTTTATCAGCAACAGTTGGTTTAGGGAATATTGCTGGTGTAGCAGTGGCTTTATCAATTGGCGGTCCTGGCGCAACATTCTGGATGATTGTGGCTGGTCTTTTAGGTATGGCATCAAAGTTTGCTGAATGTACACTTGGTGTAAAATATAGAGATGTTGGTGAAGATGGTACTGTTTACGGTGGGCCAATGTACTACTTAACAAAAGGGTTGAAATCTAAAGGAATGGGCGGATTTGGTAAAGTCCTGGCTGTATTATTTGCAATCTTTGTTATTGGAGGCTCATTTGGTGGAGGAAATATGTTTCAGGCAAATCAAGCAGCTGCACAATTTGTTAAGCTATTTGATTTAGAAGGTGGTAATGCTGGCTTATATTTTGGCCTTGTGATGGCGGTTTTGGTTGCTGTTGTTATTATAGGAGGTATCAAACGTATTGCTTCAGTAACAGAGAAAATTGTACCATTTATGGCAGGGATTTATGTTCTTGCTGCATTGATAATATTAGGTGCAAATTTCACACTTATCGATGATGCTTTCGGATTGATTTATGAAGGAGCATTTTCTGGCCTAGGTATTGCAGGTGGACTCGTTGGTGTGATGATTCAAGGTATTAGAAGAGGTGCATTTTCTAATGAAGCAGGAGTTGGTTCTGCAGCCATTGCACACTCTGCAGTTAGAACTAAATATCCAGCTAGTGAAGGTATTGTAGCCTTATTAGAACCTTTTGTAGATACAGTTGTGATTTGTACGATGACGGCTCTAGTTATAGTAATCACAAATTTTGACGGTTCATTTATGGAGTATGGAGTTGAGATTAAAGAAGGTGTTGAGCTCACGGCAACAGCTTTTGATAGTGTAATTCCGCACTTCTCAATAGTCCTTACAATTGCAGTTATATTATTTGCATTTAGTACCATGATTTCTTGGTCTTACTACGGCATGCAAGGTTGGGTATTCTTATTCGGAAAAGGAAAGGCCTCGGATTTAGCATATAAAATCCTATTCCTAATTTTTGTAGTAATTGGAGCATCAATCAGTTTGGGTGCGGTTATCGATTTTTCAGATGCAATGATTTTTGCAATGGTTGTACCTAATATTATTGGTGTTATATTATTATCACCGATTATAAGAAACGAATTAAAAAAATATTATAAAGCTATTAATGTTAAGGAGGAAGCGATTGAAGAAGGTGCGGATGACATGAACGAGGTTTTATAAACTAAATACAGAATATACATATGAAATCCCATTTCCAGTTTTCTAACCAACAACGGAATGGGATTTTTTTATTGCTTATTATTATCATTGCAGTACAATGTATTTATGCTTTTGTAGATTTTTCAGGTGACACCTCTCCGGTAGAAACTAATGAAATAGAAGCGTTTAGAAAAGAATTGGATTCTCTTCGGTTAATAGAAATTGAGAATAATAAACCAAAGATTTATCCTTTTAACCCAAATTATATTACTGATTATAAGGGGTATACTTTAGGTATGACGAATGAAGAAATTGATAGGCTTCATCAATTTAGAGAAGGTAATCAATGGGTTAATTCAGCCAAGCAGTTTCAGCAAGTAACAAAAGTATCAGATTCGTTATTGAATAAAATTTCACCTTATTTTAAGTTTCCGGAGTGGGTTACCAATCCAAAGCCTAAATCAAACAACTACAGTAACTCATTTTCCAATAGTGACAAACCAAAAACTTTTGATCAGAAAATAGACCTAAACAAAGCTACAGCAAGTCAACTTCAAAAAGTTTATGGAATTGGAGAAAAACTTTCAGAACGTATTGTTACATACAGAAGCAAAATTGGAGGTTTCGTAGCAGATATTGAATTAACGGAAATCTACGGATTAACACCAGAAGTCATAGATAGAATTAAAAATAGCTTTACAGTTAAAACTCCCAGAAAAATAAAAACCTATAATCTTAACACAGCCACCAGGGATGAACTTGTACTTATAAAATATATAGATTACGAAATAGCAAATAATATTATTGAAGAGCGAACACTAAGGGAAGGATTCAAGTCTTTTGAAGAATTAACAAAAATTGAAGATTTTCCTGTCAAAAAATTAGAGATAATTCAATTATATTTGCGATTATAAAGAAAAACACAATCTATGTCAAAAAGCTATTTCACTGAAGAGCATAATTTATTTAGAGAAAGCCTAAGAGATTTTCTGCAAAAAGAAGTTGTGCCGCATATCGAAAAATGGGAAGAAACTGGAACTATTGAGCGTTTCATTTGGAAGAAATTTGGAGATATGGGTTATTTTGGCTTGGCCTATCCAGAACAATATGGTGGACTGGATTTAGACTTATTTTATACCGTAATCCTTTTAGAGGAATTGCAACGAATCAATTCAGGCGGATTTGCAGCAGCTATTTGGGCTCATGCTTATTTAGCAATGACACACCTTAACAAAGAAGGAGACGATGCAATAAAATCAAAATATTTAACAGATAGCATATCTGGAGATAAAATAGGTTGCCTTTGTGTTACTGAGCCGTTTGGCGGTAGTGATGTTGCTGGTATGAGAACAACAGCAATTAAGGATGGTGACCACTATGTCCTAAACGGTTCTAAAACATTTATAACAAATGGCGTGTACAGTGACTACATGGTTGTTGCTGCAAAAACAAATCCAGAGTTGGGTAATAAGGGTATCAGTATGTTTGTAGTAGACAGTAAAGCAGAAGGTGTTTCTGCTACCAAGCTAGATAAGTTAGGGTGGAGAGCATCAGATACTGGTGAAATCGCCTTTAACAATGTTAAAGTTCCAGTAAGCCAATTAATGGGTGAAGAAGGAAAAGGATTTGCATACATAATGCAACATTTCGCTTTAGAAAGACTTATAATGGGAATAAACGCACATGCTAGAGCAGAGTATGCCCTAGAATACACATTGCAATATATGTCTGAAAGGACAACGTTCGGAAAATCATTAGATAAATACCAAGCACTACGTCATAGATATGTAGATATGCATGCAGATATGCAATTATGTAAATACTACAATTACATGGTCGCAGATCGTTTAGATAAAGGAGAGTATGTGGTTGAGGAAGCAACAATTTCTAAGTTAAAATCTACTAAAATGGCAGATGAAGTTGCTTATAATTGTCTTCAGTTTTTAGGAGGTTATGGTTATATGGAAGAATATCCTTTGGCAAGAATTTTTAGAGATAGTCGTCTTGGTCCTATAGGCGGAGGTACATCAGAAATTTTAAAAGAAATCCTTTCTAAGATTATCATAGATAAAAAGTCATACAGACCAGCAACATAAAAAAGTGTATTATGTTTTAAATCCTGCCAAGAGCAGGATTTTTTATTTTTAGGTATTTTGGTTTCAATCTAAAAAAACTATTTTTAATTATCTAAAAGGAAATATGAGTCTAAAAGCATTTTCAGAATATTTATCATTAGAAAAGAATTATTCTAAGCATACTGTTTCAGCTTACACTAGAGACTTAGAGATGTTTCAGGAGTTCTTAAACGAAGAACATGATTCGGAACTTATTGAAAATGTCAATTATTCAGAAATCAGGCAATGGATAGTAGAACTCGTAAATAGCGGTGTTTCAAATAGAACCATAAATAGAAAAGTATCTTCGCTCAATGCTTACTATAAGTTTTTACAAAAAGCACAGCAAATAGAAACCAACCCCTTAAGAAAACACAAAGCTTTAAAAGTAGGTAAAAAGGTACATTTGCCTTTTTCTGAAGATGAACTTGAGCGGGTGCTAGAAGAATCAATAGAAGTTGAGGATTTTGAGAGTGCCAGGGATAAACTAATTATAGAGCTATTTTATGCTACAGGTATAAGAAGAATTGAACTGGTAAATATGAAGTTGTCTGATGTAGATTTTAGCAAAAAGCAAATAAAGGTTCTTGGTAAAAGAAACAAAGAACGTTATATGCCATTGCTTAGCTCTTTGGTTAAATCCTTTGATGCCTATGTAGATTATAGAAATAGTTTGTCTACAATAAAGGATAAGGAATATTTGTTTTTAACAAAAAAGGGTGTTAAGATTTACGAAATGCTTGTTTATAGAATAATAAATAAGTACTTTAGTATAGCATCCTCAAAAGCTAAATGCAGTCCACATGTACTAAGGCACTCATTTGCAACACATTTATTAAATGAAGGAGCAGATTTAAATGCAGTAAAAGAACTTCTTGGACATACCAGTTTAGCAGCAACACAAGTATATACGCACAATAGTATATCTGAACTAAAAAAAGTGTACGCTAAAACACACCCAAGAAATAAACGTTAAGGACTAAACTTAACATCAAATCAAGTATTGAATGACCAATTTTATTCAATACAAATGTTTAACTTAAAAATTAGTGTATGAAAGTAAACACCCAATCCGTAAATTTCTCGGCAGACAGAAAGTTGATTGATTTCATTCAGAGGAGAATGGACAAACTAGATTTATTTTATGACAAAATAATTCAGTCTGATGTTTATTTGAAGGTTGAAAATACAAGCGATAAAGAGAACAAAGTCTTTGAAGCCAAAGTGCGTGTTCCTGGCGACAGTTTTATAGTAAAAAAACAATGCAAAACCTTCGAGGAAGGAGCAGATGTGGCAATAGCATCATTAGAGAGACAAATTAAGAAAAGAAAGCAAAAATTAAGAGCCAGAACAAAAGCATAAAATTTTTCCGAAAATGTTTTGAATAAAAAAATAAAATACTACATTTGCAGTCCGTTAGAAATAGCGGACTTTTTTATGGCAATAAATTGTGTTAAAAAAGTAGTTGAAAAGCCGATATAGCTCAGCTGGCTAGAGCAGCTGATTTGTAATCAGCAGGTCGTGGGTTCGAGTCCCTCTATCGGCTCTTAAACACTAAGATTTTAAAGTGTTTTATTTTGAAATAATGAAATAAAATTTGGGGAGATTCCAGAGCGGCCAAATGGGACGGACTGTAACTCCGTTGTCTTTCGACTTCGCAGGTTCGAATCCTGCTCTCCCCACTAAAAATAATCTTGTAAAAAACAAGAATATTAAGATTGCCTGTTAGAACGAGGTAATCCAAAACTTTGAAATATTGAAACCATTAATTAAGCAAGCTTAATTATAAAAGCGGGAGTAGCTCAGTTGGTAGAGCGTCAGCCTTCCAAGCTGAATGTCGCCGGTTCGAACCCGGTCTCCCGCTCTAAAAAAACCTGCGAAGGCAGGTGTCTCTTTGGAGATATTAAATACTTTACGCCGGTGTAGCTCAGGGGTAGAGCGTTTCCTTGGTAAGGAAGAGGTCACGAGTTCAAATCTCGTCATTGGCTCTTTTTTCTAAGAGAAACTTAGAATAGCAATTGAACACTAATATTAAATAAGATTAAATAAA
>JASBSA010000092.1 GCA_030149175.1 Winogradskyella sp. | reverse complement strand
GCAAAAGAGCTTATAAAGAAAAATGAATTGTAATGGCGAAGGCAACTAAAAAACAGGCTTTAGGTCGCGGTCTTTCCGCACTACTTAAAGATCCTGAAAATGATATAAAATCTGCAGAAGACAAAAACGCAGACAAGGTTGTAGGCAATATTGTTGAACTTGATATTGATAGTATTGAGGTTAACCCTTTTCAACCAAGAACCAACTTTAATGAAGAATCGCTCAGAGAGCTAGCATCTTCCATTAGGGAGTTAGGGGTTATTCAACCAATTACAGTTAGAAAATTGGCGTTTAACAAATACCAGTTGGTTTCTGGAGAACGTCGTTTTAGAGCGTCTAAACTTATTGGTTTAGAAACTATACCTGCTTACATAAGAATCGCCAATGACCAAGAGTCTTTGGAAATGGCACTAGTAGAGAATATTCAAAGACAGGATTTAGACCCAATTGAAATTGCGTTATCGTACCAACGTTTAATCGATGAGATTAATCTCACCCAAGAGCAAATGAGCGAGCGAGTTGGTAAAAAGCGTTCTACAATTGCTAATTACCTTCGTTTGCTAAAACTCGACCCTATTATCCAAACCGGTATGCGAGATGGCTTTATTTCCATGGGTCATGGTAGAGCTATGGTAAATATTGAAAACCCTGTGGATCAACTAGAGGTTTATGAAAAAATTATAAGCAATAAACTTTCCGTAAGAGCCACAGAGCAACTTGTAAAGAATTTGAATAATCAAGAAGAAGCATCTAAGCCAGAAAAAGTATCTACTGAAGTTCCAAAATACATTAAAAAAGGTGTTAAAGATTTCTCAGATTATTTTGGTCACAAAATTGATGTGAAATTGGGTAAAAATGGCAGTGGTAAGATTACTATCCCTTTTCATTCTGAAGAGGATTTCAATAGAATTAAAAAACTAGTACAGCGTGCTAAATAAACATCTTTTCTTTGGCATTCTATGCATTATTTCTTTATCATTTTCATTTTCCCAAAACGAAAGTGATAGTATTGTTAGCACTATAGAAAAAGAGCCTGTACTCATTAACGATGCTCTTATAGAAAGAAAAGAGATAGATCCTTTAAGGCCATCTAAAGCCGCATTTTATTCAGCTGTTTTACCAGGCGCAGGTCAGTTTTACAATAAAAAATATTGGAAAATCCCTATCGTTTGGGGAGCTATAGGAACAGGTGTTTATTTTTATCTAAGAAATGACAAACAGTATGATCGTTATCGTGATGCTTACAAAAGACGATTAGCAGGTTTTACTGATGACGAATTTTCGGATGCCAATGGTAATCCTCTCATTTCAAATGATGGTTTAATAAGAGCTCAACAGCAGTTTAGGAGAAACAAAGAAGTTTCACTTCTAGTAACCATAGGTTTGTATGCACTCAATATCATAGATGCCAACGTTGATGCACATTTACTTCAGTTTAATGTAGATGAAAATTTGAGTTTAAGTCCACATTATCAATACAACCAAATGGAGAACTCAGGAGATTTAGGCCTAACACTTAATTTTAAATTTTAAATGAATATAGCTTTACTCGGTTATGGTAGAATGGGAAAAAGCATCGAAGCTATCGCTATGGAGCGCAACCATAATATTACTTTAAAAGCAACTAGCTCTACCACAACTTTCGATTTTTCTGAAACCGATGTCGCTATTGATTTTAGCATACCTTCAACTGCGGTTAATAATATAAAAAGAGCGATAGATGCTGGTATTCCCGTTATTTCAGGGACAACCGGTTGGCTAGAGCATTATGAAGAAGTTTTAGAGTATTGCAGGTCTAAAAATGGTACTTTTTTGTATGCGTCAAATTTTAGCTTGGGTGTCAATATCTTTTTTGAAATTAATAAAAAATTAGGTCAACTTATGGCTTCAGTTGAAGGCTACACTACTAAAATTGAAGAAATTCACCACACTAAAAAATTAGATGCACCAAGTGGAACCGCAATAACTTTGGCAGAACAAATCATTGAAAACACGCATTACAAAGGCTGGTCATTAGACAAACCTAACTCAGATGAAATTCATATTGAAGCCAAGCGTATACCTGAAGTTCCTGGCACACACGAAGTAACATATAATTCTGAAATAGATTCTATAAGTATTAAGCACACAGCACGTAGCAGACAAGGCTTTGCACTAGGAGCTGTTATTGCAGCAGAATGGATAAAAGATAAAAAAGGCATCTTTAGCATGAAAGATGTGTTAAACATTGGTTAATTTGCCAATCATTTGAAACAAATTAAAATATTTTTCAACCTACTAGACTAAACATAACATCATGACTTGGACAGAGTGGTTTATTTTTTTATTGATATTACAAATTATTCATGGCTTAGGTACATGGAAACTTTATGTTAAAGCAGGCAGACAAGCTTGGGAAGCATTCGTTCCTGTATATAATGCTGTGGTTTTAATGAAAATTGTTTCGCGTCCATGGTGGTGGGTTATCCTCATGTTTTTACCTATTGTCAATCTTATTATGATTCCTGCAGCATGGGTAGAAACAGCACGAGCATTCGGAAAAGATAGCAAATTAGATACTTTAATCTGCATTGTAACACTCGGGTTTTATCTTTATTACTTAAACTATGTTGAAGATGTTACCTACATTGAGAATAGACAACTAAAACCAAAAACCTCAACTGGTGAGTGGATCACTTCTATCCTATTTGCTATTGTAGCAGCAACCATAGTACATACGTACTTTTTTCAACCGTTTGTTATTCCGTCTTCGTCTTTAGAAAAATCGTTGTTAGTTGGTGATTTTCTTATTGTTAGTAAAATACATTATGGCGCCAGAGGTCCTATGACGACCGTGGCAGCTCCTATGGTGCATGATACCATCCCAAAACTTGGTATAAAATCATACTTGTTTGATGATAATTTTGAAGAGCGAGAAACATCATGGAAAAACAAATTACAGTTACCATACTTTAGATTACCTGGTTTTGAAAATGTAGAACGTAATGATATTGTCGTTTTTAATCAACCAGCAGATACGCTGTTAGATATGAACGATTTTAACCCAGATCGCAATTATTATAAACCAATAGATAAAAAGACTAACTTGGTAAAACGTTGTGTTGGCGTACCAGGTGATACGCTAGAAATAAGAGATGGTTACGTTTTTATAAATGGTAAACAAAATGTTTTACCGCCGAGATCACATCTACAGTTTTCATATAAGTTGACCTTAAAGAAACCTATAAGCACAGTAGGTGAAGAGCGTATGTTTTACAATATGTTAGACAAGGTAGATATTGATGATGGTTTTAGAGTTAACCCTGATGGAACATTTTTAATATATGCAGCCTCAGATGAAGCTGTAAACAAACTAAGAGTGCAACCTAACGTTGCTAGTGTTGATCGTGAGGTACAAGAGGAAGGGGTTTCTGGAAATGTTTTTCCTAGAGACGCCTATCACAATGATTGGAATACTGATCATTTTGGTCCAATATGGATTCCTAAAGCTGGAGCAACTGTACAATTAGACAGTGAAAATATAGCATTATACAAACGAGCCATTGGCGAGTACGAAGGCAACAATGTAGTTACTCGAGGAGATGAGATTTATATTAATGATAAGCTTGCAAACTCCTATACCTTTAAGCAAGATTACTACTGGATGATGGGAGACAACCGAAACAACTCTATTGACAGTAGATATTGGGGATTTGTTCCTTACAATCATATTTTTGGCAAACCTGTCTTTATCTGGATGAGTATAGATGGTATAAATAATGGTATCAAAAACTGGAGTTTCCGTTGGGATAGAATTTTTACAACTGTTAGTGGTTCTGGTAAACGTACTTCTTACTTTATTCCATTTTTAGTGGTAGTATTGGGTATTTATGGCTTTAATAAATGGCGTAAAAAGAAAAAGGCTTCAGCATCATAAATCCTTTTTAGAGATGGATTGCCTTATACACCCAACGTACTTTCCTAATATAGCACACTTTGTTGCAATGGTAAAGTCCAATTCCGTTGTTCTAGAAGTCTGTGACAATTATCAAAAACAATCCTTTAGAAACCGTACAGAAATCTGTGCGTCCAATGGAAAGCTAGCATTGTCAGTACCTGTTAGCTATTCACAAAAAAACAGACAATTGTACAGAGATGTAAAAATTGCTAATGAAGATAACTGGCAGTTGTTACATCTTAAGTCGCTACAATCCGCATATAGTATGTCTCCCTTTTTTGAGTATTACATCGATGACTTAATGCCGCTTTTTGAAAAAAAATACGACTATATCTTAGATTTAAACCTTAAATGCCTTGAAGTTCTTATAGATAGTTTACAGTCAGAAATATCCGTTTCTAAGAGTACTGTTTTTGAAAAAGAGACTTTGAATAAAACTGATTTTAGACCGTTGGCAAAACGAAATTACCAAGCTCCCAATTTAGAACGTTATACGCAAGTATTTATTGATAAGCATGGCTTTATTTCTAATTTAAGCATCTTAGATCTACTTTTTAACGAAGGTCCCAATACTGAATTATACCTTAGCCGTCAAAGACTTTCGTAATGCTAAAATTTACTATTCATTATGGGTTACATTTTGGTTTGCCTTTAGTTATTGCATTGCTATTCTTTAAAAAACAATGGTTAAAAGTGTATGTAATAATGCTTTCTGCATTTATAATTGATTTAGACCATTTGTTGGCCAATCCAATTTTTGATTCTAATAGATGCAGCATCAATTTTCACCCACTTCATAGTTATTATGCTATTGCTGTGTACGTTTTCTTACTACTACCAAAAATAACTCGTGTCTTTGCTATAGGACTTTTAGCGCACATCGTATCTGATAGTGCGGATTGTTTACTTATTTAAGTTTAAGGTAGCTTTTACAGGAAAATGATCTGAAAGATTAATAGTGTTGTATGTTTTAAATCCATTTACTTTAAAACGCTTATCAGCCAAAATAAAATCTATTCTTAGTGGGAAAAATTTAAAATCGAAGGACTTACCAAAACCATTACCAGCTTTTTCAAAAGTATCAGTTAAATCATTACCCAAGATTTCCTTGTAACTATATGAATACGCAGTATTGTTAAAATCGCCCGCCACAATAATTTTGTACGGACATTTTGATTTATGCTCCAAAAAAAGCTCAACCTGAGATTGCTGTGCTATAAATGCTTCCTTTACACGCTTTAAAAACACATCTCTTGAATATTGGCTGTTTATATAATCTATCTCGGTATTGATTTTTGAAGATTGCAAGTGTACGTTATAAACTCTAATGGTGTCTTTCTCTTTAACAATATCTACAAAGACTGCATTATTATTGGTGTTCTTAAACTCCAATGACCCTGAATTTATGATAGGAAGTTTAGAAAAAATTGTATGACCGCCTTTAACGTCTTTAACAAACCGACCATTAAAATCGTCATACCCATCTAATTTTATTGGTTTTCCTCTTGTATACTCTTGTATACAGATTACATCTGGAGATTCTTTATAAAAGAAGTCTATAATATCTTCTTTTGTAGTTATATTAGGTTTCCAGTTATACTTGTTAAACAACCTTACATTAAAAGACATTACAGAGATATTACCTGCTTCTTCAATTTTTTTTGAAGATGAAAATTTGTACAATGCGCCTAAATAATTCCAACCTAAAAGTAATACTACGAGTGACAAAAGCATCTGCTTTTTAACTTGAAGCAACCAATAAACAAAGAATACAATATTCAATAAGATTAGCAAAGGCACGCCTAGACTTAAGACTGATAATGTTGCAAAACTTTTAGGTGGCACATATGGCAATAAATAAGAAATCACCAAAAAGAATGCCGCCAATGAATTGACGAAAAATATGATTTTATTAAAGAAGCTTAATTTTTTCATCTTTATCAATCTTCTTTACTAGCATCAAACAAAAAAGCTTTTTCTTCAGATGACAGACTATCATAACCACTCTTACTAATTTTATCTAATATAGCATCTATCTTTTTTTGTTTATCACTTTTATCAGATGATTTGGTTTTAGCCTTTTTTCTCTGAGATGGTTTAGTAGATCTGTGCACTGTTTTTAGACTAGACTTTGGCTTAAACCAACTAGCTACTGCATCCATAAGACGCTCAAAACCTAGCCCTATATCCTTTCCTTTCGACAACTGTGTCGCATAATAGTAGCCCAGCATATAGCCACCAATATGAGCAACATACCCTCCTTGATTAACACCTAAAAATAACATAAAAACATCTTTAGCAACAAAAAAGAGTGCTATATGCATCCATTTGACGTTAAAAGTATTGAATAGTCTAATCTCAGAATTTGGCATGTAAACAGCGATAAACATAAGTAGAGCACTCACACCAGCTGATGCACCAACCATAATACCGTTTTTAGCTCCAAAGAAATTATTTGGTACAATATTAGCCACGGCTAGGTAAGCCAAACCTCCAAAAATAATACCCAGCAGATATATATTTAGGACCATTTTGGTTCTAAAAAGATTAGTAGCCACTCTTGATAAGTAGAATAAAAGCAACATGTTAAAAAGCAAGTGCAAAAATCCACCATGTAAAAACCCATATGAAATTAAAGACCATGGTTGCAAAATAAAATCACCAAAGCCAGATGGCAGTACAAAGTATTTTATAACATTGAGCCTAAAAAGACTTGTAAGTACAACATCTACAATAAACACAAGAACATTTATGGTAATAATTTTACCAAAAACATCTAGATTATTGTAACGATATTTTAAACTCTCAATAGTTGTCATTTCTAATTCCAACGGTATTTATCACGTTCATTTTTTTTCCAAAAATACATTAACAAAAAGCCGGTAAGAGCACCACCAACGTGAGCCATGTATGCTGTATTACTTGGGCTAAAAATGGATTGACCTGTTAATCCTGAAAAAAGATCTAAGGCTATTATAGCAGGTATAAAGTATTTGGCCTTAATGGGTATTGGCAAGAAAATTAACATCAACTTAGATTCTGGAAATAACATCCCAAAGGCAACAAGAACACCCATAATTGCACCTGATGCTCCTACCATAGTTGAATTAAAAGCACTTACAAATCCTTGAAATTTATCACCTAAAACTGAAACCCATCTCTTATCATATTGACCGTCAATTAAAACACCTATCACATCTGTTTGAGAAAAACCAGAATCTAATAATGTTTCTAAACCAGTATTAAATTGAAAGTACAAAAACGCAACTTGAATAATAGCTGCACCAAAACCACATAACAAATAGAAAATAATAAACTTACGCATGCCAAATACTTGTTCTACTGTGGTACCAAACATCCAAAGTGCAAACATATTAAAAAGAATATGAGTTAGATTACCATGCATAAACATGTGAGTTAATACCTGCCATGGCTGAAAAAGAGGGTTTTGTGGAAAAAATAATGCAAACCACTCATAAAACAATTCCCTATTGCCTACTAGATAGGTTCCTAAGAACATTAATACATTAATTATCAATAAATGCTTTACTGCATCTGTTATTCCTTGCCTCATATATTACATAAATTTCTTTTCAATATCGTCTGTAGATAGCGTTATAAACGTCGGTCTGTTGGTTGGTGATATATTGGGTTCTTTACAAGCAAACAGCGAGTTTACCAAATGTTCTTGTTCCGTATTATTAAGACTTTGTCCGTTTTTAATCGCCAAGCTCTTAGCCATAGATTTAGCTAATAAATCTGTCGCACTAAAATTAGCATCTGGCACATCATGCTCCACATCACTAATGAGTTGTTCTAAAATTATAGATACTTCACTTTCTGGCACTCCAACAGGAACTCCAGTAATTGTTATTGTTTCTTCTTTAACGTCGGAAAACACAAATCCTGTATGTTCTAAATCCTCTTTTAATCCTGAAATAATATTAACCTCATTGGGTGTAAAACTCAATTGCAGAGGAAATAATAATTGTTGGCTCGTAGCTTCTTTAATAGTTATATGTTTTAGAAAACTTTCATACAAAATACGTTGGTGTGCCCTATTCTGGTCTATAATCAACATACCAGACTTTAAAGTACTCACTATGTATTTTTGCTGTAGTTGAAATGTAGTTTTACTAGTCTCAACAGAAGCATCACTAAAAATCGTTTCGGTTTTTATATTGTTTTCAAAACTTGCTTCTATATCATGCTCTTGCCTTCCATTACCCTTAGATTCTAAGCCTACATATAAACTCTCCCAGTTTGCTGCTGGTGCAGACTTAAAACTCGTTCTAGCTGAAGTAGATTTAGATGAAGTGTTACCAGAATTACTTCCTTCATCTGCAAATGGATTAAAACTTCGATCTACCTCTATCGTTGGGGCTTTGCCTGCTTTATCTTTGTAACTGTAAGGTGTATCAAAGCTACTTTGCTGTTCAAAATCTAGAACTGGAGCTATGTTAAATTGTCCTAAACTATGTTTTACAGCAGATCTTAAAATAGCATACAAGGTATGCTCATCATCAAACTTAATTTCTGTTTTGGTAGGATGAATATTGATATCTATAGTTTTTGGATCTACAGTAAGGTTTAAAAAATAACTTGGATGATATCCATCTTTCAATAAGCCTTCAAATGCTGCACTAATAGCATGATTTAGGTAAGGGCTTTTTATAAAGCGCTGATTTACAAAAAAGAATTGCTCTGAGCGAGTTTTCTTAGAATATTCTGGTTTACCTACAAATCCCGAAATTTTCAGAACCTCAGTTTTCTCTTCAACAGGCACTAGTTTTTCATTGGTTTTGTTACCAAAAATATGCACAACACGCTGTCTGTAATTTTCATTTGGTAAATTAAAAAGTTCGCTTCCGTTATGGTAAAAGGCAAAAGCTATATTGGGATGTGCCAAAGCTACGCGATGAAACTCATCTGTGATGTGTCGTAGCTCTACAGTATCGGATTTTAAAAAATTTCGTCTTGCCGGAATATTAAAAAATAAGTTTTTTACTGCTACGGAAGTTCCTGTTGGTGTTACTGTAACCTCTTGAGATTTTACTGTACTGCCTTCTATCTCTATGGCTGTGCCCAATTCATCATCAGGACGTTTGGTTTTTAACTCTACATGCGCAATGGCTGCTATACTTGCTAAAGCTTCACCTCTAAAGCCTTTGGTGTTTAATTGAAATAAGTCTTCGGCAGATTTTATTTTTGATGTGGCATGACGCTCAAAACTTAAGCGTGCGTCGGTAACACTCATACCTTTGCCATTGTCTATAACTTGCACTAGTGTTTTCCCTGCATCCTTAATGATAAGTTTTATGTCTTCTGCACCAGCATCAATAGCATTTTCTAATAGCTCTTTAACTACAGAAGCAGGACGTTGTACCACTTCACCAGCTGCTATTTGGTTGGCAACATGGTCTGGTAAAAGTTGAATGATATCTGTCATTAGCTTTGAGAAGAAAAAATAGATAAATCGAAACCAAACAAGAGCAAAAACAACAGAATTAAAATACCTGCTATAATAAAGACACGCTTGTTTACGTTTTCGTCTCTATTATTT
This sequence comes from Winogradskyella sp., assembly GCA_030149175.1. Lineage (GTDB taxonomy): Bacteria > Bacteroidota > Bacteroidia > Flavobacteriales > Flavobacteriaceae > Winogradskyella. The sequence continues at coordinate 7,534 of JASBSA010000092.1, read as the reverse complement.
TTATATTCATCTATTGCTGCGTTCCATTTCCCTTTAATTCCTTTTGGCGGATTTATGGTTTTACGATAGTCATCAAACTTATGTTTTAATTCATAAGGATTGCCATCACCTTTATAATAACGTGGTTTATAATTGTACTTTTTATTTTTTTTCAATTTCATTAATCCCATAATATCCTTATTTGATATATCCTTCTAGGACATACATTAAAACAAAAAGTGCTATAAGCATAATGATTAAAGCTGGTAAGGAAAATAACTTGTTAGATTTTCGCTTGGTATTACCCTTCATTGCACTCCACTTACGCTCCAAGTCGTCTTTCGACTCTTCCCGATGATTATCGGTTTCAGAATCCTGAAAACGTGGCTTATAACTAAACTGTTTATTTTTTCTTTGATTAAACAAGTTGCCTTATTTATTAAAACCTTGATAGTCTCAAAAGTACTTAAAATACTAGGAAAAAACGTTTAAGGATTCCTTAAAATTATCAACAAAAAGGATGCCACTTTAAATTTGAAGATGAACTTGAAGTCGAAATTTGAAACTTTATTTTAACTGAAACAGAAAACTACTTCGTCTCCTTTCTAAGCTGTGCCATTTTAATAGCGGTTATGGCTGCTTCTGTTCCTTTGTTACCGTGCTTACCGCCTGAACGATCAATGGATTGTTGCATGTTATTATCTGTTAGTACACAGAAAATTATTGGAATGTCACCAGACAAATTCAGGTCTTTTATTCCTTGAGTAACACCTTCGCAAACAAAATCGAAATGCTTGGTTTCTCCTTGTATGACACAACCTATAACAATAATAGCATCTAACATACCAGATTCGGCATAAATGCTTTTAGACATTCTGGCAGCTCCATAGGTCAACTCAAAGGTTCCTGGAACATTCCAGCGCACAATGTTGTCTTTTAATGCACCACAATCTGTCAATGCATCAAATGCTCCTTGCCACAGTCCTTCTGTTATAGTGTCATTCCATTCTGAAACAACAATCCCAAACCGAAAGTCTTTCGCGTTTGGGATTGTTGCTTTATCGTAATTCGATAAATTATGATTTGAAGTAGCCATGTTTTATAAGCTTGCTTCTACTTTTCCTATCAATACATCAACTTGACCAGCCTCAGTAGAACTATCAAATTCAGTTTTAATGCGCTTTAAGTAATCTAATGCTTTTTGGTTTTCACCCAAGTCCATAGCAACTCTAGCTGCTTTAAGTAAGTACATAGGTGTTGTAAAATCATTAACGTTAGCCTTAAATGCTTTTTCGTAATATTCTAAAGCTTCCGGTAGTTGTTCTAATTGAGCAAACGCATCACCAATTCCGCCTTTTGCAATTGGACCTAGCATTTTGTCTTCGCTAGAAAAATCACTCAAATAGGTTATAGCATTTTGATAATCTTTTAGGTTTAAATATGCCATACCAGCATAGTAGTTTGCCAAATTTGCAGCAGGTGTACCACTGTATTCTTCAACAATATCTAACATACCAAATTTTCCATTACCACCATTTAGTGCCATGGTATAAAGTGAATCAGAAGAAATACCATTAGCAGCATCCTCAAAGTATGTTTTAGCCTGATACATTTCGTTCATTGCCTCCTTTTCCTGAGGTTCTGCTATAAACTTGTTATAACCTAAATATCCTAAAACTACAATTGCCACTGCAGCAATCACGCCAACAATGTAATTCTGGTTTTTAACAAACCACTCTTCTGTCTTAGAAGCTCCCTCATCTAAAGTATTAAATACCTCTGCTGTTGTTGAGTTTTCTTCAACAACAACTTCCTTTTCTTTTTTAGTTTTAGGTTTATAGCCTCTTTTCTTATACGTTGCCATATCTTGTCTATTAATGCGTGCGCAAAAATAAAATTTTTATTGGGATTTAAAAGCCTAATTATTTGTTATTTTTCAATAATTTGCGATAATATTCATTACATTAAAACACCAGTAAATTAGAGCAAAGGACATCTATTTTTATGATTCTAAACTCCCTATCTTTAGTTAATTACAAGAATTTCGAAAGTCAGGTTTTTGATTTCGATAGCAAAATAAATTGTTTTGTCGGTGCTAATGGTATTGGCAAAACAAACGCTTTGGACGCTATTTACCACCTAGCTTTTGGTAAAAGTTATTTCAATCCCGTTGCGGTACAAAACATAAAGCATGGCACTGAATTTTTTGTGGTTGATGGTAATTTTTCTAAAAATGACCGATCCGAGAAAATTATTGTTTCACTTAAAAGAGGGCAGAAAAAAATCATAAAACGGAACGGAAAAGCCTATGATAAATTTAGTGACCACATAGGTTTTATTCCTTTAGTCATTATTTCGCCGGCAGATAGAGATTTAATCATTGAGGGTAGCGATACCAGACGAAAGTTTATAGACAGCGTGATTTCACAAAGTGATAAAGCGTATTTATCTGCACTTATATCTTATAACAAAGTACTTTCGCAACGTAATGCACTTTTAAAATATTTTGCGCTCAATAACACATTTAATGCAGATACACTTGCTATATATAACGAACAACTAAACACGTATAGTGCAGAGATTTTTAAAAAACGAGATGAGTTCTTAAAAGTATTTATCCCAATTTTTAAAGAACGATACGAAGCCATTAGCCAAAGTAAAGAAGCTATAAATCTAAAATATAAAAGTGATTTATTTGATGGTAGCTTAATAGAACTACTACAAAGCAACCTTAATAAAGACAAAGCTCTACAATACACAAGCGTAGGAACTCACAAAGATGATTTGGTCTTTACAATTGATGATTTTCCAATAAAGAAATTTGGAAGTCAAGGACAACAAAAATCATTTTTAATAGCATTGAAATTAGCGCAGTTCGATTTCATAAAACAACAAAGTGGTGTGTCGCCTATTTTACTTTTGGATGATATTTTTGATAAGTTAGATGAAAACAGAGTAGCGCAAATTATCAGCTTAGTCGATGATAAGCATTTTGGGCAAATTTTTATTAGTGATACGCATGCCGACCGAACAGAAAATGTTATTAAACAGATTCATCAATCCTATAAAACCTTTAAACTATGAAGAAGGTTTGTTTCATAATTCTACTTCTGGTCTTTAGTTGTTCTGAAAATCCTGAAATCTACATAAAGCATCTTAATGGGTATTGGGAAATAGAAGAAGTCACTTTAGAAAATGGCATAAAAAAGCAATATCAATTTAACGAAACCATAGACTATATAAGCATCAATGACAGTCTACAAGGTTTCAGAAAGAAACTTAAACCTGGTATCAACGATACCTATTTTACCTCTGACGATGCTGAAAAGCTAATTATTAAACTTGAAAACGATAGTCTAAATCTCTATTACAGTACTCCTTTTTCAAAGTGGAAAGAAACTGTTTTAGAAGCCTCCGAAATGCACTTAAAAGTTAGTAATCAAAATAACACCGTATATTTATACAAACGTTATACTCCAATACAATTGGATATTGACTAAACAATGTAGTAAGATAAATGGCAAAACGAAATAACGATAACCGTCCTATTGAAGACATACTAAAAGAATTTGTACAAACCAACAATTTAGAAGCTGGTTTAGACAAAGTCAATGTGCGTGAGGCATGGGCAAATCTTATGGGAAACGGAGTTAACAATTACACCACTGCTATAGAACTTAAACACGAAACGCTATATGTACAATTAAGCTCTAGTGTTCTACGAGAAGAGCTAAGCTACGGCAATGAAAAAATAGTAAAAATGCTTAACGAGTCTGTGGGTAAAGAGATTGTAAAGAAACTCGTTCTTCGTTAAGAAAATTCATTTTTTAGGCTTCAGAATTATTTAGTATTTTTCAAAAGTAATTACACACGCTTTATGAAATACGCTAAACTCATCATGTCCTTCGTTTTTACGATAGGAATATTTTTTGTTCTCAATACCAAACTAGGCGCTATACCGCCAATCGGTAAATTTTTAAATCCATATTCTGGTATTTGGCAAAATGAAACAACCGAATCTATAGAAGGGATTGTTAGTATTCCTGGATTAAAAGACAAGGTAACTGTGCACTATGATGAACAACTTATACCACATGTCTTTGCTCAAAACGAAAGTGACCTCTACAAAGCACAAGGCTACTTAACTGCTAAGCATCGTTTATGGCAACTAGAATTTCAAACCTTTGCTGCTGCTGGTAGATTATCGGAAATTATTGGTGAAAAAGCACTGAACTATGACCGTACAGAGCGTCGTAGAGGTATGGGTTATGGTGCAGACCAAGCCATAGCTTACATGGAAAAACTCGACAAAGAAACGTTAAGCTATATTCAGGATTATGCAGATGGTGTTAATGCATACATAAAACAACTAAAGCCTGAAGATTACCCTGTTGAATATAAACTACTAGATTACCAACCAGAAGCTTGGACACCCAAAAAAACAGCATTGCTACTAATGTACATGACAAAAATGCTGGCTGGTTATGATGATGACCTGGAGAACACAAACGCATTACGCTTGCTCGGAAAAGAAAATTTCGATCTATTATTTCCTGATTATTTTGATATTACTGATCCTGTAATACCAAAAGAAACCGATTGGAGTTTTATAGATGTACCACAAACACCTTTGCCAAACAGTCAGACTGTATTAGATACCATCACAGAAACAATTTCAAAACCAAATCCAGATAACGGAAGTAATAACTGGGCAGTGTCAGGTGATAAGTCAACAACTGGAAATCCTATTCTGGCGAACGATCCGCATCTCGGACTTAACTTACCTTCCATTTGGTTTGTGATGCAGCTAAGCACTCCTAACCATAATGCATTTGGTGCGACTATTCCTGGTGCACTGAGCGTTATTTCGGGCTTTAACCAATATATTGCTTGGGGAGAAACCAACGCTACAAGAGACTTGATTGACTGGTATAAAATTGAATTTAATGAAGACCGAACCAAATACAAATATGATGGCCAATGGAAAGATGTCTCTATACGAGTAGAAGACATTAAGATAAGAGGAAAAGAAAACTATAAGGATACTGTACTTTACACACATCACGGCCCTGTTGTTTATGATAAGAATTTTATGTCTGAAAATAAACGTTCTGGCTATGCCATGAAATGGATTGGGCACGAGGGTGGCAACAACCAAAAAACCTTCATAAAACTCAATAAGGCAAAGAATTACGATGACTATGTTAAAGCATTAAAATACTGGAACGCTCCTGCTCAAAACTTTGTCTTTGCTTCCACCGAAGGCGATATTGCACTTTGGATTCAAGGAAAGTTTCCAAATAAATGGGAAGGGCAAGGTAAGTTTTTAATGGATGGTAGCAATCCTGAAAATGATTGGCAAAGCTACATACCTCAACAATTTAATGCACACACCAAAAATCCTGAACGCGGTTTTGTGAGTTCTGCCAATCAGCATCCTGTAGATGAAAACTACCCTTATTATGTGTTTAATGATGGTTACGAAACGTATAGGAATAGGGTTATTAATGATTTTTTTAATTCTAAAGAAAAATTCAGTGTTGACGATTTTAAAAATCTACACAATAACAACTACAATCTTAAAGCTTCTGAAATTGTGCCATACATGTTAGCAAATATGGACGCTTCCTCTCTCTCCGAAGAAGAAAAAGTAATTTACAACGAAATAAAAGCATGGAAATTTAATAACGATATTGATGAAGTTGGCCCAAGTATTTTTAGGCAGTGGTATGGCAAACTCTATAATTTGGTTTGGGATGAATTTGACGTTGAAGACACTGCTTTAGACGCACCGTTTACCTATCAAACTATTTATCTTTTGAAAAATCATGGCAATCATGAGCTTATGGATATTGTAGAAACCAAAGATAAAACTGAAACAGCTAAAGATTTATTTTTAATTGCCTTTAAAGAAGCTGCTGCACGATTAGAAGAAATTAAAAAAGAAAGAGGCGACTACAAATGGGCTAACTACAAAGCTACTTATGCTGGTCATCTACTGCAAGCATTGCCTGCATTTTCAAGATTTGATATTCCTATAGGTGGAGATCGAAATATCGTTAACGCCACTTCAGAAAACCATGGCCCTTCTTGGAGAATGATTGTTGAGATGACCTCACCTCCAACTGCTATCGGTATTTATCCTGGTGGACAATCTGGAAATCCAGGTAGTAAATATTATGACAATTTTATAGATGATTGGGCTGCGGGAAAATATCATCAACTCAACTTTTTGCAATCCAATAAAGCTAACAATAGCATAATTGGAACACAAACCTTAACACCAAAAAACTAATGAAGAACAATATCATCAACTTTTTTGCAACTATAGTATTAGCAATTCTATTATCGAATTTTCTGCCTTGGTGGTCAGTTATGACAGCCGCTTTAGCAACATCGTTATTCATTCCATTAAAAAAAACGGCCGTGTTTTTTGTACCCTTTTTAGCCATACTCGTATTTTGGGGCATCTATAGTTTTATTCTTAGTAGCGGCAACGATTATACTCTAGCAAAACGCATAGCCGTATTATTACCTCTTGGCGGAAATCCTTATGCTTTAATGCTGGTAACAGGGATTGTTGGTGGTGTAGCTGCTGGTGTAACTGGAATTTTTGGAAAACAGATTACATTAGCCTCAAAAGAACGATAAAAAACACCCACACTTTCGCATGGGTGTTTCACTAACAAAAAAACTCAAAAAGTATCAAATTTTCAATGATACCGATTAACTGTAATCAGCAGTTAATCTTTTTTGTTAGCAACCAATCAACCAAACTTAATTTGCTTCCCCACAAACTAAGTGTTGACCCCTAAGACTATAGATTGTTCTCATTTATAAAAACCTTCTTGTTATATATATCTATTGTTACCAACAATACATCAGCTAAAAAAATATACGCAACCACTGTAAAACTAATTTTATAATTGGTCTACAATACCTACGGAAAAATGAAGACGTTGGTTTTATATTTTTTTCAAAAAATTTGAAATATGGTCGTTTTTTAGATATAAAAAGTATCTTTATATCGTAATAGCATTGCCATGAATCCATCAGCAAAGGGCTGGATAAAAAAACTTCTAAAAGACCTATCAGATCAAAGTCTGGCAGATATAGACACATTAGAATTCTACCATAAACTAAGACAAACTGGGTTTATTTATGGCAGCAATATTTCAACATTATCATTTGTAGACCAATCCTTTGATTTTACAGAAGAAGAACGAAGTAAAATAAATCTGCTGCTGTGTTTTTATCATATTCACTTAAGTGAAGGTTATACTAACGATACATTCATAGATAAGCTTGTTACTTATTATAAGACCGTAGGCGAAAACGAACGCTCTTTTTTTGAAGAGCTTTTTGGCGAAGCTTCTAGCGATAGATTGCTAGAAAAAATGATTCATAAGCGCATTCATATCGATGTTAGTTTTATTTCCAAAAGCTTCAACTACTTTTTAGTTAATGCATTGTTATTTATTGATGTTTTAGGCTATATCCATTTTTTAAATGATAAAAAAGACGTCATAAAATATATAAATAAGCTTGAATCTGC
>JASBSA010000087.1 GCA_030149175.1 Winogradskyella sp. | reverse complement strand
GGATTTTATAATTATAAAGATAATGTCGTTGTTGACTCTTTTGAAATGGATCCAGAATTTAGACAAATAAAAATGTATACGGACACTAAAGTTATGTGGTGTAAACATAGAGCTGCCGACTCTTCTGAATGGTTTGGTTTTGGAACCTATGAATATGACGGCGATAAATTAACCGAAGTGCTTGATTTTGGATCTAAAGTAATGGAAGAAGTTATTGATGAAAAAAAGGAATTTGTTTTTGATCTTGAACTTTCACCAGATAAATTTCAGCAAATAGAACTCGATGAATACGGTAATAGAATTTATTCGGAAAACTATGTAAGAGTTGAGTAACACTAGCTGTAAAAACTAAATTCCTTTCTAATACTATTAGTAATAAAACGAAAACGATAATTTTTTAGCTTTGTCACAATACGCTTTAATCCGTTGGAAGACAGCCATCCTTTGTGATTATTGAACTTTTTTATGTTCCTTACATGCATTAAATGGTTTTCTCCATTTGCTATACTATATATGCCACCATAAAATGGCAAAGGGTTGAGTTCTGTACGATTGTCTAATACCGTTAAGCGATGATCGAAATATAAAACAGGGTCCACCTCAAAGAAATACTTTAATAAATCTGGTTTTACTATTATTGAGCTTCCACATAGATAGCTAAACTTAAACGTTGCAAACAAAAAGGATTTGCCTTCAAAATGTAAATAACCATTTTTAGTATACCAACCAGGTATATCTTTTTTTTCGCTGTTGACATATGCAACTATTCGATTACTAACATAATCATCTGAATCTACAGTCATTACGTAATCAGTATCAAATTTTTCTTTTGAGTATTTAGCACCAAGCTTTAATTTTTTTCCTTTATCTAACTCTCTTCGCTTATTAATGCTGTCGTCACTCTCTCCATCTTTTTTGATTGGTGGCTCAAAATCAACCTTTAAATAGTGAATATTTTTATGCGAAAAGTCTATTTGTGGGATTTCATGGCAAACCGCAACAAGTTTAAAATTTTGATCAGTCTGATTACATATGGATTTAAAAGTCCTTTCTACTAGTTTACAAAATTCCAACCAATCACCCGAAACACGCTCACTTTTTATTGGAACAACAAAGGTTAACATAGATTTTTATTTTCAAAGTGTTAATCTAAAAAAAACCAAACTCCTAGTGAAAAATAATCGACCAAACAAAAAAATAAACCACAGACTATTATTTAGTGTAGAAAATATTAACAAAATCTTATAAAAGTTTAGACTTAAAAAGTCTCAAGATACTTAGCTTTAACCTTTTTTAACTTGTTCTAAAGCCAGAAAAACCTTATCTTTTATAGAATCAAAAAAATTAGGAGAGATGAAGTTTATAAAGGAAAGAAATGAAAAAAGGAGAGACTATCTTTTTCAAAAGGATAAAACAACCATAATTGGTGCAAGAGTAATAGGTGTTGTACTCGTTGTTTTAATAAGTGTAGTTATTATTTCCGGAACTGTCTTATAAATTATTAAACATTCAATGTTGATATAAACAAAAAAGTTCAGCTAGTGCTGAGCTTTTTCATTAAAGTCGGGGTGGCAGGATTCGAACCTGCGACCTCCGCGTCCCAAACGCGGCGCGATAACCGGGCTACGCTACACCCCGAAAAATGTGGTTACCAATTTTAGGACTGCAAATATAGAGTTTTTCTTTACAATCCAATAACATTTTTCTAACTTTAAAAATTGATATTAAATTTTCGTTTTTAATTATGAAATTAAGATTTCCAATAATAGGATTAATACTATTAAGCATACTTACTTGTGCTCAAGATAAAAACCCAACTAATACCAAAAATAGTCATGAGGTTGTTGTTTCAAATTTAAGCATCCCATGGGGTTTTACATTTTTACCAGACGGAGCTATGCTCATTACAGAGAAAGCGGGACAATTAATCCATTTTAAAGATGGTAAAAAAAACTGAAATATCTGGATTACCCGAAATGTATGTAAGGGGTCAAGGTGGCTTTATGGATGTTGTACTTCATCCTAATTACAAAGACAATAACCTTGTCTTTTTTTCTTATGCATCATCAGATGGCGAAGGAGATGGTGGCAACACTACAATTGCATCAGCAAAATTTAATGATATGACAATCACAAATTGGAAAGTACTATACAAAGCTGAACCAAACTCAAGAAAAGGACAACATTTTGGTTCTCGACTTCAATTTGATAAAAACGGATATCTGTTTTTCTCTATTGGTGACAGAGGAAATCGTGATGAAAACCCACAAGATATCACCAGAGACTGTGGCAAAATTTACCGTATTAATTATGATGGCACAATTCCAAAAGACAATCCTTTTTTAGAGCAGTCCAATGCCAAAAAAGCCATTTACTCTTATGGACATAGAAACCCTCAAGGCATGAGTATACACCCAAAGACAGGCGAAATATGGACGCACGAGCATGGCCCAAAAGGTGGTGATGAAATCAATATTATAAAGGCTGGTAAAAACTACGGTTGGCCTGTTATTAGTTATGGAGTTAATTACAGTGGTACAAAGTTCACAGAAATTACCGAAAAAGAAGGCATGGAACAACCCCTTCATTATTGGGATCCTTCAATAGCACCAAGCGGCATGGCCTTTATAGATAGCGACAAATATGGTGATTGGAACGGTAATTTGCTAGTTGGTTCACTAAAATTTCAGTACTTGGACATGTGCACCTTAAAAGATGGTAAGATCATTAAGGAAGAAAAGTTACTGGATGGCATTGGTAGAGTAAGGTCTGTTGAACAAGGTCCAGATGGCTATATTTATGTTGGAGTAGAAAATTTAGGAATCGTAAAGTTATTGAGAAAATGATAAGAGCTTATAAAATTTTATTCATCGCTATATTGGTGGTTTCCTGTAATTCTAACAATAAGAAAAAAAATAATGCAGATTATTCTATTAAAACTACCCAAACTCAAAAAGACCCAGATGTAAAGGCTAGTATAGAGCGTGGAAAATTAGTTTATAATGATTTATGCATAACGTGCCACATGAGCAATGGTGAAGGAGCACCAAAAGTGTTTCCGCCATTAGCACAATCAGACTATCTAAAAAACAATCAGGAAGAAAGTATCAAAGGCATAAAAAATGGCATGTCGGGAGAAATTGTTGTTAATGGTATTACCTATAACAGTGTTATGGCACCACTAGGCTTAAGCAATGAAGAAGTTGCAGATGTTATGAATTATATAAACAACAGTTGGGGAAATAACTTTGGTAAAATGATTACCACAGAAGATGTGACAAAAGTCATTAAAAACTAGGCTTATTTAGCTAACTTTGCAGAACTAACTAAATCTAAACATTTACAATGCTTATAATCGGAATTGGTGGCGGAACAGGATGTGGAAAAACCACGGTTGTTAATACAATTCTACAAGAACTTCCAGAAGGCGAAGTCGGTGTCATCTCTCAAGATTCTTATTACAAAGATACTTCCCATTTGAGTTTTGAAGAACGTGTGAAAATTAATTTTGACCATCCGCGTTCTATTGATTTTGAACTTTTAGAAAAGCACCTCAAAGACCTTAAAAAAGGGAAAGCTGTTAACCAACCTGTATACTCTTTCGTTAAGCACAATCGAACAGGTGATGTTATAGTAACTCAGCCAAGAAAAGTAATGATTGTTGAAGGTATTCTTATTTTATCTCACCCAGAAATAAGAGAATTATTTGATATCAAAATCTTTGTACACGCAGACTCTGACGAACGCCTTATTCGTCGCTTAAAGAGGGATATTACTGAGCGTGGGAGAGATATAGACGAAGTGTTAACGAGGTATCAAAACACCTTAAAACCAATGCACCAGCAGTTTATAGAACCAATGAAAGAATATGCCGATATCATTATACCAAACAATAAATACAACACTGTTGCTGTAGATATCGTTAAAACTATTATAAACGAAAGACTCCAATGAAACTTCTAAATAATAAATATATCAAGCCAT
>JASBSA010000082.1 GCA_030149175.1 Winogradskyella sp. | reverse complement strand
AATCCACAAACCGATGGTGGATCTGCTGCAGAAATGCCTCATAAAGCCAAGATTACTGCCTCAATGCGCGAGTACAAATACCGTCGTGGTGAAGATAGTGAGATCCTACGCCAAAAAGTACAGGAAGCTTTGGTTGGTATTTATCCAGGAGTTCTGATTTCAGTTGAAAAAGATGCCAACGGACCACCTGCTGGTTCACCTATCAATATTGAAATTGAAGGTAGCGATTATGATGAACTTATTGTAACCGCAGAGCAAATGCGTGAGTTTATTAACTCTAAAAATATTGCTGGTATTGATGAGCTTAAAATCGATGTCAACAAAGATAAACCTTCAATGATTGTTGAAGTTGATAGAGAAAAAGCTGGTGAACTTGGTGTTAGTGCTAAGCAAATAGGTGACCAATTACGTAATTCAATTTTTGGTGCTAAAGCTGGTATTTACAAAGAAGATGGTGACGATTTTGATATCTATGTAAGATTCAACAAAGACAATAGATATAATACAAGTGCGCTTTTTAATCAGAATATTACGTTTAGAGATAACACTGGTCAGATTAAAGAAATACCGTTATCTGCTGTCGCTAAACACAAAAATAATTCTGGGTTCAGTGCCATAAAACACAAAGACACTAAGCGTGTGGTTACAGTATATTCTGCTTTAGCTCCTGGTTATACAGATGCAGGAGCTATTGTAAATCAGATTCAGAATGAAATGCTGAGTTATAAAGGGCTTCCAGAAGGTATCAAAATTGATTACACTGGGCAGATTGAAGAGCAGAACAAACAGATGATTTTCTTAATGGGTGCATTTTTTACTGGTTTGGCATTGATATTCTTCATATTAATTTTCCAATTTAATTCCATTTCTAAACCAGCAATTATTATGCTTGCTATTTTCTTGAGTTTTATCGGAGTGTTTGGAGGTATAGTGTTATCAGGAAGTGCTTTCGTTATTATGATGACGATGGTTGGTATTATTTCACTTGCAGGAATTGTAGTAAATAACGGTGTGGTATTATTAGATTATGCTCAACTTCTTATTGATAGAAAGAAAAACCAACTCGATCTAGATGAAGACCAATATCTAACTAAAGAACACTTATACGAAAGTATTGTTAAAGCTGGTAAAGCACGTCTTAGACCTGTATTATTAACGGCAATTACAACTATATTAGGCTTAATTCCACTAGCGATAGGACTTAATATTAACTTCTTTACGCTGGCTTCAGATTTTGACGCTAACATTTATATGGGAGGTGATAACGTAGTATTCTGGGGACCTTTGGCTTGGACAGTAATTTATGGTCTCTTAATCGCTACATTCCTAACACTTATTGTAGTACCAATCTTATTCTTCCTAAGTGTAAGATTAAAAATGTGGATGCACAAAGACCGTGTAGCAAGTACAGAAACTGAAACAGATTTACAAGAGCCATTTAATATGGATAAAAGAATAGAGCCACAACATTAAATTTTTTCTATTATAAAAAAACAACCTTAAAATTTAATTATAAGGTTAGATTAATAGCAGAAAAGCCTCAACAATTGTTGAGGCTTTTTATTTTTATATCCCTTAAGTTGATTAAATTTGCAACCTATTTGCCAAAGGCTAATTTTTGGCAAAACATTTAATTTTTCAGTATGTACAGAAGTCATAATTGTGGTGAGTTAAGAGCCACTCATAGTAACGAAACAGTAACACTTGCTGGTTGGGTACAAGGTATTAGAGATAAAGGGTTTATGGTATATGTAGATTTAAGAGACCGTTATGGCCTTACCCAATTATATTTTGATGAAGAACAAACACCAAAGGAAATTTTGGAAAAAGCCCAAAAACTGGGTCGTGAGTTTGTGATTCAAGTAACTGGAAAAGTACAAGAACGTGCTTCAAAAAATCCTAATATTCCAACAGGTGATATTGAAGTTTTAGTTTCAGAATTAAAAGTTTTAAATAACTCTAAAACGCCACCTTTTACTATTGAAGATTCTACGGATGGTGGTGACGATTTACGAATGAAATACCGTTACTTGGATATTCGTCGTAATCCTGTAAAAAACAGTTTAATTTTTAGACATAAAGTAGCACAAGAAACCCGTAATTATTTGTCTTCTGAAGGTTTTATTGAAGTAGAAACACCATATTTAATTAAATCTACACCAGAAGGTGCTCGTGATTTTGTGGTGCCTTCTCGTATGAATGAAGGTCAATTCTATGCTTTACCACAATCGCCACAAACCTTTAAGCAGTTGTTAATGGTAGGTGGAATGGATAAGTACTTTCAGATTGTAAAGTGTTTTAGAGATGAAGATTTACGTGCAGACCGCCAGCCAGAGTTTACACAAATAGACTGCGAAATGGCGTTTGTAGAACAAGAAGATATTTTAAATACGTTTGAAGGCTTAACACGTCATTTATTAAAAGAAATCAATGGTGTAGACGTTGATAAATTTCCGAGAATATTGTACGATGATGCTATGCGTTTGTATGGTAACGACAAACCAGATATTCGATTTGGGATGCAGTTTGGTGAATTAAACGAGGTTGCACAACACAAAGATTTTAACGTATTCAATTCCGCTGAATTGGTCGTTGGTATTGCCGTTCCTGGTGGGAATAGCTACACCAGAAAAGACATAGACAAACTTATCGATTGGGTAAAGCGCCCACAAGTCGGTGCTTTAGGTATGGTATATTGCCGTTGTAACGACGATGGTACCTTTAAATCTTCGGTAGATAAATTCTACGATCAAGACGATTTGGCAAAATGGGCAGAAGTTACTGGAGCAAAAGCTGGTGATTTAATCTGTGTGCTTTCTGGAAACACCGATAAAGTGAGAGCACAATTAAGTGCCTTACGTATGGAATTAGCAGAACGTTTAGGTTTGCGTAAACCAGATGAATTTGCACCACTTTGGGTTATGGATTTCCCATTGTTGGAATGGGATGAAGATACTGAGCGTTACCACGCAATGCACCATCCATTTACTTCTCCAAAACCAGGACAGTTAGAATTATTAGATTCTAAACCAGGGGAAGTAAAGGCCAATGCTTACGATTTAGTATTAAATGGAAATGAAATTGGAGGTGGTTCTATTCGTATACACGATAAAGCGACACAGGCTATTATGTTGAAACATCTTGGTTTCTCTGAAGAAGAAGCTAGAGCTCAATTTGGCTTCCTAATGGATGCTTTTGAATACGGTGCGCCACCACACGGAGGTATCGCATTTGGGTTGGATAGATTGGTTGCTATTTTAGGTGGACAAGAAACCATAAGAGATTTTATTGCTTTCCCTAAAAATAACTCTGGTAGAGATGTAATGATAGACGCACCTGCACCAATTGACAAAGAACAACTAGAAGAACTTAATTTAAAGTTAAGCCTATAGATATTTTATCATTCCTACCATTGCAGGAATCCAAATTAAAGTGAAAAAAATAGTTAGAGATTAGATTCCTGCCTGCGCAGGAATAACGGTTATTTTTATTAGCTTTAAACTATGCCAACTAAATCAAAATTCATAAAACGATTACTGATTTGGAGATACAAGTATATCTCTGAAAAGAATTTTGTGTTTTTGCTGAGCTTGATCATTGGATTGCTATCTGGATTGATTTCGGTGTTTATTAAAAACATCACATTTACCATAGAAGCTATTTTTGAAAAAGGAATTATCCTATCTCAAAATAGCATCTACTTTATTTTACCTATAGTCGGACTTTTATTGGTCTATCTCTTCGTAAAGTATATTTCAAAAAAACCAAGTACGCACGCTATCCCAACCATTTTGTTTGCCTTGTCTAAGCGAGATGGCATTATCAATAAAAAGAACATTTATTTTCCACTCATTACAGCACCATTAACCGTGGGCTTTGGTGGTTCGGTTGGGTTGTTAGGGCCAGCCATTTTATCGGCATCTGCGATGAGTTCTAACTTGAGTAGGTTGGTTCATATAGACAGAAAAACACGAAGCTTATTAATTGCTTGTGCTTCCGCTGGTGCCATTGCGTCCATTTTTAAATCGCCAATCGCAGCTATTATTTTTGCGATTGAAGTTTTTAGTTTAGACTTAACGTTTGCTTCACTCTTACCACTTTTAATTGCGTCTGTATCATCAGTAATTACATCCTACTTCTTTTTGGGAGATAGTGTTCTTTTCGATTTTACTGTTACGGATAAGTTCGCCATAAAAGACACACTTTTTTATATTTTATTGGGTATTGGAACTGGTATTGCATCCATTTATTTTTCAAAGATTTACTTTGGGATTACATCGCTTTTCAATAAGTTGAAATCTGCTAGACATCGCCTAATTATTGGTGGTTTGTCCATTGGTGCAATGTTATTTTTCATCCCACCACTCTATGGTGAAGGTTTTGGTTTTATTAATAACCTAATGCTAGGCAATGATATTGAAGCCCTAGGTAATACACCTTTTGATTCTCATTTGGATAATATTTGGATTGTAATCGGTCTGCTATTTGGTATTACCATTTTTAAAGCGATTGCAATGACCACAACATTTGCTGCTGGTGGAACAGGTGGAATTATCATTCCAACACTAGTAATGGGAAGCGCATTAGGAAACGTGGTCGCCAAAGTGATTAACCATTGCGGATTGGGCTTTTCGGTATCCGAAGCCAACTTTACCTTAATAGGAATGGCTGGCTTAATTGCAGGTGTTTTGCACGCACCACTTACCGCTATTTTCTTAATAGCTGAAATTACTGGTGGTTACGAATTGTTTGTACCATTGATGATAACGGCTTCGATGTCTTTCATCATTAATAAAAATGGTCTGGATCATACTATTTATACCAAGGAACTTTTAGAAAAAGGTGCTTTGCTAACTCAAAACAAAGACAAAAGCGTATTAACTTTGATGAAATTAGATTCTGTTATTGAACAAAATTTTGTTGCGCTTCATCCTGATATGACGTTGGGTGATATGCTTAAAAATGGCGTTTCAAAATCCAACCGGAATTTGTTTCCTGTAACAGATGAGTATAGAAATTTTATTGGTATTATTTTATTGGATGATATTCGTTCTGTGATGTTCGATCAAGCTTTGTACAATTCCACAACCGTACAAACATTTATGCAAAAACCACCAGAAATTATTTACTACGAAAGTGACTCAATGGAAAAAGTAATGAAGAAGTTTCAAACCTCTCGCGCTTGGAACTTACCAGTAATTAAAGACAACAAATACTACGGTTTTGTTTCAAAATCTAAACTTTTAACCGCCTATCGTCGCGAATTGATTAATTTTACATCTTAATGAAACTAATTCACTACATAACTCTAGTTGCTTTTATCGCGTCAATAATAAGCATCCTCTGTGGCTTCATTTTAAATGTAGATTACGCCCAAAAACTCATAGGTTTTGGTGTTTTAGGATTATTCTTAGTGGTATTTCCTTTGTTTTCCTATTATAGGTGGAAAGGCAAAGATGTAAAGGACTATATGCTTACCAAGGAAAATCTAGATAAAATGCGCGAAAACCAAAGAGAAAATAAGTTCTAAACTAAGTAATTAATTTTCAATTATTTAAAATAAAACGATTTATTAACCTTGCGTGTTGGTTAATATATTACATTTGTGTTTTAATTTTTATTTATTTACAATGACTGGAACAGTTAAATTTTTTAATGATTCAAAAGGATTTGGATTCATTACCAACGAAGAAACAGGAAAAGACATTTTCGTACACGTATCTAACCTTAATGGTTTAGAGCTACGTGAAGGCGACAATGTAGAGTACACCGAAGAAGAAGGAAGAAAAGGAATGGTTGCCGCTAATGTGAGCATTCTTTAAGATATACTTTATTTTTATTACAGTTTCAACGCTCAACCTTTGGTTGGGCGTTTTTTATTATTCAAAAACTATTGGCAATTCTCTCTTTGGTAATTTAACAATATAATAAGGTTGTGTTATAACTGAAGTTGCTATACCATCTGGTGATTTTCGCAACACCTCAATTAAAACCTTGTCTTTAGCCTCTTGAATAATCAGGTCTAAAGCATGGCCTCCTGAATTCTTTACCTCATCAAAAACTGCAATTATAGTATACTTTGAAAAGTCAACTTTTGTTTCTGAAAAACTATCAGAGACACTATTAACGGCATTCAATTTATTAAGTACCGCTTTCCATTCTTCAGAAGATGTAATCACTAAATTCTGCTTTTCTATGCCTTCAGATCCTGAGCCATAAAGATTACCTTTACCTATCAAGATAAAATCTTCTTTTTCCATTTTTGCCTGATTTTCTGTAGACTTACAATTTAATGCAAATAGTAAGATTACGAACACTAATATCTTGTGCATACTACTCGTTTCAATTCAAATTTCGTTTTTCAATAAAAAATCGTTTCATCAATTCTGATGCTTCATCTGCTAAAATCCCACCAACAACTTTTGTTTTAGGATGCAATTTTGTTCCCATCGTCATAAACCCACGTTGCTGGTCTGAAGCTCCATAGACAACCTTTGAGATTTGACTCCAATACAAAGCGCCAGCACACATTTGACAAGGCTCCAATGTTACGTACAATGTACATTTTGTTAAATACTTTCCTCCTAAAAAATTGGCTGCTGAAGTTATAGCTTGCATTTCGGCGTGAGCTGTAACATCATTGAGTAATTCCGTAAGATTATGTGTTCTTGCAATAATTCTGTCCTCAATCACAATTACAGCACCAACAGGAATTTCCCCTTTTTCGAAAGCAACTTCAGCTTCTTGAAGCGCTTTCTTCATAAAATAAGTATCGTCAAAAGGATTTATCATTAATGTAAAAATACGATTCTAATTCAATTAAAAAATTAGAATTTCAAATAGTACATTTGCATAGCGATGGATTCATTTTTAAAACATATAAACTTACCAGAAGATTTACGTCAACTTAAAGCTGAAGATTTACCTCAATTAGCTAAAGAATTACGTGAGTTTATCATCAATGTTGTTGCTATTAAAGAAGGCCATTTGGGTGCTAGCTTAGGGGTTGTAGAATTGACTATTGCCCTACATTATGTATTTAATACACCTGAAGATTTATTGATTTGGGATGTAGGTCACCAAGCGTATGGTCACAAAATTTTAACTGGTAGAAAGGATAGTTTTGAAACCAACAGACAGCTTAACGGTATTAGTGGTTTCCCAAAACGCAGTGAAAGTATTTACGATACTTTTGGTGTTGGCCATTCTTCTACTTCAATTTCGGCAGCTTTAGGTATGGCTATTGCATCGCAACTCAAAGGTGAGAACAAACATCATATCGCAGTAATTGGTGATGCTTCTATCGCTAGTGGAATGGCCTTTGAAGGTCTTAACCATGCAGGAGTTACAGATACCAACCTTTTGGTTATTCTTAATGATAATGCGATTGGTATAGATCCAAGCGTCGGTGCTCTCAAACAATATTTAACCAACGTAAAAAAAGGAACTGAAAAACAAGATAATATTTTTGAAGCCTTAAACTTTAATTATTCAGGACCAATAGATGGTCATAATTTACCGTTATTAATTTCTGAACTAGAGCGATTGAAAACAGTGAAAGGGCCTAAGTTTTTACACATTATAACCACTAAAGGCAAAGGATTAAAGCAAGCTGAAGAAGACCAGGTTAAATATCATGCCCCTGGAAAATTTAATGCTTCAACGGGCGAACTTATCACTAAATCAAATATCAGTGAGCCACCTAAATATCAAGATGTTTTTGGTGAAACTATCGTAGAACTTGCCAAGAACAACGAAAAAATTATTGGCATTACACCAGCTATGCCAACAGGTAGCTCCTTAAAATATATGATGGCTATTTTTCCTGATCGTGCTTTTGATGTAGGCATTGCCGAGCAACACGCAGTAACACTGGCTGCTGGTATGGCTACACAAGGGCTAATCCCATTTTGTAATGTTTATTCTACTTTTTTACAACGTGCCTATGACCAAGTTATACATGATGTAGCTTTGCAAAATCTACCTGTAGTTTTTTGCTTAGACAGAGCTGGCTTAGTTGGTGAAGATGGTGCAACACATCATGGTGTTTTTGACTTAGCATATCTTAATTGTGTGCCTAATTTGGTGATTTTTGCACCAAGAGATGCAGTAGCGTTGCGGAACATAATGTACACGGTACAACTAGGAATTGATTTTCCGATTGCTATACGTTACCCTCGTGGTAAAGGTCATATTCTAGAGTGGAAACAACCTTTTGATAAAATTGAAATAGGTAAAGGAGAATGTCTTAAGCAAGGAAAAGATTTAGCCATATTATCAATTGGTACTATGGCTAAAAATGTTGAAGATGCTATTGTAGATTTGGATGTATCACATTACGACATGCAATTTGTAAAACCATTAGATGAAAGCTTGTTGCACGAAATTTTCAAGTCACACAAAACCATTGTAACTATAGAAGATGGAACAATTGTGGGAGGTTTTGGATCTTCTGTTTTGGCCTTTGCAAATTCACATGATTATAAGCAAAATGTTGAAGTTTTAGGTATTGCAGACCAATTTATTGAGCATGGTTCGGTTCACCAATTACAACAACTTCAACAACTGGATTCAACTTCAATTAGAAAAAAAGTTGAACAATTACTCTCTGTCCTCAACAATAGCTAAATCTGTTTCACCTTCAATTTGTTCAATCTGAACGGTATCGCTTTTAACTGGTTGATTTTGAACATTAGAAATATCATCTAGCATTAATAGGCACGTCAATACAACTACAAAAATGACTAAGCCTCCGAGTATATTATTTCTCATAAGTAGGTATTTTTGGGGCTAATTATGACATAAAGTAAAATAATATATCGGCAAAAAACAAAATTATTCGATGAAATGCACTTTATAAAATATTGCCTTTCAGTTTTTTATGCAATAACATAGCATTTGTATCTGAGAGTTTTGAAATAAACAGACATACTGAAAGTAAATTGTCATAAAGGGATTTGTCAGCTAAACCTACGGTTTCTGGTAAAAGATTTTGTAATAATTTATCATAATTAGACAAACTATCGTTATATACATTTAAGGCTAACTTTCCGTAGGCATTAAGCAGCTGATTTAATATTTCGTATCCTGCAATCTCCTTATTTATAACCTCTTTTGATCGGTAAACCTTCTTTATACTTAAATTAATAATATCGGTTATTTGTGCCTTGTACTGACTAACGTCTAGAAGTGATGTTTTAAATTTTCCATTTAAAATGGCCTCTTCATTTTTCATAAAAATTGATGCAGCTTCATCAATTAAGGTACTAATAGCCAATGCTCTCAAATAACTAACCCTATCTTCGGTAGTTTGAAGGGCATTGTAGTTTTTGGTTATTATTCGACCCTTTACAAGCTTAATTAAATACTCTAAGGCATAATCTTCCTCAATTAAGCCTAAGTTTATGCCGTCTTCAAAATCTATTATGGTATAGCAAATATCGTCTGCGGCTTCGACCAAATACGCTAAAGGATGTCTATTATAGCTTAAATTTTTTTCACTTCTTTTAATTAAGCCTAAATCATCAGCAACAGCAGCAAACATCTCTTTTTCACTTTGAAAAAACCCATATTTCTTATCAACGATATGATTCGTCGGCTTTTTTGGTAAAGATTCTTTAGGGTACTTCATAAAGGCACCTAATGTTGCGTAACTGAGTCGTAAACCACCTACTCTTCCTGCTCTACTCTCGGTTAAGATCTTAAAACCGTTGGCATTACCTTCGAAATCACATAAATCTTGATATTCTTTTTCTGTCAATTTTGACTTGAATTGAGCTCCATTACCATTCTTAAAATATGCGCCTATTGCTTTCTCTCCAGAATGACCAAATGGAGGATTACCAATATCGTGTGCTAAGGCAGCAGCTGCCACTATGGCTCCAAAATCATTAATTTTGTAACCATGTACATTTTGTAAATGCGGATGTTTTTCTAAGAGTAATTTACCCACTTGCCTACCTAAAGAACGCCCAACAACACTAACTTCTAAGCTGTGGGTTAATCTAGTATGCACAAAATCTGTTTTAGACAATGGTACAACCTGCGTTTTATCTTGTAAACTTCTAAATTCTGAAGAAAATATGATACGATCATAATCTACCTCAAAGCCAACACGTGTTTCATCTTGCTCTTTTCTCAATCTTTTATTCTCGTCACCAAAGCGTCTTAAGGACAATAATTGCTCCCAGTTCATATCTTAAAATTAAGAATGCAAGATAAATAAATTGACAAAGAATTGTTTAGGAAAACAGCTTGTATTTATAACTCTTCCCAATGTTAAGAAATTGTGACTTTAATGCTAATTCAATTAATGTTAAACTAACATTTAACTAACTTTTTGGTCACAAAACTTTAATCATTGAGTAACCTCTTCAAGAGAATATCACACTTTCTTTGCAACACAATAAAAACTAAAAATTGTTTACTAAAATTTTAACTCAATGAAAAAATTACTTTTAATCGCATTGGTAGCTTCTACACTAGTATTGACTGGTTGTTTTAAAGATGATGATACTCCTATTATTATTGAGGAGACTACAATAATCCAAAATCCAGGTGGTGGTACAGACCCAGAGTGTCCTGTAGTAGCTGTAACTGGTGAAATCGCTGACGGAACTGTTTGGACAAACGACAACATTTATCAATTAAATCAGAAAGTTGTTGTACCTGCTGGTGCAACTTTAACTATTAATCCTGGAACCATTATTAAAGGTTCTTCAGGAACTGGTTCTTTAGCTTCAGCATTAATTGTAGCTAGAGGAGGTACACTTAACGCTAATGGATCTGCAAGTGAACCAATTATATTTACTTCTACTGCAGATAATATTACTTGTGGACAAACTTCCGGTACTAACTTAGATCAAGATGACAGAGGTCTTTGGGGAGGTTTAATCATTTTAGGTAACGCACCTTGTTCTTTCTCTGGTGACATTCCTGAAGCTCAAATTGAGGGAATTCCTGCTGATGACACTTTTGGTCTTTACGGTGGTACAGTTGCTAATGATAGCTCTGGAAGTTTAAGATACATTTCTATCCGTCATGGTGGTGCATTAATCGGTGAAGGTAACGAAATCAATGGTCTTACTTTAGGTGGCGTTGGTAGTGGTACTGTAATTGATAATATCGAAGTTGTTGCAAACGTAGATGACGGTATAGAATTCTTCGGTGGTACTTGTAACGCTTCAAACTTACTAGTTTGGGCACAAGGCGATGACGCTATTGATATTGACCAAGCTTACTCTGGTACTATTGAAAATGCTGTAGTTGTATTAGGAGATATTTCTGACCACGCTTTTGAAATTGATGGTCCTGAAGGAACTGCAAATGGTGCATTTACTTTAAGAAATGCTACAATCATAGGTAACTCTGTTACTTCTAATGGTGAGTATGCAGATTATAGAAGTAATGCTCAAGGCCTTACTGAAAACATCTATGCTTTCGGTTTTCCTGCAGGCAAAGATGTTGAATTAGATAACGATGGCGTTGCTACAAACTACAACAATGGTGACTTAACTTTTGGCCCATGGGAAATTGTTTTACCTGCAGGAGTAACAAATGTTGAAGACATCTTTGTAAACAATGCAGATACTGTTACAGTAACAGGATTTGGATCTTTTGCTACTGCTGTAACAGAAGGAGCACAAACTGTTGGTGCTACTACATCTAATCTAAGCTGGACCTACTCTAATGTAGCAGGTGGCCTAGGATTCTAAAAATACTTTTCATTCATAAAAATAAATCCAATGTCTACTAGGTAGGCATTGGATTAATAAAACATTATATGAAACATATATTAAAAGTCTTAGCTCTTGTTATATTTTTCTCAGCTACATCTACGGCTTTTTCTCAAGGAAAAGTGGCAGGGACTGTAATTGATGGTGAATTTAATGAGCCTATGGCCTTTGCTAACATTTTAGTAAAGGGTACCTCAAAAGGTGTGACTACTGATTTTGACGGAAAATATGAGCTAGAGCTAGAAGAAGGTACCTATACATTGGTTTTTTCTTTTGTTGGGTATGCTACTAAAGAAATTTCAGACGTAGTCATAAAAAATGATGAAGTGTTTACTTTAGATGTATTAATGGAAACCAATTCTTTAGATACGGTTGTCATTACTACAACTACCAAAAGAAACACTGAAAGCGCAGTTTTAAACCTGCAAAAAAAATCAGCGGTAGTTTTAGACGGTTTGTCTTCTCAGGCCATAAAAAGTACTGGTGCTAGTAATGTGGCAGCTGCCGTAAAAAGTGTTCCTGGTGTTTCTATTCAGGGAGACAAATACGTGTTTGTTCGCGGTTTAGGTGACCGTTACACAAAAACCACTTTGAATGGGATTGATATTCCTGGTTTGGATCCTGACCGTAACACCATACAAATGAATTTATTTCCAACTAATATTATTGATAATGTTATCGTTGTAAAATCAGCCTCTGCCGAGTATCCAGCAGACTTTACTGGTGGTTTAGTCGATATTGCTACAAAGGATTTCCCTAGTAAAGGAGAATACTCTATTTCTTTTGGTGGTGGCTACAACCCAGATATGCACTTTAACGATCAATATTTAAAATCAGAAGGAAGTGATACAGATTTCTTCGGGTACGACGACGGTACACGAAATTTACCTATTAACAGATACCAACAAATCCCAGGTACTTTTGACAACAGATTGCTGTTAACCTCTTTAACAAGCAGATTCTTGAGTGAACTTGCTGGACAACAAGCAACTAGTGGAATGAATTATGATTTAGGTTTCACTTTAGGTAATCAGTATGACGTAGGTGATAATCGATTAGGGTATCAAGCTTCATTTTCTTATAAGAACGAAACTACATTTTATGAAGATAGACAAGATGGTGCTTTTGTTAAGAATAATGCCGATCCATCGGATAATGATTTAAATTTCACTTTAGCTTCCACAGGGTCTGAAGGTATAAACAATGTTATTCTTAATGGAATGTTAGGTTTAACCTTTAAAACTGATAAATCTAAAATTAAAGCTAACCTATTGCACATTCAAAATGGTGAGTCTGCCGCAGGTTTCTTTAACCAAACCATATCTCAAGATGGTGTTGGTGGTGGTTTAGAGCCATTAACTAAAAACTCTATTACTTACACAGAGCGTTCAATCACTAATTTACTTTTAACAGGTAAGCATAGATTAAATAGCATGACGGAAGAGAAGGCGTTTAATATGGAATGGAAATTAGCTCCAACTTTTTCTAAGGTTATGGACAAGGCTCATAGAATTACACCTTTACAGCGTGCTGACAATGGTGAGTTTTTTGTAAGTCCGTCCGCTGCAACTTTTCCTATACAATTATGGAGAAACCTAATCGAAGAAAACTGGGCAGGGAAAGTAGATTTTGATAAAACCGTTGAACTATTTAACCGACCAGCTAAAATTAAATTTGGTGGTGCATTCACTTATAAGTTTAGAGATTTTAGTACTGATGACTATACATTCAACATCCAAGGTGAAGACTCTTTTATTGCTGGAGGTGACGTCAATGAATTATTAAATCCTAATAATATTTGGACTCCTTTCGATGAAAATGACCCAAGTAGTGGTAATGGTACATATTTAATCTCAATTGACACGTTTAACCCCAATGATGCTTATGAAGGTGAGCAGCAAATTGGTGCTACCTATGCATCTGCAGAGTTCAATTTGTCTGAGAAACTTAAATCTGTTATAGGTTTAAGAATGGAAGCATTCAATTCTTATTACACAGGTCAGGATAACTCTACTGTTTTTAACAGAGCGAACATATTAGATGAGTTAGACCTCTTTCCTTCAGCTAATTTTATTTACGCGTTAAATGATAATACAAACTTAAGAGCTTCTTATGGAAGAACTACAGCAAGACCTTCTTTTAAAGAAGCCTCTGTGGCTCAAATTTTTGATCCTATCACAAATAGATTATTTATTGGTAACTTAAATCTTGTTCCAACCTATGTAAATAATTTTGATGTACGTTATGAGTATATTGGTGAAAATGGGCAGATGTTTGCCGTAAGTGGTTTTTACAAGGACTTTAAAGATCCTATAGAACAAGCTTTCTTCCAACAAGCACCAACTCAAATTACAGTAGGTAATCTTGGAGATGCTACGGTTTTTGGAGCTGAGTTTGAAGTGAGACAGCGTTTAGGTTTCATTTCCGAGGGACTTAACAACCTAAGATTTGTTTCTAATGTAACGATTACAGAATCTAGACTAACCATGGGTGATGACGAGTTTAGCAGTAGACAATTAGCCGCTAGAGACGGTGAAACTATTGACAGAGAAAGAGATATGCAAGGTCAAGCTCCTTTTGTAATAAATGCTGGATTTGATTACAATAATGATGACATAGGCTTACAAGCTGGTTTATTCTTTAATGTACAGGGTGAAACTCTTGAAGTTGTTGGTATCGGTTTAGTACCTGATGTGTACACACAACCTTTTAATAGTTTGAATTTTACTTTTAATAAGACCTTTGGTGAAAACAGACGTTCTTCAATAGATCTTAAAGTGAGCAATATTCTTGCTGATGAGCGTTTAAGTGAATATGTTTCCTTTGGAACCGACAATCAGGTTTTTTCATTAAGAGAACCAGGTACTGAGATATCTTTGGGTTATACATTTAAGTTCTAAAACAAACATTGAATTGTTAATATACAAAAAAGGCGCTCTAAAATTTAGAGCGCCTTTTTTACGAAGTACCAAACAATTATTAATTGTTAATGGCTACTTTAGTTTTGTTATCCCATTGGTTAACACTTACAATTTTTGAATCGATAAAATCAACTTCTTTTAAAGATTCTCCTTGCCAGAAAAACCATTTTCCAACTTTTTTACCGTTATCATAGTTTCCTAATGCTACTTTATTACCATCTGTATCATAGCTTTTCCATTCACCATGCACATTGCCATCAGCATTGAAAACACCTGTTTGACTTATTTCACCATTATCATGATAGTATGTAACGTAAGTTAAGTCGCCTTTCTTTTCTAACTTTGGTTCTTTACTGTCTTGTGCATAAGAAAACGCTACACTGAACATCATAAGAACAATTACTAAATTTCTCATATTCATTTGGGCTTTAATTAATAATTACATTACAAACATAACGTTTAATTTACATTTAAACAACTTTTACATAACATTAAATTAACATTAAAATTTTAATGTATTGACTGTTAGTTATTTACAATATTAAATATTCATAACATTCGATAACATTTATTTTAGTTCCCATATATACTAGAAAAGCAATTATTTATTTTTTTAAATGCTAAAGCATATCATAACATTTTGGTAACATAACGTTGAAATTAAAAGAAGAAATTTGCGTACAATTATAGTTACTCTTTTAAATGGAAAACCTTTATATCTATATGCTAGCTGCATTAGCCTTTTTAGCTGTTGCAGACTTAGTTGTTGGTGTAAGTAATGATGCTGTAAATTTTTTAAACTCTGCTATTGGCTCTAAGGCCGTCTCCTTTAAAACCATAATGATTGTTGCTAGTATTGGTGTTGCTGTTGGTGCTATGACTTCTAGCGGAATGATGGAGGTAGCAAGAAAAGGTATCTTTAACCCAGGAGAATTTATGTTTAACGAGATCATGGTCATTTTTATGGCTGTGATGCTCACAGATATTCTGCTTTTAGACTTCTTTAATACACTAGGTCTGCCTACCTCTACCACAGTTTCTATAGTATTTGAATTATTAGGCGCATCTGTTGCTGTGGCTATAATCAAAATTTATGCAGATAATTCTCAATCTATAATAGATTTAGGTAATTATATTAACAATGAAAAAGCCATTGAAATTATACTTGGTATTCTTTTATCAGTAGTTGTTGCTTTTACTATTGGTGCCATTATTCAATACGTATCTCGTTTATTACTTTCCTTTAAATTTGAAGAAAAACCAGATTGGTACAGTGCTGTTTTTAGTGGCTTTGCTGTAACCTCTATTATGTATTTTATAATTGTAAAAGGTTTAAAAAACGCATCATTTATGCCCCCTTCTACTCAAGAGTTTTTGAGCACCAATCCTTTTACTTTTATTGGGTTCAGCTTTCTGGCCTTTAGCATACTATCGTTTTTAGCCATAAAACTATTTAATGCAAGGATTTACACTATCATCATCATTATAGGTACTTTTGCACTAGCCGTTGCTTTTGCCGGAAATGATTTGGTGAATTTTATAGGTGTACCAATCGCAGGTTACGATTCTTTCCAAAAGTGGTATGAGGCTTTTCAAGCTACAGGCGTATTACCAACGGAATTTAGCATGGAAGGACTTGCGGGCAAAGTGCCTACAAATTCTTACCTACTGCTAATTGCCGGTCTTATTATGGTACTAACATTATGGTTTTCTAGCAAAGCTAAAGCTGTAGTAAAAACCTCTGTTGATTTATCTAGGCAAGATGAAGTCAAAGAACGTTTTGAACCGAATTATTTATCTAGAAACATCGTTAGATTAACGATTGGGCTTAATGACAGTATAAACAGAGTTTTACCTAGCTCTTTTAAGAATTGGTCCGAAACTCAATTCTTAAAACCTAAAGTCATTGTAAAAGAACAAGACAAACCTGCGTTTGATTTAGTAAGGGCTGCCGTAAATTTAATGGTGGCATCAGTTCTTATTTCTATTGCCACTTCTATGAAATTACCATTGTCTACCACCTATGTTACTTTCATGGTGGCCATGGGAACATCTTTAGCTGATAGAGCTTGGGGAAGCGAAAGTGCCGTATACAGAGTTGCTGGTGTGCTTAATGTAATTGGAGGTTGGTTCTTTACAGCGTTTAGCGCTTTTGTTGCTGCAGCTGTAATGGCTTTTATTTTATACTACGGCGAAGGTTATGCCTTGGCAGGACTGTTAGTTTTGGCCATTGCTTTATTAATACGAAGCTATTTGGCACATCGCAAGAGCTCAAAAATAATGCGTGAAGAGGATCAGTTAGAAAAAGCAGAAAGTAGCTCTACCCAAGGTGTTATTCACGAAAGCGCATCAAACATTGCTAATGTTATAAAGCGTGGAAATAGAATTTATACTTCCGCAATAAATGGTTTAGCAGTACAAGATTTAAAATTATTAAAGAAAAACAGAAAACAGATTGATAAACTATCTAACGAAATTGACGATCTAAAGGATAATATTTTCTATTTTATAAGAAATCTAGATGAACCAAGTGTTGCCGCTAGTAATTTCTACATAAATATTCTTGCGCATTTACAAGACATAACCCAATCTTTAGACTATATCTCTAAAGCAAGCCATAAACACATTAATAACAATCATAAAAAGTTGAAG
>JASBSA010000077.1 GCA_030149175.1 Winogradskyella sp. | reverse complement strand
AATATGGTGCTCTAAATTTCTGCGCAAGCAGGAATCTAATATTTAAAATTAATGTCTGGCTGAGCGCAGTCGAAGCCTAATTAAGGAGAAAAAATGAAAACAATAAAATACCCAAATAAAAACACGTGGTCAGAAATTTTAAAACGACCAACACAAACCGTTAACGATATAGAAAGTACGGTTAATCAAATTTTTGAAGACGTACAACGCAACGGTGATATCGCAGTAAAAAAGTATACTAGCTTATTTGATGGCGCAGATTTACAATCTAATCTCGTGACTGAACAAGAGATTGAAGAGGCATCTTCAAAATTATCATCAGAATTAAAAGCAGCAATTAACCAAGCGAAGTCAAATATTGAAATATTTCACAAAGCACAAAAAACAGAAAGGGTAAGCGTTGAGACGTCTGTTGGAATTACCTGTTGGCAAGAAAAACGTGCCATACAAAAAGTTGGAATTTATATTCCTGCTGGTACAGCGCCATTATTTTCAACAGTTTTAATGTTAGCAATTCCTGCAAATATCGCTGGTTGTAAAGAAGTTGTATTGTGTTCACCACCAAATAAAGACGGTAAAATTGCTAATGAAATTTTGTATACAGCTCAACTTTGCGGTGTGACTAAAATAATAAAAGTTGGTGGTATTCAAGCGATTGCAGGATTAACATTTGGTACTGAAACTATTCCGCAAGTTTATAAAATCTTTGGTCCTGGAAATCAATTTGTAACTGTTGCAAAGCAATTGGCTACAAAATATGGTGTTGCTATCGATATGCCTGCAGGACCAAGCGAATTGTTGGTTGTGGCAGATGACAGTGCAAATGCAAGTTACGTGGCTTCAGATTTGTTAAGTCAAGCAGAACACGGAACTGATAGCCAAGTAATTTTAGTATCAACATCGGAAAATTTTATAAATGAAGTTGAATCTGAAATCAACACACAAATTAAGGCGTTACCGAGACAAGACAATGCACAACAAGCTATCAATAATTCAAAATCTATTTTAGTAAAAACAGATGAAGAAGCACTAGATTTAATCAATGATTATGGTCCAGAACACTTTATTGTAGCAACTAAAAAAAACGACTTTTATGTTGATGGCATTCAAAATGCAGGTTCAGTATTTATTGGTAACTACACGCCAGAAAGTGCTGGTGATTACGCGTCAGGTACCAATCACACCTTGCCAACCAATGGATTTAGTAAAGCCTATTCTGGCGTAAATTTAGACAGTTTTACAAAAGCAATTACGTTTCAAAACATCACAAAAGAAGGTTTGAAAAACATAGGAAACACCATAGAACTAATGGCAGAAGCTGAAGGTTTACAAGCACATAAGAATGCAGTTTCGATTAGATTAAAAGATATATAACAAACGTCACATCGAGAAATTTCGAAGAATGAGAAATTTTATCGAGATGCAAAAGTTCTTAATACGATTTTCAAAAGAAAATCACTCGAACAGACGATAATCAAATTAAATGAAAACAACTTTCAACATAAATAATTTAGTCAGGCCAAACATTGCAGCTTTAAAACCTTATTCTTCTGCAAGAGATGAGTTTAAGGACGCAACTTCAAGTCAAATGATTTTCTTAGATGCTAATGAAAATCCCTTTGAAAATGGTGTAAATCGTTATCCAGATCCGCAGCAAAAAGATGTAAAATCGATGTTGTCAAGCATAAAAAACATTCCAACCGAAAATATTCTATTAGGTAACGGAAGTGATGAAGTGTTAGACTTAATTTTTAGAGCATTTTGCGAACCAAATCAAGATAATGTTATCACATTACCGCCAACCTATGGAATGTATGAGGTATTAGCAAATACAAATGCTATAAACGTTTTAACAGTTGAATTGGATGCTGATTTTCAACCTAAAGTAGACGAGATTTTAACTATACAAAATAGCAACACAAAACTCTTGTTTTTATGTTCACCCAATAATCCAACAGCAAATAGTTTTGAAGCTTCAAAAATTGAAAAATTATTAACTAATTTCAAAGGAATTGTAGTGATTGACGAAGCATATATCGATTTTTCAGAAGACGAAAGTTGGATATCGAAATTATCAGATTTTCCAAATTTAATAGTCACGCAAACGCTGTCTAAAGCTTATGGAATGGCAGGCATAAGACTTGGGATTTGCTATGCATCTACCGAAATCATTTCAACTTTGAATAAGATAAAGCCACCATATAATGTCAATCAGTTAACACAACAAAAGGCAATTCAACGTCTAGAAAATCAACAAGACGTTAAAAACGAAATTCAAAACATAATTTCAGAAAGAAGATTGTTAATTAAAGTGTTAGCGTCGGTGACTTGGATTGATACTATATATCCAACACAAGCAAATTTTGTGTTGGTAAAGGTAGATAATGCGACTAAACGATACAATCAGTTAGTAGATAAAGGCATTGTTGTTCGTAACCGAACTAATCAACCACTTTGCGACAACTGTTTGCGTTTTACGGTTGGCACAAGTAATGAGAATGAGAAATTGATTGAAGTATTAAAGAAGTTAAATTAATAAAAGATTCCTGCCTGCGCAGGAATGACAAATATGATGAAAAAAGTACTATTCATAGACCGTGACGGAACATTAATTAAAGAACCAGCAGACGAGCAAATCGATAGCTTTGAAAAGTTGGTATTTTATCCAAAAGTGTTCACATATTTAAGCAAAATCGCTAAAGAATTAGATTTCGAAATCGTTATGATTACCAATCAAGACGGATTAGGAACAGATGTGTATCCAGAAAACACATTCTGGCCAGTTCATAATTTTATGCTTCAATCTTTTGAAAACGAAGGTGTTATTTTTGAAAAACAGTTTATTGACAGAACCTTTGCTAAAGATAATGCACCAACACGAAAGCCAAATACAGGTCTGTTAACCAAGTATTTTAGTGAAGATTATGATTTAGAAAATTCGTTTGTCATTGGTGATCGATTAACCGATGTAGAATTAGCAAAAAATCTTGGCTCTAAAGGTATTTTTATCAATGATAACACCAATTTAGGAACCGATGAAATTACAGTAAAACGAGACACTTTAGATGAGTTTATTGCATTAGAAAGTAACGATTGGGAAGAAATTTATAAATTCCTAAAAGCTAAAGAACGCACAGGAAGTATCGAGCGAAACACCAATGAAACCAAGATTAAAATAGATTTAAATCTTGATGGAACTGGACAAAGTAATATCGATACTGGCATTGCGTTTTTCGACCATATGTTAGACCAAATTGCGCGTCACGGACAATTAGATTTAAACATTAAAGTTGATGGTGATTTAGAAGTAGATGAGCATCACACCATTGAAGATACAGCAATTGCTTTAGGTGAAGTGTTTGCAACGACTTTAGGTAACAAGTTAGGTATAGAACGTTACGGTTTTAGCTTACCAATGGACGATTGTTTTGCGCAAGCTGCAATAGATTTTGGTGGTAGAAATTGGTTGGTTTGGGAAGCCGATTTTAAACGCGAAATGATTGGCAAAATGCCAACCGAAATGTTTTTTCACTTCTTTAAATCCTTTACAGATGGTGCAAAATGTAACCTAAACATCAAAGCAGAAGGCACAAACGAGCATCACAAAATTGAAGCGATTTTTAAAGCATTTGCTAAAGCAATAAAAATGGCTGTAAAACGCGACGTTGAAAAAATGATTTTACCAAGTACAAAAGGAATGTTGTAGAT
Organism: Winogradskyella sp.; assembly: GCA_030149175.1. Classification (GTDB taxonomy): domain Bacteria; phylum Bacteroidota; class Bacteroidia; order Flavobacteriales; family Flavobacteriaceae; genus Winogradskyella. The sequence continues at coordinate 51,963 of JASBSA010000077.1, read as the reverse complement.
CTTGTCATTCAGAAGGAGGAACGACTGAAGAATCTCTAATTTAAAGATTCTTCGCTTTGCTCTGAATGACAAATAACTCTAAAAAATGGATAAAGAAAATTTAAATACAGATGCTAATTCTTCTCCTTTGGGGAAGTTAGAAGGGGCTAATATTATCATCATAAATTACGGTGCAGGAAACATCAAAAGCATTCAATTTGCCTTTAAACGCTTAGGTTTTGAAGCGTTGTTAACTAATAATCCAGAAGATATAAAAGCTGCAGATAGAGTGATTTTTCCTGGTGTAGGCGAGGCGAGTAGGGCAATGCAAAAGCTAAAAGAATCAGGTTTGGATTGTTTGATTCCGAAGTTAAAACAACCTGTTTTAGGGATTTGTTTAGGTATGCAATTAATGTGTAAATCTACAGAAGAAGGACATACAAAAGGCTTAGGTATTTTTGATGTAGATGTAAAACGGTTTTCAGACACGGTAAAAGTGCCACAAATGGGTTGGAATACGATTAATAATCTTCATTCAGATTTGTTTAAAGAAATTAAAGACAATGAATTTATGTATCTGGTGCATAGTTTTTATGCGGAACAATGCCAAGAAGCAATCGCAACAACAACTTATGATGTAGAATACGCTTCAGCATTACAAAAAGATAATTTTTATGGTGTACAATTTCATCCCGAAAAATCATCCTTATCAGGCGAACAAATTTTGAGAAATTTCATCAATTTATAAAATAATAATACGATTACCCAAAAGCTAAAAGCAAAAGGCGAAAAAATGAGAATAATACCAGCAATAGATATAATAGAAGGAAAGTGTGTAAGATTAACTAAAGGCGATTATAGCACTACAAAAATGTACAATGAAAATCCGTTAGAAGTTGCCAAGCAATTTGAAGATGCAGGTATAGAATACTTGCATATGGTAGATTTGGAAGGCGCTAAAGCAGACCACGTAGTCAATTATAAAGTATTAGAAAAGGTGGCAACAAAAACCAATTTAAAAATTGATTTTGGTGGCGGACTTAAATCCGACGACGATGTATTTATAGCATTTAATTCTGGTGCTAAACAAATTACAGGTGGTAGTATAGCCGTAAAAAACACAGACACTTTTTTAAGATGGATTAATAAATACGGAACTCAAAAAATCATTCTTGGTGCCGATTGTAAAAACCAAAAAATAGCTATTTCTGGTTGGTTAGAAGAAAGTAGCTTAGAAGTTGTTCCGTTTATACAAGACTATCAAAAAAACGGTATTCAATATGTGGTATGTACAGATATTTCTAAAGATGGAATGCTTCAAGGACCGTCAGTAGATTTATATAGACAGATATTAAATGTGTGTTCAAATAGAAGTAGTCAATCCATTAAATTAATTGCGTCAGGTGGAATTTCTCATATTGATGAATTAGATACTCTAAAAGAAATAGGTTGTGAAGGTGTTATTATTGGTAAAGCCTTGTACGAGAACAGAATAAGTTTAAAAGATTTAGAACGCTTTTTATAAAATTGTCATTCCGCACTCGATGCGGAATCTATTTTGAAACTAAAAATGAGATTCCTGCTTTCGCAGGAAGTAAAATTATGCTTACAAAACGAATCATACCTTGTCTAGATATTAAAAACGGTCGAACCGTTAAAGGCGTTAATTTTGTTAATTTAAGAGACGCAGGTGATCCAGTAGAATTAGCAAAACAGTATGCTGAAAAAGGCGCAGACGAATTGGTGTTTTTAGATATTTCTGCAACTTTAGAAGCTAGAAAAACAATGATTCAAATGGTGTTGAAAGTCGCCGAACAAGTCAATATTCCATTTACCGTTGGTGGCGGAATTTCGTCTGTAGAAGATGTAGATATACTTTTAAAATCTGGTGCAGACAAAATATCTGTAAATTCTTCAGCAGTAAAACGACCAGAATTGGTAAATGAATTGTCAAATAAGTTTGGCAGTCAATGTGTTGTAGTAGCTATAGATGCCAAACAAGTTAACGGACAATGGAAAGTGCATTTAGCTGGCGGAAGTATTCCAACCGAATTAGATCTATTCGATTGGGCAAAAGAAGTTGAAATAAGAGGCGCAGGCGAAATTCTGTTTACCTCTATGAATAACGACGGAACAAAAAACGGATTTGCAAATAATGCTTTGGCTAAATTATCAGAAACGGTAAATATCCCAATCATTGCTTCTGGTGGTGCCGGAACTATTCAGCATTTTACAGATACTTTTAAAGTCGGAAAAGCAGATGCAGCTTTAGCAGCAAGTGTATTTCATTTTGGTGAAATAGAAATAAAAGATTTAAAAAAAGAATTAAAACAGAAAGGTGTTTCTGTTAGATTGTAAATTGTCATTCAGAGCAAAGCGAAGAATCTTTAAATTTTGATATTTCTCGTCGCTGTGCTCACTCGAAATGACAGAGAAGCTAAGAAAAATGAACATAAATTTCAATAAAAATAACGACGGATTAGTACCAGCAATAGTTCAAGATGCAACAACCAAAAATGTATTGATGCTTGGTTACATGAATGAAGAAGCGCTTAAAAAGACACAAGACACAAAGTTGGTAACCTTTTTTAGTCGTACTAAAAACCGATTATGGACCAAAGGTGAAGAAAGTGGTAACGTTTTAAACTTAGTAGATATTAAATTAGACTGCGATAACGATACGTTATTAATTTCAGTAAGTCCAAAAGGACCAACGTGTCACAAAGGAAGTGATACGTGTTGGAATGAAGACAATACCGAATCTTACGGCTTTTTAACTCAATTAGAAAACACTATCCAAAGTAGAGTAGAAGCAGGTAATACAGAAAAATCTTATGTAGCATCATTATTTGCAAAAGGTATAAACAAAATCGCTCAAAAAGTTGGTGAAGAAGCTGTAGAAGTTGTTATCGAAGCCAAGGACAATAACGACGATTTATTTTTAAATGAAAGTGCAGATTTGTTGTTTCACTATTTAATGTTGCTACAAGCCAAAGGATTTGAATTAAGTGATGTTATTTCTGTTCTTAAAGATAGACATGAAAAATAACTTCATCGATAAAACGTAAATTTTTACGACGAAACGTTGTTTTTTATTGAAAATGTGTATATTGCAATCCTAAATTTTAACCCAAATCTCAATGAAAAACTTTACAATTAGTGCTGTAATTGTATTCTTTTCTTTACTTACGTATTCTGTTTTTGCACAACAATGTGCATTTGACAATCAAAGAGAAGCATTATTACAAGATCCCAATTATGTTCAGCAAGAACAACTAGCAGAACAAAAAATTCAAAATTTTATTTCAAACAATGTACTGGCTAAACGAAATGGTACAGTGTATTCGATTCCTGTTGTAGTACACGTGCTACATTTAGGTGAAGCAGAAGGTATTGGTTCTAATATTTCTGATGCTCAAATTCAAAGTAGTATAGATAATCTTAATGATTTTTACAGAGGTCTAACACCAAATAGTTCAGAAGATTTTGAGATTGAATTTGCATTGGCACAAAGAGATCCTAATTGTGCAGCAACAACTGGTATTAATAGAATTGATGCCTCTGGTTTAGCTGGATATTCACAATATGGCGTCAATGTTTTAAATTCTAATGGTGCTGATTATAGTGATATTGAGTCATTGATAAGTTGGCCACAAACGGATTATTTTAATATCTGGATTGTTACTGAATTAGATGGTAATAATGGCGGTTTTGGTTTTCAAGGTTATGCATATTTCTATAATGAATTTTCTAGTACACATGGTTCGGTAATGATGTCTACTGTTTTTGGTTATGATCCCGGAAATACTAATGGTTGGGGTTTAAACTCAAATGGAGATAATAGTACCGTTGTTCATGAAATAGGACACTATTTTCACTTATACCATACCTTTCAAGGAGACGATACAAATAGTGATGGCGTTGCAGATGCGTGTCCTGCAGATATAACTGTAGGTTCTGATAGTGATGGTTGTGTAGATACGGTTCCACACCAAAGAGAAACAAGCACTTGTCCCGCTACCAATACGTGTACAGGAAGTCCTTGGGTAGATAATAATACTATAAATAATGTAATGAGTTATTATTTCTGTACAGATAGATTAACTGAAGATCAGAAAACAAGAGCAAGAGCAGCAATGACAGGAACAAGAATCGTAGATTCTAAAGGTGATGAAGCACCAGTATCTGGTTTTGTGGCACCTAATGCTGTATGTTCTGCAAATTCTCCTGCAGGAACAAATTTAGCAGGTATATTGAGTGTAGAGTTGAACGCAACAACTTTTATTTCATCTACTACTGATAATGATGGAGGAAATATAGATAGAAGTACTAATTGCAGTGGGCTATTTAGTATTGATACAGACAACCCATATACTATGAATGTAGAAATTGCGGCTGGCAACTTCCATCAATTGGGTGTTTGGATAGATTGGAATAATGATGGAGATTTTGATGATGATGCAGAAACACAACATTACTCTGAAGATATAGCTGGTGGTTCAATAGTGCCTGTTTCATTAACATATCCTACAGCAATACCATATGACAGCTATGTAAGAGTTAGATTAATGACAGATGCTGATAATAGATATGGAGGTGTAGAAACTATAAACTCTCCTTGCTACACATCATTAGCTTATGGTCAGTCTGAAGATTATGCGTTATATATTGAACCTGGTACACTATCTATTCAAGATACTGACATTAATGATTTGAATATATATGCAGATAATTCAAATAACCAATTGGTTGTTAAAGGTCAGTTATTAGAGGTTTCTACAGCTGATTTATACGATATACAAGGACGATTAGTTAAAAGTAAAATATTAAACACATCATCTACTCAAAATATTATTGATGTGACAGGTTTAAATAGTGGTGTATACATCGTGAAGGTTTCAAACAACGCCCAATTAAAAGTTAGAAAAGTAATTTTAGATTAATAAATAGTTAGTTAGTAATTTTTTTAAAGGCCATTAAGTAGAAAATCTTAATGGTCTTTTTTTATGAGTTTTTAATTTTGATACTATAAAAACTGCCAATGCGTTCATTGGCAGTTACTCTAATGTATATTGAAAGTTTAATCGTGCATTAGACCACGTTACTAATTTTGAGTTTGATTTTCAATTAAATTTAATGTCTGTTCAATCCAATTCTTATCAAAGTCTAGTGGTATATCTGGAGTAATTCCAAACCCTTCATAATTATAATAAGCATTATGAAAGTTCATATCTGTAGGCAACACAGTAAAATTACTGGATGGTGTGTTATAGTTATAGCCGTAATTTGTACCATATGCTATAGTACCATGACTAGTCTGACCTAAATGTGTTGCATTTAATTTATTTTTTAACTTTAATGTAAATTGCTCTGCATTACTAATAGTAAATTGGTTTGTGATAACATAAATTTTGGCTTTACTTTTTCTGAATAGCTTTATAAAAGGATCAGACCATTTACTATTGCCACCACCATTACTTCTCAAATCCACAATAATATTGGGAGCAGTAAAACTATGTTTGTGCTCAGCATAAAAAGCTTTAAAAGCCTTAATATTATCCTCAGCATTGCTAAAGCTTCCAAAGTAAACATATTGTACTTGGTTAGATAACTGCTTAAATTCCCAATTGCTCGTTTTGTCTAGCTTAAACTCAAAATTGTATTGTGAATTGATTTTTTTTAAACTCAATAAACGTTGATTGTCAAAACTTACATTTCGTGTCATTTTTAATTGTCGGGTATCTACATCGTAATTAAGTAAATTATACTTTTTAAACTTATTTTCACTTACATAAATCAGTACATGTCCAGTTTCCCAAAGCGGATGGTCCGAATCTAAAACAATACCTTCAAGACTAGTTTCTGAAGTTTTTACTAAGCCAATTTCAATAGACGTTTTACCAAATTTATATAGGCCTTCAATAGACTCTAATGGCTTTTCTAACAGTTTTTCCCTTAAACTATCCATGTCTATGCCGCTTTTGGGATGTGATTTATAAATGGGACTATCCTTAAATTCTTTAAGCTTCATCTTATCATCAAGATGACTTTTCGAAAAATAGGTGGTGTTAGAATATAGATTTATATGAAAATCGTCAATAACATCAATTTGTTTTTGAAGTAATTTAAAGCAGGTGTTTACATCTACCATACCGTTTACTTCAGAAACAATAGAGTTATACACGTTTTGAAATTCTAGTAATTTAGAACCTTTAATTTGCTTCTTATAAGATGGCGTCTTTTTTAATTTTTCAATAATAAAATCTAAATCGGTTTTACAATCGCAAGTAGGAATTTGAGACCACAAGGAATTGAATGAAAATACAATTAATGTAAATAATGCTACTAGATTTTTCATTATTCAATGATTTTTTTGGATTAAACTTTCTGAGACAAATATATTTCAGAAGTTTTCTTTAAATCTAGTATTAATGTACGTTTGGGGCGAAATAACCTTAATTTGTGGCAGAATACAATACCGATTTTACGTCCTGGAGGTACGTTTTAGAAACAGGTATTTGAATATTATGATTCAACACTAAAGTATGCTTTCCGTTTTCTGTGTGCCACTGCCTAAAGTGATAAGGATTAATAATATGGGAGCGATGTGTGCGTATAAGTTCTGGAAATTCTTCATCTACAGAAGATAGCCTATTTCTAATGAGTGTTTTTTTTAATTCAATACCAGAGAGGTAATGTATTTCTATGTAGTTGTCAGAGGATTTTATACTAATAAGGTCGTTAAAGTGCAATCTTAGACCTTCATAATTGCCTTCTCCTTTAATTTCAATTTTTTGGTCATCGAGTCGCTTTTCATGATACCTGCCAAAAGCAAACCGACCGATTAATATTATGGGTAACACCGTTAAAAGTGCTGGTAGCAGTATGCTTTTTAGGTGGTAGCTAAATGAGTAAGCAAAAGGATGCCAATCCATGATAACGTGTAAATAAAATAGCCTAAGCACTATAATTCCCACTATACTAAAAACCATAACAAAGCTCAATTCACTTAAAATAAACCACTGGTTTTTACATTTCCTGTAAAGCCAATTTTGAAATGGAAGACATATATAATATAAAAGACAAGCAATGAAACCGTACGCTGGAAGATAGATGAGCTTCTCAGAGTCGTTAAACTCATTAACATCGAGAGGCTCGGTAAAATATAAAAACACAAATACCCAAATAGCTAATAATAAGCCCATTATAAGATGGTGCTTCAATAAGGGGTCAAAAGGATAATTTTGTTTCAAATGGTATATTTAGGTATAAAAATAAACATTGCTTTTGGAAATTTCAATAAAATAACGTTCTTGCTACAATGTTTAATAAACGCTTTTACTACCTTATAAAAATACAATACTTAGGCTATAGGTTTCATGGGTGGCAAAAACAACCAGATGTAAAAACAATACATCTTATGATTGATAGAACCTTAAAATATATTTTAGGGGACACAAGGTTTAAAACACTAGGAGCCGGACGTACAGATGCTATGGTTTCTGCCAACGAAGCTGCATTAGAGCTGTTTGTTTATAATGAACCTATTACAGATTTCGCTTCGTTTTTAGAGCTGTTTAATTATAATTTACCGCAAGATATTCGTGCTTTATCAATTAAGGAAGTGGATGAAAATTTTAATATCATTCAAGATTCTAAAATAAAGGAATACCACTATGTGTTTTCACAGGGACAGAAAAACCATCCATTTTGTGCACCTATTTTAACCACTATTTTAGAACCTCTAAATATTAATGTAATGAAAGCGGGAGCAAAGTTATTTGAAGGTTCTCACAACTTTAAGACATATTGCTACAAAGCCACGGATAAGGGAGAATATCATAGAACCATAGACTACTGCGAAATTGTTGATAATACTATATATAAGGCTAATTTCTTTCCTCAAGAGTCCTATGTGCTCATCATAAGGGGAAAAGGCTTTATGCGCAATCAAATTCGTTTAATGATGGGATGCCTCATAAAGCTGGGTAGAGGAGAGGTAACGTTAGATTATATTGAAGAAACACTAAAAAATGAAAGCACAGAAGTTATGGACTATGTTGCTCCTGCTTCGGGACTTATACTTCATAAATTGGATTTTGAATAAAAAAAGGAATTAACCTTTAGGCCAATTCCTCTTTCATTTTTTGGTTGGTTGTCTATTTAATTTATCCAGCCTTTTTTAACAGAATGGCTAGAGAACCAGACTAAGAATAAGGCAAATGCTAAGACTATGTAAGAAAAGATTTTGTTTAAACTAAAATCAACACCTTTTAAATCTACAATAAATAAAAAGTAAGTCATCATTACTGCTGCAGACAAGAATGATAGAATCAAAGTAGTTTTAGCTAATTTTTTTCTGAGCAATAAAAATAAAGACCCTAACACTCCAGAGAATACCGAAATTGCAAATAACGCTGTGTACCAAGCTGGCATAGTGTCCATTATTTCAATTTGCTCTACAGTATAATTATCTGTAAATGCTTTGGTCTTGTAAGCTTGGCTTATATAACCATGAACACCCATTCCATTCCATATGAGTGCAATTATGCTAACAACCCAAAACCATACGGGTGGTTTTTGCAATGAATTTGTCATAATAAATTGATTTAATTAGTTAGTTTTTTGCAGATTAAAACTGCTATTTATTTAACAATTTATAAAAAAATTCACAGACTGTCGTTTTAAGTTGGATTATTTGAGAAATAAAAAAAGGGTGAAATTTTACTTTCACCCTTCTTTGCTTTGTATATTTTAATTATTCTACAACATGTAATTTTGGTTCTTTTTCTACAAATTTGCCATTTACGGATTCACCTAAAATAAGTACTTCTTTAGAACGTTCGTACATTTTTATTGCTCGGTGCATTTGTAATTTGGTGCCACTATATAGTTTAACACCCGATTTAGAACCTTTGTTTCTGATTTCAATATAGAAACCATCTTTAAGCTTTGTTGGTCTTGTTGCTGGTCTACCCATAAAATTAGTGTGTGTTTTTAAAAGTACCGCATTATACTGAAAATTATGCCAACACACAAGTTTATTTTTAACAATTCTAATTAAAAATATCCACAAGTTAAATTCTATTAACATTTTAAAATTCCTTTAACAGAATATTATGTTAATAGGTTGCTATAACGGTTAAACCCTGTTAAGTCACTTGACATAAACGTGTATGCCACATATATTAAAATAAGAAATAATAACACTTAAATAAAAAAATATGAGTTACTTAAATATTAATGACGAAAAGTTAATGCCAACCGTTGTAGAGTTAAATACTTTATTAGCTGATTATCATATTTATTACCAAAACTTAAGAAACTTCCATTGGAATATTTTGGGCGATAATTTTTTTGAACTACACAAAAAATTTGAAGAACTATACACGGACGCACGATTAAAAATTGATGAAATTGCTGAGCGCATCCTCACATTAAGATATCATCCTATGAGTAATTTAAAGGATTACTTAAAGGCGTCGTCAATAGAAGAAGTATCTTCTAAAAAAACAGATATAGAGATGGTAAAAAGTATCTTAGACAATCATGCAACTTTGCTAAGGCAAATGTCTAAAGTAATTGATAAAGCAGAGCAAACAAATGATGAGGGAACCATAGATCTTATAGGCGCTTACATTAGGGAATTAGAAAAGAGTAGTTGGATGTTGAATGCGTTTATAAAAGAAACTGCATCACAATTGAATGAAGTCTAGAAATAGTTATTAGCTAATAAACATTAACATTCAAATTATAAGCATTTAAAAAATGAAAGAGCAATTTAATACCGCCTTTGGGAATCTAGTTACTAAGCTCAAGGGTTGGTTTAACACAATTATAGAATACATACCTAATTTTATACTAGCTATATTAGTAATGGTGGCATCTTATTTTGCCGCTAAGTACATCAGTAAAGTAGTCAGTAGATTAGTAGCAAAAAAAGTAGATCAAAAATCTATTACTGCTGCCATTGCGAGAGTTACAGCCGTCATTGTTGTATTGCTAGGATTATTCATATCACTTGGTGTTATGAATTTAGGAAAGGCTTTAACCTCATTATTAGCTGGTGCTGGTGTTGTAGGTCTGGCAATAGGTCTAGCTTTACAAGGTACATTGGCCAATACATTTGCTGGGCTTATATTATCGTTTAGAAAAAAAATTCAGATTGGTAATTGGGTAGAAACTACAGGGTATTCAGGTGAAGTAATAGACATTAACCTTAAAGATTTTACGTTGAAGGAAGCTGATAATAACATTGTTGTCATTCCAAATAAAACCATTCTAGAAAATCCATTAAAAAACTATTCTTTAACTACCAGAATGCGTGTCTTTTTGGAGTGTGGTGTAGGGTATGAGTCTGATTTAGAAAAGGTTGAACAATTAACTAAAGAAGTTATTTCTAAAACTTTTGACCAAGTAGAAAAACCCGAAGATGTAGAGTTTTATTACACAGAGTTTGGTGATAGTTCTATTAACTACCTATGTAGATTTTGGATAGATGCAGAAAGTATGCTCGAAAAACTCAAAGCAAAGACTAAAGCCATTATTGAAATTAAAAAGGCTTATGATAAAGAAGGTATTAATATTCCTTTTCCAATCAGAACACTACATTTTAATAACAAACTCAATGTTAAGTCACAAGACTTACAAGAGGCGTTTTCAAATAATTAATACTACTTACTAATTCCTACGAATACCATTGTTCGGTGAAAACCAGTGAACAATAGACGATTTTTGAAAGTCAGAAATCTAAAAACACTAATTTAAATTTAAAATTATGTTACGTTGGACAATCACATTTATAATTATTGCAATTATTGCCGGAATCTTAGGATTTGGCGGTATAGCTGGAGGAGCAGCAACAATAGCAAAAATATGTTTCTTCTTATTTTTAGTACTTTTTGTTATTTCTCTATTTAGAGGGTCAACAAAAAAACTCTAAACAAAACATATCGAAAATAAAATAGTAATCACTAAAATTTAAAACAATGAAAAAATTCACATATATATTTATAGCATTATTCAGTTTAAGTTTAATAACTACCAACTGTAGAGAACAAAAATCTACTGGTGAAAAAGTTGAAGAAGCAGTAGAGGATACTGGAGATGCTATTGAAGATACAGCAGAAGATGTTTCGGACGAAGTAGAAGATGCCGTTGATAACAAATAAGAATTCAACAAACCTCAAAAGCCATCAAAATTGATGGCTTTTTTTTATTTTTATGCAAATCAAAACATATGAGTACAGTTATACCTAAAGAGACCTTAGATTTTTTTGAAAAATTGGCTAAAAACAACGATAGAGACTGGTTTAATGAGCATAAGCCAGAATTTAGAGCTATCGAGGCTAAAGTAAAATCGGCATACAATCATTTAGGTGGGTTAATGTGTGCTCATGATCAAATTGAAAAAATTAAAATCTTTAGAATCTATAGAGATGTACGTTTTTCTAAAAACAAATTACCATATAAAACACACTTTGGTGGCTCTTTTGCAAGAAAGAAACCAGAATTAAGAGGTGGCTACTATATGCATATTCAACCCAATAACGAGTCTTTTATTGCTACTGGATTTTGGGATCCAAACAAGGAAGATTTACTGAGAATACGAAAGGAGTTTGAAATGGATGATAGTGAAATTCGCGATATCCTAAACGATAAGACATTTAGCGCAACCTGGGGAGATTTTGTTGGTGACGAACTAAAAACAGCTCCAAAGGGTTTTGATAGAGATCATCCTGCTATAGATCTTATACGCAAAAAGCAATACATCTTTATTAAAAAATATTCTGATAAAGAAGTACTGCAAGAAGACTTTCTCGAAAATGTAAATGATGCCTTTAAGAAAATTAGACCCTTCTTTGATTATATGAGCGATGTTCTTACTACAAATCTCAATGGAGAATCATTGCTATAATATGTCCTTAATTTTATAGGATTTACTATTAAACTCAAACTTATAGCCAACAGATTGAGATTTAATAAGTTGACCAATAGGCGACTGAATTGAAATAATGTAGTAGTCCTCATTATTAACAGTAACTTTTCCTTTGCTAATAGCAATATAGAAGTTTATACTATCTGTCTTTACAATACTTCCTAAAACAACGGTCTTAGAAACAACATTAGGTTTTATGAGGTTTAGGTACTCTCTTACTTTTTGAGCTTCATTGAGATAGTTAAGATTTTTTTCCAAATCCTCTAGCAGTTTAGAGTTGCCAGATTCTCCCTCTTCATCACTTATTTTATCATTGCTCTCTATAGATTCTTTAATAAAGGATATTTCGTTCTTGTAGTTCGAAATTCTTTTGCCTACATCCTGTAAGCAAATGTCCAGAAGTTCTTCCTTTAATTTCATTTTAGTAGCTAAACCGCCTTTAAAACTTTTGGCTTGGCAAATGCTTGTATGCTATCTAACAAACGCTCTTTTACAATAGTCATCATGCGTTTGTTTAACGCTGATGAGTTTTGTATGTAGAGTGCATACTCTTCTTCTGTAAACTGACCAATTATCATCCCTTTCACAGAATTTCTAAACTTCATATCCTTATGTATGGCATTGTCTATGTAAGACAATTGTTTTGATAGACTCAATTCATAAAAGACATTTTTGTGTTTAGAAATATAATTTTTAAAAACTGCAATAAACAAGTCGTGCTGCATTTTTATGATAGGTCGTAATGTTTTATTCTGAAACAACTCATCAGAACTCATAGAATCATAAATTTTAGCAGATGAAATTACAGGTCTAATAGATAATAAATACTCTGTACGTGTAGACATGGTTAAGTCATTTAGATTAAAATTCAATTAAAATTAACCATTAACATTTTGTGTAAATAAGGTAAATGATATTGTTGTTAACGGTCTTATTAACATTTAGGATTTTAGTATTCAAAAATCTAATTCATAAAACTACAGCAACTCACTATTAACCACTATATTTGGTAAAACGCATATTATGAAATTTGGAAGTGTTGATAATCCAGAGCACATTGATTTTACTTTGCCTAAAGATCATCCAGACACCTTAAAGGTTTTGCAGAAAAACCCATCACAAACTACCGATGTTTTTGTAGGTTGTGCTAAGTGGAATAAGGCGGATTTAAAGGGGTTTTATCCTAGGGGAACAAAAGACGAATTAGAGTATTATTCACGTCAGTTTAATTCTATTGAATTGAACGCTACATTTTATAGGATTTTTCCACCAGAGCAGTTTGAAAAATGGTACGATAAAACACCAAAGAACTTTAAATTCTTCCCAAAATTAAATCAAGAAATTAGTCATTGGAAACGTCTTAATGATGATGTGGCACCTGTTGTAGACAACTATCTTTATAGTGCTGTTAATCTCAAGGAAAAACTAGGTTGTGTTTTTTTACAGATGCACAATAATTTTGCGCCAAAAGACTTTGATCGAGTTATAAATTTCATTGAAGGTTGGCCAAAAGAAATTCCGTTGGCTGTAGAGTTTAGACATACCGATTGGTATAATGACGAAACCATAGCTGAGGATTTGTACCAACTGTTAGAGGAAAACAATATTTCAAACATTATAGTTGATAGCGCAGGACGACGCGATCTTATGCATATGCGTTTAACCAATTCCAGAGCATTTGTACGCTATGTTGGTGCTAATCATCCAAGTGATTACACTCGCTTAGATGATTGGGTAGAGCGCTTAAAATATTGGAAAGATAATGGTATAGAGCATATCAACTTTTTTGTACATCAAAATATTGAAAAAGAATCACCATTGCTTTCAGCGTATTTCATTAAAAAGCTAAATACAGAATTAGGAACAGATTTAAAGATTCCAAGAATGAAAGACGATATTAATACCAATACTCTTTTTTAAAAAGGAAGAGCGATTAAGCAGTTTAACAAATAAAGAGTATGAGATTCCACACACGCAAATGGGTAAAACCCGAAGATCTAAATCCTAATAGTACACTTTTTGGTGGGCAGCTTTTAGCTTGGATAGATGAAGAGGTAGCGCTATATACCGTAATTCAGCTCGAAAATCCTAAAGTAGTTACCAAATATATGTCCGAAATTAACTTTATGGCTTCTGCCAAAAAAGGGGATATAATAGAAATTGGAATAGAGGTCATAAAATTTGGAAAGACATCCTTAACCATGAAGTGTGAAGTCCGTAATAAAATGACTAGAGAAACCATTCTAACCATTGATAAAATTATTATGGTTAACCTCGGTCCTGATGGCAAACCAAAACCTCATGGAAAAACTGAAGTAGAATTTGTAAAGGATAGATTAGATGATGATTAATCTGTACTTGCAACTGCAAGTTCATAGATCTCTAAATCAAAATAGTTTACAGAGGCCAAAACGTGGTCAAAAACATCGCCAATAATGTATTCGTAGTTTTCCCAACGAATATCACTACTAAAGGCATAAATTTCCATAGGAATACCCTGAGGTGTAGGCTCTAATTGGCGCACCATCAAAGTCATTTCTTTGTTTATAGCAGAATGATTATCCATGTAAGTCTGTAGGTACTTTCTAAAAACACCAAAATTTGTGAGGTTTCTTCCGTTAATCAGTATAGATTTATCTACACCCTTTTCTGTGTTGTATTTCTTAATCTCTTTAGAGCGCTGTTCAATGTAATTAGAAATAAGTTCAATTTTTTTAAATCGCTCTATGTCTTCGTCTGTTAAAAACTTAATCGTCGATGTTTTTATGATTACGGAACGTTTTATGCGTCTTCCTCCAGAATTCATCATACCTCGCCAATTCTTAAACGAGTCAGATATCAAGGCATACGTTGGTATGGTAGTAATGGTTTTATCCCAGTTTTGAACCTTCACTGTAGCTAAATTTATCTCAATAACATCACCATCTGCTCCATATTTTTCAAAAGTAATCCAGTCTCCAATACGTACCATATCATTTATAGATACCTGAATACTAGCTACAAAACCAAGAATGGTATCCTTAAAAATCAAAAGGATTACAGCTGAAGCCGTTCCTAGTGTGAAAGCAAATTTTATAAACGTTACACCTGTTAGAATAGAGAAAATAGCAAAGATGCCAAGTATCCAGCCGAAAATCATAAACACTTGAATGTAGCTATCTATAGGCTTGTCTTTATAGCGCGGTAAGGTCTTTAGATAATCTTTTACTGAGTTAAGAAAACTTCTTATAATCCTTAGTGTCAGTAATATGGCAATGATTTTTAGAGTTTTTTCAACGATATTTTCAAAATAAGCAAAGTCAGAAAAAACATCGGGTACAAACTCAATAAGAATAATAAGCGGTATGATATGGGCAATATTTCTTGGTAGCTTATTACTAATTAAAATATCATCAAAATTAGTTTTTGTGCGTTTGGCAACACCTGCTGAAAATTTCCATAAAATACGCTTGGTAATGTAATCTACAATAAACGCAACAATGAGCAACGCTAATAATAGGGCAAGCATATTTAGGTATTGCGCAGTAGTGTCAGAAAACCCTTTTTCTATAAGGAGGTCGTATATATAGTGTCTTATGCTAAGCATTTACAGGTTTTAGGTATTTTTTATCAATATAAAATGTTCCAAATGGAATGATAGCAGCTATGAGTACTATCCATAGCGTTTTAGAATCCCATTTCATGTCTTTACTTATTAAAACAGCAATCACAACATAAGCAATAAATAGCAAACCATGAGGCATTCCTAACAGTTTTACGTATTGCGGATCGTCAGCAAAGTACTTTAAAGGCGTCGCAACAAATAGCAATAATATATAAGATAAGCCTTCTAAAAGAGCGACGATTCTAAATACTGGTAATAATTTAGACATTTTTAAAATTTTCTGCAAAAGTACTTTAGAAATGAGTAATAATTATAGTTTTTAACAGCTTTTAAGAAATAACATAAAACTATTTTTCAATTATTTATCTTTAGGCGTTCAACCAAAACAACGTTCTAAGGATGAAAAAAATTCTAGTATTATTGCTTATTTCAAGTTTATGTTTTTCGTGTGCTACGGTAAAAAATTCTTCTAAAGCCAAAAATCAACAGTCAACTGCTGCTGCCAAACCACAAACAAAAAAGCAACAAGGTAAAATTAAGGACTACGATAAAGTAATCACCAAAGATGCTAAAACCGATAAAGGCTTATTTGATGTGCATGTTGTAGATGATAAATACTACTTCGAAATTCCAACAAAATATCTAAATACAGATATGTTGTTGGTTAGTCGCTTGGCTAAGTTGCCAGCAAATCTTGGTGGAGGCTATGTAAATGCTGGTACTAAAACAAATACCAGGATGATTAACTGGGAACGTTTTAGGGATAAAATTCTCATCAAAGAAAAATCCTCGAGTGCAGTTGCTGCAGATAGTCTGCCAATCCACGTCTCTGTAAGATCTAATAATTATGAACCAACCTTGTATGCATTCGATATTGCTGCTTTCTCTAAAGATTCCTCTGCGATTGTAGTTGATGTAACTAAGTTTTACAGCTCAGATGTAAAAGCCATAAGTGGATTGCCTTCATATTTCAGAAAACAATATAAAGTAAGAAATTTAGATAATTCAAGAAGTTTTATTAATGCCATGCGCAGCTATCCTGAGAATATTGAGGTAATTCAGGATTTCACTTATAATGCTGCTGAACCACCTTCAAATTCTGGAACGGAAACCATTAGCGTTCAAATGAATCAATCAATGATTCTTTTGCCAGAAGAACCTATGCAGCCGCGCTATTTTGATGAAAGAGTAGGCTGGTTTACCCTAAGCCAATACGACTATGGCAGTGAAGAGCTAAAAGCTGATGAAAAAACATACATAAGACGCTGGAAACTTATTCCAAAAGACATCGAAGCTTATAAACGAGGCGAGTTGGTTGAGCCTGTAAAACCAATTGTATATTATTTAGATCCGGCAACACCTATGAAGTTTAGAACATACATGAAAGAAGGTATTGAACTTTGGCAAAAGGCGTTTGAAGCTGCTGGATTTAAAAACGCCATCATAGCAAAAGATCCTCCAACCAAAGAAGAAGATCCTGAATTTAGCCCGGAAGACATCCGCTATTCTGTAGTAAGGTATGTTGCTAGCACAACCCGAAACGCAACAGGACCAAGTGTTTCTGATCCTCGAAGTGGTGAAATTATTGAAAGTGATATCATCTGGTACCACAATCATTTACGTTCCTATAGAAATCGCTACATGTTAGAAACAGGTGCTGCAAACCCATCAGCAAGAACTTTACATACACCAGATGAAGAAATTGGTGAAATGATGAAAATGGTTATAGCGCATGAAGTTGGACATACCTTAGGTTTACCGCATAACATGAGTGCAAGCTATGCTTATGATGTAGAAAGTTACAGAGATGGTGCATTTACCCAGAAAAATGGAATTGCTGCTACCATAATGGATTATGCACGCTACAATTATATAGCACAGCCTGGTGATGAGAATATAAGATTTGTACGTCAATTAGGACCTTATGATGATTACGCTATTAACTATGGTTATCGTTACATTCCTGATGCTACATCTGCTGATGACGAAAAAGAAACCTTGGATGGTTGGATTGCTGAAAAGGCTGGAAACCCAATTTATAAATTCGGGAAACAAAGCAGTCGTTTCGACCCAACAGCTCAGACCGAAGATATTGGTAACAATAGCATAAAAGCAAGTACTTACGGACTTAAAAACTTAAAAATCGTTGCTAAGAACCTTCCAAGCTGGACAAGCGATAAAACCAACAATTATGAAGATTTAGAAGAACTCTACGGTGAACTTCTCGGCGTTTGGAGTCGCTATGTTGGCCATGTTGTGACCCATGTGGGTGGAGTAGTAGAAGACACTAAAAATCCATCCCAAAATGGGCGGGTTTATAATCCTGTAGATAAAGCATATCAAAAATCTGCAATACAATGGTTGCATAAAAACGCATTTGATACTCCAGATTGGTTGTTAGATGAATCCATATTAAGAAATATAGATTTTGCAGGTTACACCGATAGAATGAGAAGGTTACAAACGCGTCACCTCAATAATGTAATGAGTTTTGAACGTTTGGGTAGGCTCATAGATCACAAAGCTATGGATAATAATAATTATTCAGCCTTAGACATGATGAAGGATTTACGCCTTGGTATTTGGTCCGAAACGCGGTCTAAATCCAATGTCTCTGTATTTAGACGAAACCTACAACGCGCTTACATTGATAGAATGGAGTACTTAATGACTGAAAAGATAGATCCTAATAGAAGTAGACAATATTTTAATGTTAGTCAGTCTGATGTGAGGTCAATAGTTAGAGGAGAATTAAATCAATTAAAACGGATATTAACTTCTGCAGCAAATTCTGGTGTCAATACAGATACAAAATACCATTATAGAGATTGTATTGAAAGAATTAATATTATATTAGAACCAAAATAAAATCATGAAAAAATTACTTACATTCTGTTTTTTAATAGCAATAGCAAGTCCTTCAATAGGTTTTTCTCAATCGGGCTTAACTAAAGAGGAAAAGGTACAAGCTATGTACAACCTAAATAAGAAAATAGTTGAATCAAAGAATTTCAACTTTATAGCAACTTGGGTTTTTGGTGATGACAAGAGAAGTGAAGTAGCTGAGGATGCAAATGCAATTACAATAAATAGTTCTACAATCTATGGTACGCTTTCTACTTTAGATGCTAATAAACCATCTATTATGCTAAAGGGTGGTTTGGAAAATTACAACGTAGATTTTAATGATGAAGCTCATGAAATTGCCATCAGCTTTAAAAATGATGCATACAGCGCAACACTAGAAGTAAAGCCTAATGGAATTGCATTTTTAACTTTAAATTCTCAAAATAACAAAACAATTACTTATAAAGGTTTCGTTAAATAACATTTAAAACAGTACCTTTGATTAAGTTTATTGAAGATACACCTCACAAATTACATTAATTCTTAGTTATCTTTTTGGTTTAACACACTATTCATTGTTAAGTTAATTAACTCGTTTGCATTGTATATTTTCATGAGCAAGCACAATTATTAACTACAAATTAAATTGAATGGGCAGATCGCAACAGACATTTAGCAAAACCGAAAAAGAAAAAAAGCGCTTAAAAAAACGAGAAGAAAAGCGAAAAAAAATGGAAGCTCGTAAACTAGACAAAGAAGAAAACGGAACTAATGGCATTCCTATAGCATACGTAGATCATAACGGAAATCTTACCGACACACCTCCTGACCCTTCTATGAAGGTAAAGGTAAAGGCAAAAAATATTGAGATAGGCATACCAAAAAAAGAAGATGTAGAAGAGGAGTTTGATCCTGTCAGAAAAGGTAAGGTTTCATTCTTTAATGGATCTAAAGGCTATGGTTTTGTTCTAGATACAGAGACCAATGAAAAACATTTTATGCATATCAGTGGCATCATTGACGATATCGTAGAAAATGACAAAGTCATTTTTGAACTCGAAAAAGGACAGCGAGGAATGAATGCTGTTAAGGTCAAAAAAGTGTAAGATCAAACATTTTGAAAATACTATAAAGCCACTATCAAATTGATAGTGGTTTATTTATTTAAAGAATTATTTAAATAAATAAAACCTTACATCAAAAATCTTCGTAAGTAGAGAAACAACATATTAAAACTTACAGTTATGAAGATTAAAAATTTAATTCCAACAATGACATTTGCATTAGCACTAATATTCAGTACAAATGCTTTTGCTCAAGAAACCAAAATGGTAGGTGGTGCAGAAATGTATCCCACTAAAGACATTGTATCTAATGCGGTAAACTCTAAAGACCATACAACTTTGGTCGCAGCTGTAAAAGCAGCTGATTTGGTAGAAACACTACAAGGAGATGGTCCTTTTACAGTTTTTGCACCGACTAACAGTGCGTTTGATAAATTACCAAAAGGAACAGTCTCAACGCTACTAAAGAAAGAAAATAAAGAAAAGCTACAAGCAGTATTGACATACCACGTTTTAGTAGGAAAATATAATGCAAAAGATATAGTAAAAGCCATAAAAAAAGGTGATGGAAAAGCTGTGTTTACAACCGTTAATGGTTCTGAATTAACAGCTATGATGTACGATGAAAGTGTTGTTTTAAAAGATACAGCAGGAAACACAGCCACAGTTACAATTGCGGATGTTAACCAGTCCAACGGAGTTATACATGTGGTTGACACAGTTGTATTGCCAAAAATGTGAAAAGTTAAGTTAGATTGATTAGTTAATTGAATTAGTGTTGATGATGCTAATTCTAGAAAAGCGTAAGACTCCATCTTGCGCTTTTTTTTATACTTTTATTCCTTAAAATGATATTTAAATGATACCTCAAATAGTCCATAATCTAGAAATGTATGTTGTGGGAGAACATGTTACCATGCAAAGACACGAAACACACAAAATAAAGGCCTTATGGCAACAGTTTGCACCTAGAAAGCACAAGATAAACAACGCATCTAATAACAAATCTATAGCGATGCAAACCTTTACTTTAGACCAAAAAGGTGAACCTAATAATTCATTTACTATGTGGGCTTGTGTAGAAGTCTCAGAGCTATCAGGGATCCCAAACGGAATGGAAGGGTTTACAGTTCCTGAAGGTAAGTATCTTAAAGTTCTGCACAAAGGGATGAATGCTAGTGCAACATACCAAAAAATGATGACTGAGTGGCTGCCAAATTCTGGATATGTTATAGATAATAGACCACATTTTCAAGTGATGGGTGAGAAGTACAAAAACGGAAGCCCAGATTCTGAAGAGGATTTTTATATTCCTGTTAAGTCAATCTAAGGTTTTGGTATCAGACTGAGTGCAGCGGAACCTAATTAAAGTTTACCCTAAAATCACAACCCGTTTTATAGTTACTACATCCAAAAGCCGTTTTGCCTTTTAGAATACGACCTGTTTTACATTTAGGGCAGGCATCACCAGCTTTAGTTGTTGATTTAGCCGGGATTTTTGGTTCTAATTTGAGTTTAAAGTTTTCATCAAAACGCAACAAGCCCTCAATGGATTTACCGTTTATTTTAAATCCTTTAAGATTAACGGTAGAGCCTTTATCTAACAACCTTAAATATTGATTTTCAGAAACCTTCTTTTCACCATATTTAAAAGGTAAAACAAAATCGCAGCCCTTTCCATAAAGATGACAACCATAAGCCGATTTGCCTTTTAACAATTGACCCTTCTTGCATTTAGGACAAGAAGCACCAACCAATTTTTTGTTTTTCGACCTTGGCTTCGATTTCGACTTGCCTGCAGGTTTATTATTAACTGCAGAAATGCGTGTTTCTACGTTTTCACTCCGTACTTCATAAACTAAAGCATCTACCATGCGTTTCATGCCTTTAATAAATGTATTGGCACTTATCTCACCTTTTTCAATATCCTTTAATTGTTTTTCCCAATGACCTGTTAGTTCGGCTGACTTTAATAAATCATTCTGAATAGTATCTATCAATTGTGTACCTGTAACAGTTGGTAATATTTGCTTTTTATTTCGTTTTATATATTTACGTTTAAACAGGGTTTCAATAATATTAGCACGTGTGGAGGGCCTGCCAATTCCGTTTTCTTTCATTAAGTCACGCAACTCATCATCATCAACTTGCTTTCCTGCAGTTTCCATGGCGCGTAGGAGAGAGGCTTCCGTATAATGCTTTGGGGGTTTGGTCTGTTTTTCTAAAAATGAAGGTTCATGCGGACCTTTTTCACCTTTGGTAAAGGTAGGTAGAATAGATTCTCCTTTAGATTTAGACCCATCAGATTCAAACACAACACGCCAACCTTTTGACAAAATTTCTTTTCCAGTGGTTTTAAAATTCACATCATCTGCCTTCCCAATAACTGTAGTATTAGAAACTTTACAATCGTCATAAAAAACAGCAATAAAACGCTTCGTTATAATATCATAAACTTGTTGCTCTGCTGGTTGCAAATGGGTTTGTATACCTGTTGGTATTATGGCATGATGATCGGTGACCTTCTTATCATTAAAAACCTTAGAAGACTTCTTTATTTTCTTGGTCAATAAAGGTTGTGTAAATTCTGAATAATCAGTTAGTTTAGATAATATGCCTTTAACCTTTGGGTAAATATCATTTGGTAGAAAGGTCGTATCGACTCTAGGATACGTCACCACCTTTTTTTCATATAATCGTTGTGCAATTTTTAGGGTGTCGTCTGCTGAAAACCCAAACTTAGTATTACAATATACTTGTAATCCTGTGAGATCAAAAAGTTTTGGTGCGTACTCTGTTCCCTTTTTCTTGGTTATCGAAACAATTTCAAACTCATGTTCTTTGACTTTATTGGCTAATTTTTCTCCATCTTTCATCTTAAGGAAACGTCCTTCTTCGTAACTAAACAACGTATCTCTGAATAAGGTCTGAAGTTCCCAATAAGGTTGTGGTACAAAGTTTTCTATTTCTTTATAGCGATTTACCAGCATCGCAAGAGTAGGGGTTTGCACACGTCCTACAGATAACACTTGCTTATAGCCTCCATGTTTTACAGTATATAAACGTGTTGCATTTATACCTAAGAGCCAATCTCCAATTGATCTCGAAAAGCCAGCATAATACAGATTATCATAATTTTCGGCTGGTTTTAGGTTTTCAAAACCTTCTTTTATAGCTTCGGTTGTTAGAGAGGAAATCCAGAGTCGCTGTACCTTGCCTTTATATTTTGCTTCATTAATAACCCAACGCTGTATTAATTCTCCTTCTTGTCCGGCATCACCACAATTAATAACCACTTCAGCTTTATCAAAGAGACCTTTTACAATTTTAAACTGTTTTTTAATCCCTTTATCATCAGATACCTTAACCTTAAATTTTTCGGGCAACATAGGTAGATTGTTCAGATCCCAACTTTTCCAATAGGGTTTGTAGTCACTAGGTTCGCAAAGAGTACAAAGGTGTCCAAAAGTATAAGTTACCGCATAGCCATTACCTTCAAAGTAACCATCACGTTTGGTGTTGGCACCTAAAACAGCAGCAATCTCTCTTGCAACACTTGGTTTTTCGGCAATGCAAACTTTCAAAATGAAAAGAATTTAAATTCAGCTAAAGCTCTAAAATTAATTTCTGACCAATTCTTAAAGTAGATGTACGCTTTATTTTATTGGTCCTGCAGATGGCAGCGATGCTTGTTCGGTTACGTTGAGAAATACGAGACAGCGTATCACCTTTTCTTACCACGTAAACTTTACGTTGCTTTTCTAAACTTGCTAAAGCCTCTTCTTTGGTTTCAAAAAGAGCAAGCTTTGACAAACGCCTAGAACTATGATAGCTTGGTCTAGTCCATTTTCGGGTTACCCAAATGTTTTGAGAACGAATGGAGTTACTGTCATCAAAATTGAATAAATAATCTGGGTGAATATATTCACCTCGATAACTTGTAACCAAGTGTAAATGACTACCGCTAGAGCGCCCTGTATTACCTCCTTTACCAAGAAACTGACCTTTAGCTACAGTATCGTTAGCTTTAACGTCAATATGCGATAAATGAGCATATGTGGTTTCTAACCCATTGTAATGTCTAACAACAACGGTTTTACCATGTCCGCTACTGTAACGTGCAAAACGTACAATACCATCTAGTACCGAAACTACGGAGTCACCAGTAACCAAATCTATATCTATGCCTTTATGAGGTCTGCCACGTCTCCATCCGTAACGAGAGGTTACAACTTTTGGATGTGGTACAGGAGAAGCGTAAGTACTATCTGTAAATGTAAGCTCAATAGGAAATTCCGTTACGACATGTCTGTAAGGATTGTAAACCGTAGTGTCCCAATATTCGGCCTTAATATCTATAACTTCACTGTCTTCGGAAGATGAATAGCTTTCTGTAGGTATTTCAACCTCTTTAATGATGAAACTTTTTCCATCAACAGTAGGCATTTTTAACTTTATTGAATTGTTTTGAGAATCTTCTTGTGCAAAACATAAACATGCACTAAACAAAAATCCAATGCAAAAAAGTCTGTATTTCATGTACTTATAAGAAATGTTGTGTTCAATTTTTTATAACGATGACGTAAAAATAATATTGTTTGGCAGATTTCATTTGCCTGGCTTCAGAATTTATTAACAGCTATTGTAGAAAAGTATCGTAAATTTGCACTTTCCCAAAAAAAATTAAACCCTTTTATGTCTGAAACAAAACAAGCTATTCAAGAAAAAAAAACCGACAAAGAATTATATGATTATCAACAAGGAGCCATAAGCCAGATTTTTGAAAAATTTGATACAGCTCCAGACGATTACCACTTATTATATCAGTTACCTACTGGTGGTGGAAAAACGGTTATCTTTTCTGAAATGGTGCGTCAGTACCTTAAAAATCATGACAAGAAAGTGTTAGTGATGACGCATCGTATAGAACTTTGCAATCAGACGTCTAAAATGTTGACTAGCTTTGGTGTAACCAACAAGGTGGTAAACAGTAAAGCGAACTTAGATGACCAAGCCGATTACTCTTGTTTTGTGGCTATGGTAGAAACCTTAAACAACCGACTCAACGATGATAAACTAGACATTTCAGATGTTGGCTTGGTCATTATTGATGAGGCACACTATAATTCATTTACCAAGCTTTTTAAGTTCTTTGAAAACGCTTTTATCCTTGGTGTTACGGCAACGCCACTGAGTTCAAATAAAGAACTACCCATGAAGGGCAACTACAATGAGCTAATAACTGGTGAAACTATTGAGAACCTCATAGAAAACGAATTCCTGGCGCGTTGCGAAACCTATGCATATGACATGGGTTTAACCTCTTTAGAAATAGGTTCTAATGGTGACTATACGGTAAAATCTTCGGAAGACTTATATACCAGTCCTGCAATGCTTCAAAAAACAGTAGATGCCTATAAAAAACATTCATTCGGAAAAAAGACACTAATCTTTAATAACGGTATTAACACGTCTATAAGTGTCTATTATGCCTTTAGGGAAGCTGGTTTACCGATTATGCACTTAGATAATACAGCAACTAAAAAACAGCGTAAGCAGATTTTAGAGTGGTTTCACAAAACACCAAATGCTATCTTAACATCTGTAAGTATCCTAACCACTGGATTTGATGAGCCTACTATAGATACCATTATTCTTAATAGAGCAACAAAATCATTAACCTTGTACTACCAAATGATAGGTCGTGGCTCTCGTATTCTAAACAATAAAGACAAGTTTACGGTCATAGACCTCGGTAACAATTTATACCGCTTTGGACCTTGGGGAGCTGATCTCGATTGGCAATTAATTTTTAAGTCGCCTAATTGGTACATAGATCGTATTAAGGATGATGAAGCTATTGAAGCTAACTTTAAGCACGATTTATCTGATGAGATTAAAGAAGAGTTTTCTAAATCTGAGGACACCTATTTTGATATTAGGCAGACCTATAAAGATGCTGTAACGGCTGGAGAATCTTCTAAGGTAGTCTTGGAACGTTCTATAGAACACCATGCCAAAATTTGTATCGAGAATAGTGAAGACGTCTATGATGCATTAGCATTAGCAAAATTATTAAAGGAGGATATCAACCAGCGTATCGAAATCTATGCAAAATGTATCAGCAAGAGTACACACAATTTCCTAAAGTGGTTAAAAGACGACTACCAGAAAAAGCTCAACTCATATCTTAGAACTAATTTTGATGAAAAGTTTGAAGAGATACATGGGTATCCACCAGAAGAGTAGTGGTAGTATAGTACATATCAAAATATTGATATATAATTATTTACAATTTATAACCTAAAGTATTAATTCATTGTTAAAGTCCGTCAAATGATGTTAAGGTCTCTTAAATTATTTGACAGCAAAGCATGTATTGGCTATACTATATTATAGTAACCAAAAACAATTTCAGACATGCGAACTTTAATAACAATATGTTTTATATCACTCTCAATAATAGGGTTCTCCCAAGATCCCGTGATGCAAAAAAATAATGAATCATTAGAAACTATTGCAACAAGTATCACAGATAAATATGATGATAAACTAGCATTAGATGCTAAACAATTCATGTTATTTCAGAAAAAAGTGGAAGAATTTTTAATACGGGAAGAAAAGATTCACACCAATTACAAAGGAGAAGAAAAACTAGATCGTTTGTATAAGCTAAGGAAAGCAGAATCATTAGAAATTCGCAACATTTTAACCAAGCCACAATTCACACTATACAAACGCATGAAACCCCAAATTCAACCCTTAGCAGTGGTGGACACTGAAAAACCTTAACTATAACTAATTATTAATGTTAAAGAGACAATTTCCCTTAAATTGTCTCTTTATTTTTTACAGCTGTTATCAGTTCAAGTCTAATTGAGGTAAGTACGCAGCAGAAATAATCAAAAAAAACAAACCCAGACTATAAATATTACGTAACTTTATAACTATGAATCCACGTATTAAGCAATACATAAAAACCACAAATAAAATGAAAACAAAACAAGTAAAAGCATACGGAACCCAATCACCAGAAGCAGATTTAAAAGAACTACAAATCGATAGGAGGGAAGTCCTAAGTAAAGATATAGAGATTGATATTCTGTATTGCGGTGTGTGCCATTCCGATTTGCATTTTGCACGCAACGATTGGGGAATGACACAATATCCTGTAGTACCTGGTCACGAAATTGTTGGTAAGATAACTAAAGTGGGTGATGCAGTATCTAAACACAAGGTTGGAGACATCGTGGCTGTAGGTTGTTTGGTGGATTCTTGCAGAACCTGCAATAGCTGTAAAAATGATCTCGAACAGTACTGTCCAGAGTGGGTGGGAACCTATGGTGGTTTCGATAAACACTTACAAACCAATACGCACGGTGGTTATTCGGAAACTATTGTGGTAGATGAAGATTTTGTGCTAAAAGTTCCAAAGCACCTCGATCTCGCTGGTGTAGCACCCGTACTTTGTGCAGGCATTACCACATGGTCGCCTTTACGACACTGGAATGTTAATAAAGACAGTAAAGTAGCTGTTGTTGGACTGGGAGGTTTGGGCCACATGGCACTTAAACTGGCACATGCTCTTGGCGCGCATGTTACATTATTCTCAAGATCAACAAACAAAATTGAAGATGCCAAAGCACTTGGTGCTGATGAAGTTATCATTTCAACTGATGAGGCACAAATGGAAAAAGCCATGGGGCAGTTCGATCTTATTCTAGACACTGTGCCTTACGAGCACGATTTTAATCCATACATTGCAACTCTAAAAACCAATGGTACTTTGGTGGTGTTAGGATATTTAGGACCGTTACAACCACCAGTGGTTACCGTTCCTATGATTATGGGTCGTAAGGCTATTGCAGGTTCCTTAATAGGAGGTATCGCAGAAACCCAAGAGCTGCTTGATTTCTGTGGAAAACATAATATTACATCCGATATTGAGGTTGTTAACATACAAGATATAAACATAGCCTACGAGCGTATGCTTAAAAGTGATGTTAAATACCGATTTGTGATTGATATGAAATCACTAAAGAATTAGTAGTTGTTCATCTAGAATAATAACAAACCTCAGATTTTATCTGAGGTTTGTTTGTATTAGATAAAACGTTCATTTTCCGTCTGCCGCTTAGTTGTTGGTGGTTCGGTATGCATTGTTTTTTCAATACCTGCAGAATCTACGTTAAAGAATTTAAGTAATTCTGTATATCTGGTTATGTGCATTATAGTGTCACCTTCCATTACTATGGTTCCTACCATAGCTTCAGGGTGTTGTGCTAATATTTTAACCAAACCTTCTTCAGAATAATCGTCAGCGGCATCATAGCCCTCAATGTGTTGTATATCTATAAAAGACTGTAATGAGGTATCCAGTCGTTTGGCCATGTCGTGCCATATGGTATCAGAAGGCATAGTCTTAGTTATGTCTATACCACGAGTATCTTTTTTGGCCGCTTTTAAAATAGCTTCAATCTGTGCACTAAATTGTGTGCCACCAGCGTAAATACAATTAATCAGCCCTTTTTTGTTGTCTATTGTCATTATTAATAAGTTTTCATGGTTTCTTTTCGTTTTGTTAACTGACGCTGCAACTCTTTAACACATTCACTCACAGCATCCCTAAAATTAGCTTTAGATGCTTCAGCAAATAATCGCGGACCAGGAGCACTAAGACGTATGCCTGCAATCATACCAGTAGCATCACTAGTGGTGTTTTCAGTTTTAAAAAACACATCTGCTCTAATTACAAGTTCATTGTGCTCAAAAAGCTTCGTTAGCTTTTCTTTTGTAAATGCTTCCAAGCTGTCACTCGCAGTAACGTTGTCATATTCATAAATAATAGTCATGTAATTTTCTTTTTTGGTTCTCTATAATATAACTGACAAAGCCTTTAAAAACAAGGAGTTTAATAATATTTTATGATAAAAATGAGATGTTTTTTAACCTTACAATCGATCCTATGACAACTTACAGAGTAATACCGTCAGTTCGAGTGTTTTATTCGAAGTATGAGAATAAAATGTATCGAGAACCATTTTAATGAACTACACAAAGACCGTCAAACCCAATTCCGACGCAGTCGGAAGCAACGATTTTTTGGTTCGTTTTGCATCAAGACAAATACGGAAGTATTCATGACTTCATTATCAAAATAGAAATTACAGGAACTAAAATGAACAGAAGAAAACAATAACACACCGTCAGTTCAAGTGTTTTTAATCAACAACAAAGCGATTAAAACTATATCGAGAACCTTAATAAATTGTCCCACCATACATATCCAAGCATAAAATCAAATCCGTATTTTTGCACAGCTATGAGTACAGATAACAATAACAAATCAACAAAAAAACCAGACCTAGTTGTCTTTGATGAAGACAAACAACGCTACGATGCTGCCTTTAGACCCTATGCCACTAACGTTGGTGCGCCACAAATAACACTACCAAATAATGGCACATGGAAGAGCTCCCAAATCTATAAAGCCAACAAGCACCTCAAAGCCAAATACGAAGCCATCAAAGCAGAGTACGATGAGCTATTGCAAATCATGGAATATAACGAGCTCGTTACCAATGCCAAGTTTACCTTCGAGCCCTTAATTGGCGAAACCTATCATCTGTATAACAATGCCAAGCAAGAACCGTTTTTGTCTATCATAGAGCCCAATAGTTGCAATTTTGAATATTTAGGTAGCTTCCGCCTTACATCCGATTACCTATGGGAAAAGGTAGAGCAAAATAATAGTACAGCAAAAAAACTTAGATAGCCAATACGTAATTAATTCAACTTTTATTTTTAAAAAACAAAGAATATTCAGTGCTTTGTCTAATCTAATAGAAAATCAATAAGATGCATTCGGAAAAAGATAAAACCATAGAACGTCAGATTCGATTTCAAAAGCTATTAATTAGTATAATAACCACCTATATCAATGCCGATATATCTGATATAGATCTACTTATTAACAAATCGCTTAAGCAAATAGGTGAGTTTGTAGAGTCTGACCGTAGTTATATTTTTTCTTATGATTTTATAAACAATACAACAACAAACACCTATGAGTGGTGTGCAGATGGTATTACTCCAGAAATCGATAACCTCAAAGACATTCCTGTAGATTATATACCTCAGTGGCTAGAAGAACATCGAAAGGGTAGAGCTTTCTGGGTAGAAGATGTAAGCAAATTACCAGATGATGGTGAG
The DNA here is from genome assembly GCA_030149175.1 of Winogradskyella sp. GTDB lineage: Bacteria > Bacteroidota > Bacteroidia > Flavobacteriales > Flavobacteriaceae > Winogradskyella. The sequence continues at coordinate 22,319 of JASBSA010000077.1, read as the reverse complement.
TTTGGATTAAAAGCTATTTTAGAGCCCCAGGGCATCAAAAGCCTTATAACAATTCCTATGATTCTAAGAAACGAACTAATTGGTTTTATTGGTTTCGATTCTGTTAGAAAACTCAATAAATACAATGATAACGAAAAAGAAATTCTATTTGTCTATGCCAACATGTTGGTAAACCTTAGACAAAAAAAGGAATACGAAGAACGAATTAAAGCTCAAGAGGCCAAAAAACAAGAGCTTTTAGATCATCTGTTTCAACAAAATAAATCCTTAAGCGAATATGCGCACATGGTGTCTCACGACCTCAAAGCACCTCTAATCAACATACACACATTGGTTAGTTGGTTTATAGATGATAACAAAGATAAATTTACTGAGAAAGAATGCTATCCATTACAACAGGTATTGTTTAATGCAGAAAAGATGGATTTACTCATTAAAGGCGTTCTAGATTATTCTACCATAGACCGTGTCCATACAGAAAACAGCCTTGTAGATATTAATAAAATTATAGAAGAAGTTTTGCAAACCATGCTTATTCCAGAGCACATAAGCTTCAACATAAATAACAATATACCAACGCTATTCGGCAACAGGTGGAGATTTAGACAAATATTTCAAAATCTAATACTAAATGCAGTAAAGTATAGCGATAAAGAAAATGGCAAGGTAGAGGTAGGTTTTACCGAAGATGAAGACCATTATCAGTTTTTTGTAAAAGACAATGGTGTAGGGATTAATCCTGATTATTTCCAGAAGATTTTCAAAGTATTTGCAAAGTTGGAAAATTCAGGATCTTCTTCTGGAATTGGCTTGTCCATAGTCGAAAAAATTGTAAAGTACTACAAAGGCAATATTTGGGTCGAGAGTGAAGAGGGTGCAGGAACTACCTTTTATTTCAACTTACCTAAATCAGTGGTAACTAAACCCCAAGAACAAGTTAAGGAAGTATAGCTAAAAGCGTGTTAATGTTCTGGTAAGTTTAGACTTAAATACGTATCTTTAAGATACTTATGAAACACCGTACACCCATAGTATCCATAACATACACATTAGCAATTATTGTATCAATGCTTGCCATCTCATGCAAGCCCTCAGAGTCTATGGCAGAGCGTACCCAAGCACTCAGTACATTAGAAACCAAAATCAATAACAAAAACTTTAAAATAGATATCAATACCGTAATACCATTTAATACCAACGCCACAACACAGGTACTAAACAACCTTATGCGTTACACGGGCAACACTGCCAACCGTATCACGGTCAACGGTTATTATATTACCTTTAAGAACGATAGCATTAGTGGCTACTTGCCGTATTATGGTGAGCAGGAACTCAGCAGTAATCGCTACAATACCGATTTAGGCATTGAGTTTTCTGGAATACCGCAAGAGTATAGTTTGGACAAGCTCAAACGAAAAGATGCTTACCTGATGAAATTTACCATCAACGACCAAAAAGATACGGTAGAAACCTACAGAGTTTTCATAACCTTCTTTCCAAGCAACACAGCCGATGTTAATATTGTGACATCTCACCGCAATGGTATTAGCTATAGAGGACAGCTCGAGGCTGTTGAATAAATAGGCAATATTTTCTCTCAATATTTCTATTAAATATCCTATCTTTAAACAATCCCTTAATTAATAGCCCTTAAACAGATTTAAAGTTATCAATTCATTCACCATGGAATGGGTTTTTTTATAATTAACGCTATTAATCCACAACCAACCAATGTACATCAAAATCAAACTCAAGCAAGATGACTCTGTCATTCCACCTATTAAGTTCAATATTCTTTTAGAAGAATTAAAAAATGCCTTAAACCTCTGTTACATGGAATTAGGCACTCCATACAATCCCATTCGTATTGATAATTTCGTAACTATAGGGAAAAATGCATTTTCTCTAATTGATAGGAAAACCGAAATATCCGTCAGCCTATCTACCGATTCTAATGATGATTTGTCAGATATTATAGATCATAGGTTGGTGTGTTGTAAAGTTATTAACGTAGATAAAACCTTTATCAATGAAGATGGCTTACTCAACAACCATTGGGGAAGAGTCTTTAAATATAATGATGAATTTGTTTACAGTGCTCCAGATGGCACCTTATACATTGCGCCTAATGAAAATGAAAAATGTGTCATTTCAACAAGAGATTCAGTACATGATGCAAATGTATCCTACAGCATCTTACTATCCCTTAAGGTTAGCTTCAAAAACGAAAAGCCAAGACGTTTTTATTTAATATTGGATCCTTTTGTTAAGATTAGCTCTGGTCAAGGAACTAATCCACCAGAAAATGTATAGTTTTCAGATTTCTAACCACAATTTCAGAAGCTTATTATTTTCTTGTTTCTTTTTATTCTTAAGTATTCAAAATTCTTTTTCTCAGGATAGAAAATTTGTTGATAGTCTTACAAATGTCCTGAAACAAAAAAACCTTTCTAAAGAAGAAACATCAAAAGTTTTAAGTGCAATATCTTATAATCATACGGATATCGATTCTTCTTTATTCTATGCTAAGAAAGCATTAAGTGTAGCAAGAGAAGATAAAAACCCATTGCTTGAAGCTACAGCTTTGGAGGAATTAAGCCATGCAGAATACCGTTTAGGAAACAATTCTAAATCACTTAAAGCTTCTTTTGATGCTCTAAAAGTATATGATTCTTTAAACTTAAAAGAGCGTAAAGCTGCAATTTATGGTCAACTAGCTATTAATTCATCAAACGATGAAGACTATACATCAGCAATTAGGCACTTAAAAAAAGCTGAAGGCATCTATAATAGTTCTGATAAAAAGGGCAATCTTATTTTAACCCAACTCAATCTAGGTGAGGCTTACCGTTTGGCCAATAAATTAGATAGTGCTGCCTACTATTTTAATCAAACCTTACTAAAAAATAAATCCACGAATAATGCGATTGTTCAAGGCTACTCGCTTGGTAATTTAGGGATGGTATTACACGCTCAAAAACAGTATATTACAGCGGAACAGTATCTTAAGGAAGCCATTACAATATTAGAACCCTTAGGTGATGAGTATTCAACCTCAGTGTACTTGGCCGAACTCGGGGAAATCTATGCGAAAACATCTAAAATCAATCTTGCAGAATCTAAGTTACTCCAAGCCTATGATAAGGCTCACAAAGCAGGACTTAAAGAACAAATCAGGGACTTTAGTAGAAACCTAACCGACTTTTACAAAACACAAAACCAATATGATAAGGCATTACAGTATTTAGAAGTGAACAGGATATACCAAGATAGTTTGGTAAACAAAGCATCAATACAAAAAATAGAACAGCTCAAAGCCAACTACGAAATCGGTAAGCGCGAATCCGAAATTAGTCTCCTAAACACCATAACCACCAATCAGCGCAACCAAATGATATTACTTGCCATAGGTGTGTTATGTATTAGTGTATTGGCATTGTTACTCTTTAGGAGCAACAGAGCGATTAAAAAAGTAAATCAACACATTGCTGAACAAAACACTGTTATAGAAAAACGTGAGCAGGAAAAAGCCTTATTATTAAAAGAGTTGAATCATCGCGTTAAAAACAACCTCCAGATGATATCCAGTCTTTTAAGTCTTCAAAGTCATCAACTCACTGGTCATCCAGCACAAGAAGCTCTAATTGCAGGTGTGAATAGGGTAGAGGCACTATCCTTAGTACATAGAAAACTCTACCAAGAAGGTGCCGAAACAAAAATAGCACTCAGGGAATACGTGGAAGAATTAGTTCTTGGATTGTTTCATGGTTATAATGTAGCCTTTAAGCCAAAATTCAATATAGATGATTCTAGCATATCTATAGACAAAGCCATTCCGTTGGCGTTAATTGTTAACGAAATTGTAATCAATTCCTTAAAGTATGCCTACAAAGATATTGAATCACCATCATTGGAAATACAGCTTAAGGAAGTAGGGCATCAATTTGAAATAGATATCTGCGATAACGGCATTGGCTTTGCAGAAGAACAAGTAGATAAAAAGAATTCCTTCGGACTCAAACTCATACAGTCCTTAATCAATCAATTAGATGGCAGTATAGAACGATTTAATACCAAAGGCACACACTGGAAAATAAAAATAAGCGCGGATTAATTACCTTAGTGATACCATGACCAATACAAGCACAAAAGTAAAACTGCTTATAGTAGAGGACGAAATCCTACTAGCCAATGATATAGCCAACAAGCTTAGCAATAACAATTACAAGATTGTAGGTATTGCAGACACAGCAAAAAAAGCCCTTGATCTTTTAGAGAATCATGGAGACATTGATATGGTCCTCATAGATATTGTCATAAAAGGAGAGTTTGACGGTATAGAACTCGCACGCTTTATCAACCAAAAACACCAAGTACCATTCTTGTTTTTAACATCACATGCCGATAGTTACATCTTTGAACGTGCCAAAAGTGTGAAGCCGCATGCATACCTACTCAAACCCTTTAACGAACGTCAAGTTTGCATCGCTATAGAACTTGCTCTAAAAAACTTTGCGGTTAAAGCATCACAAGAAGAAATTTCCCAAAAAACCAATTTTGAACCTAATGACAACCAAGTACTCAATATTAAGGACAGCCTGTTTCTAAAAAAGAACCAGCACTTTGAGCGTGTCCCATTACGAGAAATCCTATTCCTAAAAGCGGATAGTAACTATTGTAGCGTCTATACCAAAACAGACCGGTTTGTCTATTCCGTAGGACTTAACAAAATAGAAGAACAGCTACCAACCAAACGTTTTATGAGAGTGCATCGCAGCTATGTTATCAACATAAATTCCGTAGTGGGCTACGAAGGCAACCTTTTGTTTATTGAAAACGAAAAGATTCCTGTAAGCAAAGCTCATAAAGATGAAGTCTTTAGGCATTTTAAGACTATCTAAAAATTACATTCGTTTTCAATACCTACCCCTTTAATTTGGTTTAATAAAGTTTTCTCACCGTTCGCATAAGGTATTGGTCCATTCACGCATTTTTTTTCTTTTCCACCTATTGGTTTTTCAACTTTGAGAAACGAAAAATCAGTATTAATCTTTAAAACAAAAATTATGGCAATTTTAGATGCAACTTTTAACAATGGGTCTAACATGGATTGGACACTAGACTATCACGGTACGGTCTATGAGATTGGGCTTTCTAACCAAACAAAAAAGCCAGGGCCTCTATTGCAAGCGCACAATGGCTTTGAAGAAACAGCGATTGACCAGATTGGAAGCACCATTGACTTTGGGCCGCTTGAAGTCTTTTGCTGTTGGAGAAATTCCGCAGGTTATAGATTCGGTGTTAGGCTACATGTCGGCCTTCATATTGGCCCAGCTGGTTATGCACCAATATGGTACGTTATGTCAGATTATGGTAAACCTGCAGGTAGTCAACCAGATTGGGTATTATCCGCTGGGTCTGTTAATGATCCTCAACCTGGTCAACCTTATGTCTGGAACAATATACCTGGGGTGAAAATCACAGCAAGACCAGATGCGCAACATGCCAAATTAACTGTACCAATAATCATACAGGGTGTAAAGTAAAAACAGACAATTAATTAATATTAAATACAAAACAAATGGCAAATTTAACAATTAGATACAGTTACGGTAGCTGGTACATGTCAGCTAACAATTCAAGTGGTCCAGGATATTATTTCAGAGGTAAAACAGCAGAAGACCAATTTGTAAACGTTCAACGATTACAGAATGCAATGACTCAAGGACAGGCACAAGTTGAGGGCGAACTAGCCGAAATACTAGATAGAGTTAATCCAGGACAAGAAGGAGAAATAATGGAAGAACTGTTTGAAGGTACTACAGAACTAATCTTCGAAACCACAGACGTATATATATGTGAAGAAGGAGCAGATCTGTTAATAGACATTGCAGAAGCTGGTGAAGCGCTAGCTGCTTTTTTGTAACTATGCTAGATAAGATTAAGCTTCTTAATTTAGTAAAACCTAAAACAAAAGCGTCTTACCTATCAGTAAGACGTTTTTTTTCCGCTCTCTTTTTAACCTCCTCACGTTCCCACAAGGTTGGGCTCCCAAACATAATGCTCCAAGCCTTCCTTGGTCGTTTCCAAATATCCACCAACAAATCTCCCCAAGCATGAAACACCAAATACACAGGGTTAAACGAATTTACCGGTTTGGTAATACCATAAATAGCCTGTTCCTTTTCAGGTTGAAACGTACCAAACATACGATCCCAAATAATCAGTGTAGAGCCAAAATTCTTATCAATATAGTCATCGTTAACAGCATGGTGTACTCTGTGGTGCGATGGTGTTACAAAAATATATTCAATAGGTTTGGGCAGCTTACGGATAAGTTCGGTATGAATCCAAAACTGGTATAGTATTTCCAACTGGTGCACAATAATAAACACTACCGGATCAAAACTTAGCATAATCACCGGAACAAAGAAGATCAGTTTTAAGTTCTGCACCCACGATAACCGAAACGAGGTAGAGAAATTATAATATTCCGAACTATGGTGCACCACATGGGTAGACCACCAAAAGCGTTGCGCGTGCGATATACGGTGCGACCAATACCTCACAAAATCCAATGCAAAAAAGCAGAGTAGGTAAGACCACCACGTATGCGGTATGGTCCACGGAGTAAGGTTATAACACAGCACCACAATGTAAAAAATACCCACTTTGGTTAGGGCATTTACAAAAAGGTTACCAAAACCAATAGCAGAGGACGATAAAAAATCCTTGCCATGATACAGTGTTTTGTTTTGTTTTACCGAGAGGTAGTATTCCAAGCCCACAAGCGCAAACATTATGGGTGCTGCTATCCAGATAATGGTGTTAAAGTCTAGTTTTAAGAGAGATTCTAGGGTGATGTTGTCGTTTTCGATACTTTGGCTTTAAAAATGAAACTAAAACTTGCAAGATAAGTATTACAAATCATCTCAAAGCATTTATAGCATTTAATATGGTATAAGAAGCATTATTGTTTCCAATATATAAAATTGCTGTTCATGGTGATAGTGAATAGATACCAAGACCAAGCAAGCCTCAGCAAGCGTCACACCAGATGGCAAAAATCGATTCTGAAACCGAAACATGAGCTCAGACAATTATAAGAACGTAGATAGCTGCCTGGGTAGATGCACAAGTGATTGAAGAGCTTAAGCCTTAGTGTTAAAAATACCTTACGGATTTCCGTAACCTCATATTTATTAAAAATTACTATCTTTAAACTTTCCCCTTAACTATTTCGTAGTCAATATTTAATAAATTTTAGGCTGGGATTTTATTAGCCTAGAAGATGCAATTATTATGTTAACACAATCTTTTTCTACATCTGATTTGCTTAAGCTTTTATCTTATGAGGATTATAAAAGATATGATGGTATTGGTGAAACAAGAGAACGAACATTTGAAATAATGACCGAAGTGTCTGAAAAAATTAATTCAGATGATTTCAAAATAGATTCTGTAAAACAAATATCAAATGAAGGCGATAGGATTTTTTCTCTAGTTACAATGGAGCATGACTTTGCTTTAAGAAAGATTAATGATACAATTAAACGTTTTTATAAGGTTAAACAAGCAGATAGAAATCTAATTGTAAATCAAATCATAGTCTTATTGCAGGAAGCTATTCCAATGTCAATAATTAAACTTGATTTAAAAAAGTTTTATGAGAGTATTGATAGGAATTGGATTATAGAGAAACTAAAGGATGATGCTTTGTTATCTGACAACTCTATCAAAATCCTTGAAAATTTTTTTATGCTAGATGATTTCGCTTCTTTTACAGGATTACCAAGAGGTATAGGGATAAGTGCAACATTGTCAGAATTATATTTACGTGATTTTGATAGAAAAGTTAATAGACTAGAAGGTGTTTATTATTATGCTAGATATGTTGACGACATTATACTTTTTACTATTGATAGTCCAAATAAATTACTTAAAAAAATTTATGAAAATGAATTACTAAGAAGTCCTTTGGAATTCAACCATAAGAAAACCAAAACATTTGAAGTTAATAATTACGATGACTCCAATATTAAAATTCTCGATTTCGAATATTTAGGTTACCATTTTATTTTTAGTGACTATTGCAAAAAGACAGGTAACGAATTCAAAGACAAGAAGATTAAAATTTCTATTGCTAAAAAGAAGATAAAAAAATACAAAACACGTATTGTATATTCATTTCTGGATTATCTAAAGAATGCTGATTTTTCTTTACTCAAGGACAGATTGAAATTTCTAACCGGAAATTATCCTATTAAAAGAAATCCATCAGAAGGAACTGTACTTTATGCTGGACTGTATTATAACTATCCATTTATAAATGATGATGATATTCTAAATGAGCTGACTACTTTTTTGAGAAAAATTATTAGCGCAAAAAACAAAAACTTTGGACAAAAAATAAATAACTCTTTAACTTCAGAACAAAAAGGTTTGCTTTCGCAATTTGATTTTTTAGCTGGATGGAAAAACAGAAAATTGAACTCTGATTTTAGACCTGAACGTGTCAAATTAATAAAAAAATGCTGGTATAATGGCTAGAGTTAGAGTAAAGAAATTTGATAAAAGTAGAATATTACTAACAGAGGTCTTACCTTACGAAGTGCCTATTCCTTTTTCTAATATTGGGCTATACAGATTTACGAAAAGACCGAAATCTGAAACCGTTCCAAACCTAGTAAATGAGATTTTTAAAATTTCAAAACAAAACACTAAAAATTTACTACCATATAACTATAAAATAATTAAAAAGCTTGATAGCTACAGGATATTAAGCATAATGCACCCAAAAGTACAATTAAAGTTTATTGAGTTTTATGCTCAATATGACTCTTTAATTATTAGCCTTTGTTCTAAAAGTAGAATTTCTATAAGATATCCTGCAAAGGTTGCTAGTCACTTTTATGTAAAGAATTCTGAAATAATAAAGAAAAAGCTTAAAGATTCTGGCGTAGATGTGGAAAAGCTACCATATGAGACAGAGATTGCATATTCTAGCTCTTATTTTACATATAAAGATTATGATTTCCTTTATAAATTTTATGATTCATATAAATTCCATCGACTAGAAAAGAAGTTTAAAAAATTATTGAGATTTGATATATCAAAATGCTTTCCAAGTATTTATTCTCATTCTATTGCATGGGCAGTAAAAGGAAAAGAATTTGCTAAAAAAAATACGTCGACAAGTTCTTTCGAGAACAAGTTTGACAAGCTAATACAATGGTCAAATTATAATGAGACCAATGGAATAATTATTGGCCCAGAAACATCAAGAATATTTGCGGAAATAATTTTGCAAAGAATAGAGCAAAATGTTCTTGACGTGTTAAAAAATGATCACAATGTTCGTTTAGGAAAAGATTATACAATTAGAAGGTACGTGGATGATTATTTTGTTTTTACAAATGATTTTAAACTTGCTCATACAATTAAAAAAGAATTTGTAAAAGAATTAGAATATTACAAACTATCTATCAATGATTCTAAAACGCAAGAAATTGATGTTCCTTTTATTACTGGAATAACAATAGCTAGAATAGAGTTAGAAAAAATACTCGATATTTTTTTGGGTTCGTTTGTTGAAGAAATTAAAGTTGAAACTGATGATGGGAAAACCAGAAAAGAAATAAACTTCAAAAAAATCAATAAGCCATTCAATATATCAAACAAACTAATTCGAGATATCAAAGCAATAATCAAGCAAAATAAAGTTGATTACGAGGATGTTACTGGAATGACAATTTCAATTTTACGAAATCGTTTAGTCAAATTATTAGAGAATGACTTTATTCTAGAACAAGATGCTAATTTCATTAAAGGTTTAAGCAACCCACTTTTAATTATTCTTGATATTTTGTTCTTTTTGATATCAATGGATAGCAGAACTAGAACTACAGTTTTATTAACTCAAATAGTTGTAATTATTACTCGTTTCTTGAAAGCTAGTAATATTGATAATGAAGATTCTAGATTAATTGCAAAGAAAGTTTTCGATGGTATTCGAGATACTCTGAACATATTAAATAGAGATTCAAAAACACATTTAGAAGCGATGAATTTTTTAGTCGCACTAGTTAGCTTAAATAAAGTTTACCCAATTACGAAATCTAAATTTATTGATGAGATATTTTTATCAGAATCTAGTTTGGATAATTTAGACTACTTTCAGATAATAATATTACTTTATTTTATTGAAGATTCATCTGAATGTGATGAGTATAAATTAAAATTAATTGAGGCTACAAAAAAGAAGTTTTCTGAAATTGAAGAATGTATGGCGAAAGCTGAATACGTACATTTATTCTTTGACTTCATTGCATGCCCAAATATAGATAAACAATCAAAAAACGAATTGATTAATATTGCATATAAATCGTTACTGGGAAGAATACCAACAGCACAAATGATAGGAAGGATAAGGAATTATATTGTATCGTATAACTCATGGTTTATTGATTGGAACACAGATGATATAAATTTAGAATATGTTTTAGCAAAAAAAGAATATAATCCGCCATATTCTGGCTGATTTTTTGGAAACTAATGGTGCATCGTATAATACTTTTACTTAAATGAATACTAAAGGCATTTAGTATTCAAGTAGTAAATTGAGCTCTTTATAAGAGTACACACCAAGGTGCATTAAGCCATTAGTTTCCTTTTTATGTTGTTTATAAAATGGTATGTGCTATTACGTACTCAATTGGAAGTACATAGTACGCAAAACCACTTGGCCATCAAAAGAGCGCTCAAGATCTAAAGAACACAACCAATACCCTCTACAGCGCATCAAACCCAATTCCGACACAGTCGGAAACTGCTGTCAGCAGTATAATAAACAAAATCCGTAAAAAATGGCTGAAGCCTTGGAAGCCATTTAGGATTTTGGTTATGGTTTTAAGGGCACCATAAGTGCACTTAAAAATACCTTTGACAGCAAAGCACTTTTTGGGTAGCCTGTCCTGAGAGCAGTCGAAGGATCTGGTGCATCAATTGCGTAAGCACATCATGAGTTCTTAAACAATGAATATCGACGAATAAAAATGAACATTAGAAAATACTTAGATTGCTTCGTTCGTACCTCACTCGCAATGACCTTACCATTGTAATTCCGAGCATTCCGAATATATTCGGAGTCGAAGGAATCTCAAAAAGGAAAACACAGTCCAAGCCATCACGTCAGTTCGAGTGTTTTATTCGAAGCATGAGAATAAAATGTATCGAGAACCAAAAAAACAACCCAAGCCGTCACAGCAAGGCACAAAGCAGTCTCATCAATCACTAAACACTGATTATAAGCAATTTACAACAATCATAAGTGTTTTTTTTAGTACTTTTAGAAAGTTTAACAACTCAAAACCAATGCCTAAACAAAAAGGGCTTATAAAATTCACAGGCACATTAAACGGCATGTGCTATTACATACTCAAAGGGCAATACATAGTACGCAAAGCAGCTGGCCCATCAAAAGAACGCATTAACAACGATCCCGCTTATGCAAACGTAAAATCCAACAACCAAGAGTTTGCAGCAGCCTCAAAACTCTCAAAAGCCATAAGGCAAGGCTTAGGCAATACCGCCAAACAGTTCAAGGACACCTATATGGCAAGCCGTTTAACAGGAGCCTGCCGCAAAATCATACAAAAGGGGAGAGGTAGCCTCGGTCAAAGAGAGGCAAACCTACACAATGCACCATCAGCGTTAATCGGCTTTCAACTCAATAAACACATACCATTGCACTACATATACAGTGCAAAACCAAAAGTCACAGCCAATAGCAACCGTACAATAATAACCATAAGCATACCAAAAAGCAGCAAAAACCACCTCAAACAAATCCCCAAAAACGCCACACATTACCAGCTCACAGCAGCACTAAGCATAGTATCAGCTTACGAGTGGCAACCAAACACCAACACGTACACAGCAGTAAACCCAGAGCAAAACGCGTTCGGCACAACAACCCAAACCCAACCAATATTATGTAAAATACCCCAAACAAATCAAAATGACACACAAACCAATAAAAGTAGTGAGAATGTCACACTGAGCGCAGTCGAAGTGTCTTTACAACTAAAACTACCCAACAACACCAACATACCAAGTACAGCAGCCATCACAGTGTGGCTAGGCATCACATACCTAAAAGAACAAAACAACAGCTATACAGCCTACAAAACACCAAAAGCCATGCAATGCATCGCCATAATCTAAACATAATATTGTTGTCATGCTTAACTTGCCTGTGCTGAATTTATTTCTGAATTACAGCATCTCATCAAAGCATCACAACAATAACAAACCATAACTGCAAGGCACGAAGCAGTTCCATAAAAAGAAAGAACACACATCACGTCAGTTCGAGTATTTTATTCGAAGCATGAGAATAAAATGTATCGAGAACCCTTCAACAATACCAACTAGCATTGAATCAAACCCAAAACAACCAAACGATTTGTCATCCTGAACTCGTTTCAGGATCTCATCAAATCACCAAAAAAATTAAACACGTCGTCAGTTCGAGTGTTTTTAATCGCCAGCAAAGCGATTAAAAATGTATCGAGAACCATTTATATGAACTACACAAAGCCCGTCAAACCAAATTCCGACGCAGTCGGAAGCAACGATTTTCAGAAGTAATGAGCAACAATCAACCATATAAGCTAAAATCAAGGATTGAAGAACAAACAACAATGAATAAGATTTATAAACAATCATTAGCGAATGGTGCTTGCAACTTCATACAAATCTTTTTGATCTTTTGGTTCGTTTTGTATCAAGACAAATACGGAAGTATTCATGACTTCATTTTCAAAATAGAAATTACAGGAACTAAAATGAACATAAGAAATAAACCACAATCCAAGCCGTCAGTTCGAGTGTTTTTAATCAACAACAAAGCGATTAAAAAAGTATCGAGAACCATTTATAAGAATAAAGCGTTTCTCAAGAACCACATATAAAACAACCACAACATCACAACACCAAACAACAGGTTCACCCGTATGTACGTCGGGTCTAATCCCGATCTAATTCGGGTGTAATTCGGATAAACCTCGTATAACATTCGGGTAAATAACACAGCACAACACACAGAGTAAAATAAAACACCTATACACTGTATAACCCATAAATAACCAAAATACATGTTTGTCCTATAATTTACATTATGTAAAATAGTGTTTTTGGAAACCACACTCTATCCATCATACTGTACCTATAAATAAAAAACGTCCTACAGTAATTGTAAGACGTTTTATAAACTATTATAAACTATAAAGCTTATAAGATATCTATAACCTCTAGTTCAAAGGTTAAGTCTTGTCCAGCCAACGGATGGTTTGCATCTACAATAATATTCTCTTCTTCAATCTTAGCAATTCTAAACTGCTGTTGCTTACCATCTGCACTAGATCCTACTAAGCCCATACCAACTTCTGGTTTTAAATCTGGTGGTAATTGTTCCTTTTTCACCATCTGAAATAAAGAATTATCAATCTCACCATATGCATCTTGCTTATCTATGGTAATGGTTTTCTTTTCGTTTACAGCCATGTCAATAAGTCCTTTTTCAAAACCAGGAATAAACTGTCCTTTACCAAGTTCTACTTGTAACGGCTCGCGCTCTAAAGAACTGTCAAACACTTGCCCATTACTTAGTTTCCCTGTATAATGAACTTTTACCACATCATTTTCTTTTACTGTACTCATAATTATTTAGTTGTCGTATTATTAAAAACGATGCAAAGGTATGGGCTTAAATATGGTTAAGCGCATTTTTTGGGAGAAATACCAAACTTTACCATAACCTTAACATTTAAACAACAATGCCTTACCGATATATTAAAAAATCATAAAGTTTAAACCAAGGGCTTGGCATACCTTGTAATTATGGTTTGCTTTGCAGAAAATGAACGATACATGCTCACAATATTTGTAGATATGGACGATGTACTTGCCGACACCTACGGTAAGCACATAGAATTATACAACGAAGAACACAAACAAGAACTCTCTCTAGCCCATATAGAATCTGGCGAAGTATGGCAAAATGTCCCAGAGATTCATCAGGAAAGTATATGGCAACATGCGCACAAAGAAGGATTTTTTAGAGACCTAAAGCCTATTAAGGATAGTATTCAGGTTATGGAAGCCCTTTGCAACAAACACAATGTTTATATAGCCACGGCTGCCACCCAATTCCCCAATTCATTAAAGGAAAAAAGCGATTGGTTAGATGAGCATATGCCTTTTATCACTTGGCAACACCGCATTATGTGTGGTCATAAGTTTATTCTTCATGGTGATTTGCTTATAGATGATCGTAGTTACAACTTAGAGCGCTTTGCTGGTGATACCTTATTATTTAATTCACCACACAACCAACACGAAACGGATTACACACGTGTTTACAATTGGTTGGAAGTTGCTGAGCGTTTGTTGTAGCGATATATCATCTTTATTTTAATTGCTCAGTAAGCCACAACGGATTTTTATTAAAGGCTTTCCAGTCCTTTTCTAAAGCCTCATAGAGTTTATCTAGCGCAGTAAAATCGGTGATACCACTACTCTCTTCTGCTTTAAGTGACAGTATGTAATCCATTAATTTATAGCATGTTGCGAATTGGCCGCAGGCAATGAGCGTATCCATTCTATTTTTCTCAACATCGGTGTTGTCCCACCATAATGTGGTTGGAGTTTCTGATGCTGTAAGACCAACACTTTTTAGACTTTTAGAGGGTTTGGGCTTAATGGCTTCGTTATATTTTCCCTTGGTGTAAGGCGTTTGTTGTCCGTTTAGTTCATATACCGTAGTGGTTAACCGCTTATGGTTTAAGCTAGATTTTGAATAGAATAAATCATAATTAAGACGACGCATCTGTTTTAAGAATACATCATTTATCATTTTTATGGCCGAAGTTGCTCGCTCAGTAAGCATACGCTGTACTAAGGCAATATCCAATTTCTGAAAGGTCAGAATATCATCCAATAAGGGTTCAGGTACGTTTTTTTTAAAGAGATGTCTTAGTTTACTGAGTGCAAACCCTTTAATTGTTGCTGCTAAAAGCCCTAAAACAGTCATGATGAGTCCAATTCCGGTAATAATACTACCAACAATATAAAGTGCAGTCCAGGCTTTGCCTTCACATTCAAAATACGAATTAGCGATAACAATAATTAGACCTACGACTAAGGTTATCCAATACATAGGTTTGATGGTAAAGTATTGCAATACCTTATTTACGGCCTTCTGAACTGTAGATGTTTTTCCAATTTCCGAAGTATCTTGTTGCCAAGGTTCCATTTTATAGCTGCCTACATCATTCACCATGATAAGATCTAGTTTACCTTTCATACGATCATTTATTTTCATCATGCTCCCAATACCTTGATTATCGGCTATGCCTCCATCCATAATTCCTACTCCATTGATATAGCATTCTAAACCTTTAAGGTTTTTATACTCTTGCGAGTTTTGATCTTTAAAATAATCATCAGGAAATACCAACGGTTCAAAACCCAAAGGAAAACATGAGGAAGAGGCAATAACATCTCCTAATTGCACCTTGTTGCGTAGTGCATCTACTTCCTTTCTATTGTCTTTATATAACGGACTGTTACCAAAAAAGCCCTGATTTTGAAAACGATAGGTCAATCCAAATGAAAAGTCCGTGGCATTAAAACAAACCTGTTCTAACCCTTTTATGGAATCCTTATTGAAATGTTCAAAATTACCGGAGAACACAGGCATTTCTGCATAGGTTAGTGCAAAGGCATTTATAAGGGAACGTTTTTTATGCGGATTGGCTTTCCAAACAGCATCATCTTCAAGCTTAGCAATGGCTGTTTCTAACAGTTTATCGTTTTTGGGTGTAAACGTATTATAGAATGACCTAAAGAATGTTTTAAAATCATAATCGTCTTTTTGCATCGCTTTTGCAAAGCCAACTCCCAATAATGTTCCGCCGCTAACGGTACTAATTGCTTTTACCGATTTTAGCAAGGACTGGTCTTTATATACCAAATGGTCTAGGTACGATACAACACCAAGGGCAAAAAACGTTGCTCGATAGCCTCCACCACTAAAGCAAAGTCCTATATGTTCTAAAGGTTGAAATTGATGTTCTGCCATAGCTCTAAAGAATTATAGTTTTACCTTACTGTTTCCTGTATTCAATCCCCAATGAATACCAAATATGGTCAGTAGATTATCATCAGTAACCGAAAAATCCTTACCAAAACCACCAGATATGCTAATGTCTTTATTAATGCTATACATTATATTACCAACCGAGCGTTCGCTAGTGAAGGTTCCGCTTCTTGAAATATATTCGTAACCAAACGTAAGTTTACCGAATTCAAAATCTAGCTTACCACCAAAATCATGATAGTATGTTGTAAAATAATCATCATTGCTATTAATATTAAAGCCATCTTCAACATACCTAGCCGTTAAAAACAGATTAAAGTAGTTGTTGGTTTTTGCGTCACTACCTTCATTTAAAATAAGACTGGTTTCTGAAGTCAACCAAGCTCCTATCCTATCTGCTGTACCAGAAGAAATAGAGTTTTCTTTAAACATCGTACTATAGCCAGCAGCAACATCTAATCTAAAAATGGGTTTAATGGTTTTTTCAAAAGGCTTTAAGAGCGCATTGATCTCGTCTTGCTTTTCATTGTAATAAGCTTGAATGGCTTCCTCACCTTGTATGAGTACGCTTTGAGGTGGTACAATATTAGATAGTGCAGTAGCCATAGCTACGGTATTTTCATGAACTTTATCTTTATTATAGAAACGCAGTAACGTGGTTCTTGCACCGATTGAGTAGGTTTTACGCTCATCTGGCAATCCACTAAATTCCTTATCTACGTAAGCCAATGAAATGGTTGTAGTTTTTAAACCACTAAAAGGGTTTTGTTTAAGTTCACCTGTATTATCTTTCATAACACCAATATACTTTTGGTAAGTTCGGTTTTTACTCTCTTGGTTAATCAAGAAATACGGTGTGGCTTCTATTGAAAAGCTTTCGCCAAAGTTATCTAAGGCATGCAGTGCCAAAGCTTTAAAATTGTCTGGTGTGTAAATTGCCGTTGGTGTTTCTTCAACTAACACAAATGCTGGACTTGAAGGATTAGATAATGTAAACTGGCTTAAATCTACATTTTGTGCTACGCATACTGAATTAACTACTATTGCGATAAAATATAATATCTTCTTCATCCTATATTTTTTTAAATTTAACAACGATGTAGGCCATAAACAGCACAGGACTGATTTTAACTTTTTCTGAAGAAATTTCTATAGTACTTGTGTCTGAGGATAAGGTGTTTATTACATGCGTGGTTTCTATAATAGCATCAATATTACCGCCTAGAACGAAAAAATTTGAAACAACAGATAATGTACCGTCATCTATTTGTTCTATTTCACCTAAATCTAAACTGAAATTGTTGGTTATACTTTTTTTAATAACCTTGTCGTTTAGACTTACATTAGATCCAGCATTGGCATCAGAGCTAATTTTTACATTAAGTTTAACCTCCTCGCCTGACTTAATTTCAATAGTTTCCATAAATATATGTTTTGTTAAATGTATCTATCATTTACATAAAAAAGACATACCCAATTTTGGGCAAATGCCGTACGTCAACAGAGTAAATAACAAGGGAATTAATTAAGGGATAGTTAAAGATATGAATTTTTTGATGACATATTAGCCGAATAATACCATAAAAAAAGCCTTGAATATAAATCCAAGGCTCTTACGGTTAATTAATAGTATAATGTTGACTATTTATTTTATCGGTTCAGTATCTTCGGTTAGTACGATATCCTTTTTGGCAACTAAAATGCCATCTTCCTTTTTAGTAGATAATATACGTGATGTATTTCCTTTTTTAGCCAATTGTTTTCTACAACGCTTGGTTAACATCGGATCATCTTCAAATAATAACGATTCAAGTTGCACTTCTTCCTTAGATGTCTCTTTAATTATTGGAAATATCTGCTGCATTTGATTGTAACGTCTGTCGTTGCCTGGGATAAAGGTGTAGAACGTGTATCTACCATCGGCATCTGTTTTTACCCAACTTCTGTGAAAAACATAACGCTGATCTCCTGCGCGTCTTAAATCAAAATTACCATCCTCATCTGGTTGTTCTATAAAGAGAATAACATCTTTTGCAGGAGTCACACCATCACTTTGATAAATAACACCAGTTAATTTTAACTTATTGATTTTAGATCTAAAATCTGGAATGGTATCCGTATTGCTCAGTTGGTCTTCTGCTCTATCGTAAATTGGACTCACTTGCGCAAAAGCTGTATTGAATGCGCTGTAAAAACAAATCAAACAAAAGGCTGCGATTAGGTTTTTCATGACGAATAATGATTTGGGTTTCGTCAAATTTGCTTCAAATAATTTGTAGCACCTTAAAAATCATATGATTGCAATAATTTTGCGATAAAGTGTAAAGGAATGCTAAAATTAACGATGAAATGCATCATAAATTTAGCCCAAAATTGGAAGTGAAATTAGCTAGTTTGTGTGTTTTAGTTCAAATTTTTTATAAAAAATCACCTAAAATCTTGTCTTTTTTTAATCAATAGTTCGGCCTGAAAGTGTTAAAATTACCAAGTGTATTTTGTCGGTAAAATATGCACTTAATCCACTATTTGCGTAGTTTGTCCATGAAATATGCATTTAAAGTGTTAAAATTTTTTCGAGAAAAAAGGTTGAAATTAGTTGTTTTTGTGATTATTTTATATAGATTTGTCACTGTTAGTCCAAATCAAAACTATAAATATGAAAACAAAACTTACTTTATTTAGTGCTCTATTTTTCCTTATGATAGGTTTTGGCAACGCGCAAAAATCAGGTAAAAATAAGGATGATGATTCACAAAGTATTATTAGTGGTAAGGTTAATATATCTAAATACCATAGTAGAGAACAATTAGACGACATGTCTAAAGGTGAATTACTAACACTATACATAGAGCGTATAGAAGTTATTGTAAATATTCTACCAAATATTGCATTTGCTACAAAACCTGGGGTAACTATGAAATCTTTAGGTATTCCAGAAACAAAAGAGAATAAAAAAGCATTAGAAGATAATAAAGAAGCTTCTGATGATTATTTTGAAAGTACTGTAGAGTTTCAGACCAAAATACTACCCTATTCAGATACCAATGACCTTATAGCTGCGATTTTGTTCTATGAATCTACTTTAAAAGCATTACATACATACAACGATTTTAAAGAGGATTAGTCTATAATCAATTTCATGTTTTTAACCTCGCAATTCTGCGAGGTTTTTTTATTTGGCACTTAAAAAATCAATTTATTGATTTTCAATTAGTTAATATTTAAGGTAATTACATGCCTAAAACTAATAAATTTGTAAGAAAAATACTAAACAAGTATTAAAAAAATGTATTTCAACGATAATTTCTTGTATTTCATAGGATTAATTCATATGTTTGGTGCAATAAGTTGAAAATTACTTTAAAACCCAAATCAACAAATTTAACTACTATGAAAAATTTTATTCAAACCGCGCTTATTTTTCTATTAGTATTAAGCAACTGTTTTGCACAACAGGAAAAAGGAATAATTGGTTATGACAATTGGCTCAATTCATGGACAGAATTTAAACCTAGCCAGTCTGAATACGGAGAACCAACTCAGATTTTAAGTGGAAAAATCACTAAAGACACCAAATTACTAAAGAGAGATGTTTACCTTCTTTTAGGTGATGTTTTTGTAACAGATAGTGCTACCCTAACAATTGAGCCAGGAACTAAAATTCTGGGCGATTTTGATTCTAAAGCATCATTAATTATTAGTAAAGGATCTAAACTTATTGCAAAAGGTACTCAGACAGACCCAATAGTGTTTACCTCAAGTAGAGGTAGTAAAAAAGCTGGTGACTGGGGAGGAATTTTCATTTTAGGAGATGCACCTTTAAATACCTATGGACAATTAGCATCCCTTAATTATGGATTAAACCCTTCTACCACAGAGCATATTGCTTATGGAGGTAATAACACTGAAAGTGACTCAGGCGAATTAAAATATGTAAGAATAGAATTTGCTGGTAAAAGAACTAAAAAATTCGGCTATTTCAATGCCTTAACCCTTGCAGGTATAGGAAACAAAACCGTTATTGAAAATGTAATGGTTAGTTACTGTGCTGGTAATTCATTTAATGTTCTTGGTGGCTCTGCTATTTTGGAGAAATTAGTATCGTATCGCTCAAAAATTAATGATTACGAGTTTAACTATGGTACACAATGTCAATTAATTAACTCTTTAGCAATTAGATCGCCTTACGTATCAAGTGCAAACGGATCTAGGTGTATGGTCATCAAATCCTACGACAACAAGGAAGAGTCTGATATTTCTAAGCGACAAACATTTGTAAACGCAGAAAACTTAACCTTGGTTAATGTTTCTGATAATATCAAATCAGACATACAAGTTGGTCTTGTACAAGAAGCTATATACGTTGGTGCAGATGCATCTTTTGCAATTAATAAAAGTGTGATTTCTGGCTTCTACCCTGCCGTTATTTTAGATGATAAAATAAAGCTTAATAATGAAAACCTTGAGAAAATTCAGTTTACTAAAACCTACTTTAATAACTGTAAAGGAAATATATACAGAAAAGGATATACTAATAATGATGATTTAGAGAGCTGGTATGGCAGTAGAGCATTCAGTAATCTTTACGCAAAAGGATCTGATAAAGAAACCTTCATTGCGGCCTCTGACACTAAAAATCCTGATTTCAGATTACAAGTAAACAGAATAATTGCCTCAAATGATTTTATAGATGACGATGATGATGACGATTAATTTCAAACAAAGATTATCGATTAACCCATCTTAATACCAAAAAGCCTATAGATTAAAAATTACAATAAGCATATGCCTCAAACTACTAAACTAAATAAGCTGCTTATCTCCCTCTGCCTAGTTGTGACTTTTCTTTCATTAGAACAAGTTGAGGCGCAGCTGGTTATTGGTCAGCCTAATTTAGGCTTTACTCAGGCATGTGCAAGTGATTCTTTTAATACCTATAGCGCCACATTTGTATTTTCACCTGCAACAGCTTTAAATGCTTCAAATCAGTTTACAGTTGAATTGTCTGATGCTAATGGTGATTTTTCAAATGCTGAAGTTATTTATACATCATCTGCAGGATGGATTACAACATCGCCTGCAACGGTAGATTTTTCAATTCCTGAATCTACGTCTGGAGAAAACTATAGAATTAGAATTAAAAGTAGTTCTCCTATTGCAACGAGTACACCTTCAGTAGCTTTTGCTGCATATTACAAGCATCAAGACTCACCTTTTACAATTAACAACTTAGTGTCAACTGGCGCGTATTGTACTGGTGGAAGCTACCTATTAACCATAGATAATCCTGGTACAGGAAACAACGATTCACCACTCAATTATCCTTCTTTAACCTTTAATTGGTTTAAGGAAACTGGTCCTACAACTTCTGTTTTTGTGGCTGAAGGGTCTTCTCTATTGGTTGATGAAGAAGGAACTTACTTCGTAGAAACAAATTACGGAACGTGTACATCTAACTCATTTTCAAACCGAGTTACAATAAGTGAAGTTAGTACTTCTGGAGAAGCAGATGTGACTATAGCCTCTAGTTTAGGAAATCCATACTGTCCAGAACAAGGTCTTACTACTCTAAGTACAGTTGGTGGTAATAATTACCAATGGTTTAAAGATGGTGTTGAAATCCCTGATGCTACAAATCAAATGTACCAAACCAATGAATCTGGTACGTTTTCAGTTCAAGTAGATTTAGGAGAATGCTCTGCATTTGGAACTATTGATTTAGTAAGCGAACTTTTTAATAGCGAAATCAACGTTGACGAAGTTAATCAAATATTAGAAGACGAAACATTAACCATAGAAGTCACAACGGATGCTATAAGCCCAGAATTCACTTGGTATCTTAATAATGAAATCATTGTAGGTGCAACAGAAGATTCTTATGATGCTACAGAAACAGGAAACTACAGTGTAGTAATTTCTGAAACAGCTGGTTGTAATGGCTCTAGAACTTACGATTTTGTTATAGAACGAGGTGTAGAACCTTTTCCAGATGTTCCGAATATTCCAAATGTTGTAAGTCCAAATGGAGATTTTATTAATGATACTTGGGTAATTCCATTACAATACACAACCGGAACCAACACTGAGGTAATGATACTAAACGAGCAAGGTAAAGTCGTTTTTCAAACCTTAGATTATCAAAATAACTGGCCAG
>JASBSA010000074.1 GCA_030149175.1 Winogradskyella sp. | reverse complement strand
TCATCATCAAAAATTTCATCGAATAATTCTCTATTAAATTGACGTCCATCTTCCAAGAACGCTTCGTTCTTTAGCCATTGCCATACTTGGGTTCTGGATATTTCCGCTGTAGCTGCATCTTCCATTAAATTGTAAAGTGCAACAGCACCAAAACCACGTAACCAGGCTTCCATATATAATATACCAACGTTGATGTTTTTTCTAACTCCAGCTTCGGTAATTGTACCTTGTGGCAATTCTACCAAATCAGCCTCGGTTACCGTGACATCTTCGCGTTTCTTGAAAATTTGATTTGGTGTTGGCATATACTTATCAAATTCTTTCATAGCCACCTCAACCAAAGCAGGATGTGCGACCCAAGTACCGTCGTGACCGTTTTTTGCTTCACGCTCTTTATCCAATCGTACTTTTTCCAATGCAGATTTATTGGCTTCTGGATTATTTTTAATGGGAATTTGTGCCGCCATTCCACCCATTGCGTGAATACCTCTTTTATGGCAACGTTGAATTACCAAATTAGAATACGCAGCCATAAAAGGCGTTGTCATTGTCACTTGGTCGCGATTAGGAACCACAAAGCCATCGTGATTTCTGAATTTCTTTATGTACGAAAAGATATAATCCCAACGACCACAATTTAATCCAACGATATTGTCTTTTAATTCGTAAATAAATTCATCCAATTGAAAACTTGCCGTAATGGTTTCTATGAGTAAGGTGGCCTTAAAAGTCCCTTGCGGAACACCCAAATAAGCCTGAGCAAACTCAAAGACCTCGTTCCACCAACGTGCTTCTAAATAATGTTCTAGTTTTGGAAGATAGAAATAAGGTGCAGAACCATTTTCCATTAATGTTTTTGTGTTATGAAACACATACAATCCAAAATCTACCAAACTACCTGACATCTCTTCATTATCGACTAATAAATGGCGTTCGTTAAGATGTAAACCTCTTGGTCTTACTAAAAGTACCGATGTTTCTTTATTTAGTTTATAGTGCTTACCTCTAGCCTCATCAACAAGTTCTATGGTTTTAGCATTAGCATCTCTAAGGTTAATTTGACCTTCCATATTATTAGACCAACTTGGTGCATTACTATCCTCAAAATCAGCCATAAAAGTTTTTGCACCAGAGTTGAGGGCATTTATAACCATTTTACGATCTACAGGACCTGTGATTTCCACACGTCTGTCCAATAAATCTTCTGGAATTGGTGCAGCCGTCCATTCAGATTCTCTAATATCTTTTGTTTCTACAGGAAAGGAAGGAAACTTACCAGTATCAAAAACAGATTGTTGTTTCTCTCTTCTTTTCAACAAGTCTAACCTTGATGAATTAAACTTTTCGTGTAATGCTGAAAGAAATATCAATGCATTTTCAGTTAATATTTCGGGATAAACGTTGTTAACGCTAGTTGAGAGTTTAATGCTTTGTTGAGTTGTTACTGAAGTTTCCATACCGTTTATATTTTGATGAAACAATGTTACGACCTATTTTTGAAAAAAACAAGCGAACGTTCGCTAATTTTACATATTCGCTAAAAACATGTATTCGCAAATAGTGTTATATTTGTGACTATGGAACAAGATTATATTAAATTAATTTTTGGCTTAAAACTTAAGCAAATCCGTACAGATCGTGGGCTATCACTATTTGGGCTTTCGAAACTTTCCGGACTTTCTAAGTCTTATTTAAATGAGATTGAAAAAGGAAAAAAATATCCTAAACCAGATAAAATTTCTGCTTTATCAGAACATTTAGAAGTTCCTTATGATGAGTTAGTGTCTTTAAAATTGGATAAAAACCTTGCACCGATTGGAGAAATATTACAGTCTAAATTACTAAAAGAAATCCCTTTGGATTTATTTGGTATTCAAGAAAATACACTTATAGATATTATCTCTAATGCTCCGGTTAAGGTTACTGCTTTTATTAGCACTATTATAGAAATTGCCAATAATTACAATTTCAGCCGAGAAAACTTTTTTTTAGCTTCGGTAAGGTCTTTCCAAGAGGCTAATTAC
The DNA here is from genome assembly GCA_030149175.1 of Winogradskyella sp. Lineage (GTDB taxonomy): Bacteria > Bacteroidota > Bacteroidia > Flavobacteriales > Flavobacteriaceae > Winogradskyella. Next base: position 14,984 of record JASBSA010000074.1, on the reverse strand, counting down.
AATTATTTTGAAGATTTAGAAGAGGACGTTTTAAAGTTTGCCAAAACATACCAAGTAGATCTTTCTAAAAAAATTACTTCAAAAGAATTAGAAGATATTCTTATTGAAGAGTTTGGTTATACTATTAATAATAATGAATTAGAAGCACATAGCGAATTGGAAAATCTGAGGTCTATCTTTGTTCCAAAAACCAGAACACTACTCATAACAAAAAGTATTGATGACGCACAGCGTGCTTTTATTTATGCAAAAGAGCTAGCTTATAATTACCTAAATATAAAAGATCGCCTATATACGTTTTCTTGGATTAGGTTTGAAAGCTTTGATGAAGTCTTAAATAACTTTTATGCCTCATATTTTGCTGGAGCATTGATTATACCTAAGGATAGTCTAGTTAAAAACTTAAAACAACTATTTGACAAAAAGCAGTTTAAGGTCCATGATTTTGAATCCTTGCTAAACGATTACAACGCTTCTCCAGAGAGTATTTACCAAAGGTTAACCAATGTACTCCCCAAGGAGTTTAAGCTAAAAAATTTATTCTTTTTAAGGTTTTCACATAAAAAAGGGACTGAAAAATTTTCGCTTAACAAGGAACTTCATTTAGAAAAACAGCAATCTCCCAGAGCTAGAGAAACTAACGAACACTACTGTAGACGATGGGCTTCAATAAAAGTACTACAAGCTATTAGCGCCAACAATTCTGAGCATGAGTTTTCAATTCAAATTTCGGATTATGTAGCAGAGAATAAAAAGTATTTGGTTTTGGCTTCTGCAACCAAAGACCCCTTTAAACAAAACCGTTACCGAAGCATTTCTATTGGTATTCAATTAAACGCGCAGCTACAACGGAAAGTCAATTTCTTAAACAATAAAAATATTTCATCTCCTCATGTTGGTGTTACCTGTGAGCGCTGTGGAGTTATAAACTGTAATGTAAGACAATCACCTCCAACTGTATTGGAGTCTATTAACAAAGAAGCCAAAACAGCGAAGGCCGTAGAGGATATCACTAAAAAATATAGCTAAACAAGGTTTACTACTTTTTCATAAGCCACTTCTTTAAAATCAGTAATAATTTTATTCGCGAGAGAATAATCTTGATGACTAGAATGAGGGCTTTTAAAACCTACGCAATAAATTCCTGCTGAATGTGCTGCTTTAATACCATTCGTTGAATCCTCAATCACTAAACATTCAGAGATATTAAACCCAGTTGAGGCTGCAGCTTTCAAGAAAATTTCGGGATGTGGCTTTGATTTTTTTAAGTCTGCCCCACTGAATTTGGCAGTAAAATACTTATTGAGGTCAAATCGTTCAAATATTTGATTAATTCCCTGCATCGAAGCCGACGAGGCCACAACAAGAGTAACATTATTGTTGTAATAGTCTTGAATTCTATCTAAAACACCTTCAATAAGATCTAAATGATCGTTATCAAAAACGTGTTTGTAATGTTTTCGTTTTAAACTTACTAAATCTTCTGGCGCTTCATTTAAATTAAAATGATCCACTAAACGTTTGCAAATATTAATGGTTGATTGCCCTGTAAAAGACGCATACAAATCCTCATTCACAGTAATATTAACATCATCAAACATGTGATGGTAAGCTTTTCGATGTAATGGTTCCGTGTCTACAATAACACCATCCATATCAAACAAAACAGCTTTTAGCATAACAATTTAATTTTGTGCTAAATTAGAAAAGATGCCAAGAAAAGCAGAATCTATACAAAGAAAAAATCCCAAATTCCTATGCACACAAACTTTCGGAATTTGGGATTTGGATATTAAATTTTAAGGTTTAGAGCACATTATCCATAATTTCCTGAACAACTTCAGGGTTTAACAATGTACTTGTATCACCAAGATTACTTGTATCATTAGAGGCAATTTTTCTTAAAATACGTCTCATAATTTTACCCGAACGCGTTTTAGGCAATCCTGTAGTAAATTGAATTTTATCGAGCTTGGCTATAGGACCAATACGGTCCGTTATTAGCTGATTAATTTCTTTACGCACGTTATCGTGGTTTCTATCTTCACCAGTATCTTTTAACGTAATGTAACCATAAAGTGCATTACCCTTAACATCGTGAGGGAATCCAACAATAGCACTTTCAGCAACAGCATTATGCTCGTTGATTGCATCTTCTATTGGAGCAGTTCCTAAGTTATGCCCAGAAACAATAATAACATCATCTACTCTACCAGTAATTCTATAATACCCTACTTCGTCTCTCAAAGCTCCATCACCTGTAAAGTACATGTTTTCGAAAGCTGAAAAATAAGTATCCTTATAGCGTTGATGATTTCCCCAAATAGTCCTAGCCATAGATGGCCATGGAAATTTTATACACAACCTTCCATCAACCTGGTTTCCTTTTATTTCTTTGCCTTCTTCGTCCATTAATGCTGGCTGAATTCCAATAAAAGGTAATGTAGCATAGGTTGGTTTAGTTGGAGTAGAAAACGGAATTGGTGTAATCATAATGCCACCTGTTTCGGTCTGCCACCATGTATCTACAATAGGACTTTTCTTTTTCCCAATATTATCATTGTACCAATGCCATGCTTCTTCGTTAATTGGCTCACCCACCGAACCTAGTACTTTTAGTGACGATAAATCATATTTATCGACGAGTTCGGTACCGTGCTTTGCTAATGCTCTAATTGCTGTTGGTGCTGTGTAGAATTGGTTGACTTTATGCTTTTCTACAATCTCCCAAAATCGTCCAAAATCAGGATAACTTGGCACACCTTCAAACATCACTGTCGTTGCACCATTACACAACGGTCCGTAAACAATGTAGCTATGACCAGTAATCCAACCAATATCTGCCGTACACCAATAGACGTCATCTTCTCTGTATTGAAATACATTTTTGAACGTATAAGCAGAATATACCATATAGCCTCCAGTGGTATGCAACATCCCTTTTGGCATACCCGTAGAACCTGAAGTATACAATATGAATAACGGGTCTTCAGCATCCATAACCGTAGCTGTTAAATCATTGTAAGCGTCATCTAACAAAGGCTGTAGCCACTCATCGCGACCTTCCTTCATGTTTATTTCTGAATTGATGCGCTTAGCCACCAAAACAGATTCTACGCCTGGACAATCTTCTAAAGCTTCATCTACGATACCTTTTAAGTCTATAGTTTTTGAACCTCTGTAAGACCCATCTGATGTTAATACCATTTTTGCATCACAATCATTTATACGAGTAGATAATGCTGTTGCAGAAAAACCAGCAAAAACAACAGAATGTACTGCTCCAATGCGTGCACACGCTAAGACAGAAATAGCTAATTCTGGTATCATTGGCAAGTAGATACAAACACGATCCCCTTTTTTAATTCCTTTTTCCAGTAACACGTTAGCGAACTTACAAACACGCTCGTGCAGTTGTTTGTAGGTAATATGCTCAGCTGGCTCTTTTGGATCGTTGGGTTCAAATAAAATTGCGGTTTTATCTCCTCTTGTATGCAGATGCCTGTCAATACAATTCTCGGTAATGTTAAGCTTTGCACCTTCAAACCATTTTATTTCAGGTTTTTGAAAATCCCAACTCAAAACATTGTCCCATTTCTTTTTCCAAACAAAATGCTCTTCTGCAATTTCTTCCCAAAATGATTCAGGATTTCTTACCGATTTTCTATAAACTTGAAAGTATTCTTCAAAGTGTTTAATATGATAATTACTCATGATTGATTATGTTTTTATGTATTCCTATTTGATTTTGTTTATATACTGATTCTATTTCTGAAATTATAGCGATATCATCAATTGTAGATGGTACATTGTACTCTAAGTCGTCCGAAATATTCCTCAACAATTTACGAAGAATTTTACCAGAACGTGTTTTTGGCAAACGCTTTACCACAAGGACATCCTTAAAAGCCGCAACGGCACCAATTTCGTGGCGTACCTCTTGAACTATTTCTTTAGAGATTTCACTTTCATCATCATGCTCTCCAGATTTTAAGACAATAAGCCCTAATGGTTTTTGCCCTTTGATATCACAATGCACACCAAATACCGCACACTCGGCAACAGCTTTATGCGACGCTACAATTTCTTCCATTTCTGCAGTAGACAAACGATGCCCTGCAACATTGATAATATCATCTACACGACCTGTTATAAATACATAGCCATCTTCATCTTTATAGCCACCGTCTCCTGAAAAGTAATACCCAGGAAATTTACTAAGGTAACCGTTTTTAAACCGTTCTGGATTTCCCCAAAGATTCAACAAACAACCTGGTGGCAATGGAAGCTTTACGGCAACGTAGCCTTCTACTCCTGCAGACACTTCTCTTCCTTCTTCATTTAATATTTGTATATCATAGCCACAAACTGGTAACGAGGCAGATCCTGGCTTTACCTCCATTAGCTCTACTCCTGCCATATTTGCTAACATGGGCCAACCACTTTCAGTTTGCCACCAGTGGTCTATAACAGGGACATTTAGATGCTGTTCTGTCCAACGCAATGTTGCCACATCACACCGCTCACCTGCTAAAAATTGATATTTAAGAGAACTCATATCATATTTCTTAATAAATTCTCCGTTAGGATCTTCCTTTTTTATTGCTCTTATTGCAGTAGGTGCCGTAAACATAACTTTGACCTTATGCTCACTTATAACACGCCAAAAGGTAGAAGCATCTGGTGTTTTTATAGGTTTACCCTCAAATAAAACAGTCGTATTTCTATTAAGCAATGGCGCATAAACAATGTAGCTATGACCAACTACCCAACCAACATCACTTGCTGCCCAATACACATCTCCTTCTTCAGCTCCATATATGTGTTTCATAGAGAACTTTAACGCCGTGGCATAACCTCCTGTATCTCGAATGATTCCTTTTGGCTTTCCTGTTGTACCTGATGTATATAGGATGTATGATGGATGGTTAGATTCTAATTCTACTGGTTCTATTGCTTCTGATTTTGAAACTAATTCAGTATAGTCTATATCTCTTTGGTGATGTGGAACCTCAACCCCCAATTGCCTATCAAAAACAACAACATGTTCTGGTTTGTGAGATGCTAAGGCTATTGCTTCATCTACAAAAGGTTTATAGGGAATTATACGATTTATTTCTATACCATTCGAAGCTGTAATAATGGCCTTAGGTTTACAATCATCGATTCTAATAGCCAATTCGTGAGGTGCAAAACCACCAAAAACGACCGAATGGATAACACCTAATCGAGCACAAGCCAACATAGCATATAAAGCCTGAGGTATCATTGGCATATATACGACACAAGTATCCCCTTTTTGCAATCCCAGTGCTTTTAATCCACCAGAAAGTTTAGAAACTTCATTGTACAACTCATTAAATGTGATATGTTGTTTTCTATTGGTGACTGGCGAATCGTAAATGATAGCATTTTGTTCTCCATAGCCATCATTTATGTGCTTATCTATACATAAATAGCTTAAATTCAATTTACCATCTTGAAACCATTGTGGGTAGTTATACTCATCAACACCAAGTATTTTTGATGGTACCTTAAACCAATCTAATTCCTCTGCTTGCTTTTTCCAGAAGTCTTCGGGATAGTTTATACTTTTTTGATATATATCTTGATAGGTCATGGTTTAGCTTTTTTAGAATTAAACAAACCAAACCAATTAGGATTTAATACTTTCAATTTTATTAAAGCCCATATAATTACAACAAAGCACAGACCCATTATGAGCGATTCAAAAGGTCCTGTCGCTGTTTCACTTTCTAATTTAAAACGGAAATATAAAGTTACTATAACGTAAATACTGATTATGATATCAGACGTTAAAGCATTAATGCGTAGACGTTTCATTCTATTTTTACTTTAATTAAACTTAGTTTTCTTTTGCACACAAAACCAAGATTTAATAAAGTGAAATTTAAGCTATAAGCTCATTAATTTCTGAAACTATTTTTTTTACTGAAAAGGGCTTTGTTAAATATTTATCCGCTCCAAGTTTTAAGCCTTTTTCAATATCTGAAGCTTTATTTTTTGCAGTCAAAAACACCACTTTAGTATTCTTTAACTGATTGTTTTCTTTAATCATTTTAAGTGTTTGATAGCCATCTACTTTTGGCATCATAACATCTAGCATTATAACATCTGGAATTACACTTTGTAAAATCTCTAAAGCTTCACTTCCATCTCTTGCAATATACACCTCAAAGTCGTGTTTTTTAAAAGTGTACTCTAGTGTCATTACTATATTTGGTTCGTCATCGACGATTACGATTTTCTTCATTATTCAAACACATTGACAATTTACTTAAAAGGTAGCTTAAAACCAAAGGTTGCTCCACTTTTTTCGTTGTTTTTTACCCAGATTTTCCCATTGTGGTTTTCTACAATCTGTTTGCATATTGCCAAACCTAAACCACTGCCTTCTGGTTTTTGGATATTTTGATTTTTTGATTGATAAAATTTATCAAAGATAAAGGGCAAATCCTGCTTTGGAACACCTTTACCATTATCCTTTATACTCACCTCCAAATATCCTAAATCAAATTTATAATCTACTACAATTTTACCTTTTTTAACATCACAAAATTTAATAGCATTAGATACTAAATTTGTTAGTACCTGAACAATACGGTCTTCATCGTATTCCGCATTGAGGTCGCTCTTATTTGAGCTTACAATTTCTACCTGCTTTTTATCAGCTATGTGCTTTAAACTGTCAATGGTTTTTTGAATTGTGGTTCTAATATTATATTTCTTGATGTTTAACTGCGTACGCCCTTTTGATAATTTTTCAAAATCTAAGATATTGTGAATTAACCTAGAAAGCCTATCACTATCTTGAAGCATATTCTTTAGAAATTGTGTTTTTATTTCTGTTGACATATCGTCATCATCATCCATTAACAATTCTGTTGTAGCTCTAATACCTGTAATTGGTGTTTTTAATTCGTGGGCGACTGTATCCAGAAATTCATCCTTTTGCTTATCTTTTTCAATCAGCTCTTCGTTAGCATCTTTAAGCTGATTGGTAAGTTTGGTAAGCTCATTTGATTTTTCTCTGAGTAATTTATTTCTGGCTATGGTTTCTTTAGACTCTTCAAGTATTTTTAGAACCTCTACCAAACTTACTTCATCCTCTTTCACTACACTTGAAATCAATATCTTAGCAGAAGCACTTCCTATACTTCCGGTCAGTAATTTTTCTGAAAAGTTAATTAATCGCGCATCGGCCATTTGTGTATCTAGAGGTAAATCGTATTTCCTAAAAAACAGCTTTAATGCACGCTCAGTTCTCGCATCACCTAAAAACTTAACCAACACTTTTTTGATGTCTGCAACATAAGCTTCACCTTTCCACACCAAAGCTCCATCTTGCAAATCTGAATAATTTTTACTGTCCACATACATTTCAGCATAGTTTCGCTCTCTGTAATTACCTTTTTTTACTACTGAAAACGTCATGTAACAAAACAGATTTACCAGCATGCTCCAGAAAAAAGCGTGAGCTGGTGGACTTAAAAAATCTATTCCGAATAATGCATGAGGCTTTAAAAACGCTATACCAGCTAATCCATTTTGTACCAAATCATCCGACCCATTTAAGGCATGTAGCGAAAAAGGCAAAATCAGCGTGTAAAAAACTACCGCAATACCTGCGACTATTCCGATTATAGTTGCTATGGACGAACCTCTATTCCAAAACAGACCAATAAAAAAAGATGGTGCTAATTGCGATATAATAACAAAAGCCATTAAACCTATGGAATACAAGGACAATTCAAAAGAAAAATTAACATAAAATGCGTAAGCAATAATGATGATAGAGAAAATGGAAATACGCCTTATGTTTTTAATGTATTTGGCATTACGCTCTGGATGACTCTTAATAAAATAATCTAAAAAACCATATGGAATAATTAAGTTATTGCTCACCATAGTAGACAATGCCAAAGTAGCTACAACAACCATTGATATTACTGCAGAAAATCCGCCTAAAAAAACCAACACAGAAAGAAATGTGTTACCATTTTGCAAAGGCAATAATAAGGCATAGTATTCTGCTTGCTCAGTGTTTCCAATCGTTAAATTACCAGCCCAAGCAATAAAAATGACAAAAATATTAAATAAAAGGAGGTATAACGGAAACATCCAAATTGCATTCTTTAAATGCTTCTCTCTAACATTCTCAACAACAGAAACCTGAAACTGTCTTGGCAATAAGAATATTGCCATAAAAGACAACATTATGGTGTATAACCAATTAAAGCCACCTTCAAAACCATTGATTGTAGTTAAGGTCTCAAAATTATCAGCGTTAGACATTTTGGAATAAATATCTGAAGTACCATCAAATAAAACATAGGTTACGTATATACCAACAAACAAAAAGAAAAGCAGTTTTAAAACAGACTCAAAAGCCACTGAAACTACAATACCCTTATGCTTTTCGGAAGCATCTGTAGTTTGGGTACCAAAAAACGTTGCAAAGACCGCTAACAATAAGGCTATATAAAATGTTGAATCATCATAAACAGAGGTTGACACATAACTCGTTTCGTCCGATAGGATCTGAAACGTTTCTGATACTGCCTTAAGTTGTAATGAAATGTATGGCACAATTGCCATGAGACAAACAATGGTTACTAATGCTCCTAAAAATCTATGATTACCATAACGTAATGAAATAAAATCTGCAATAGAACTTATCTTATGCTGTTTAGAAATTCTTACAATTTTCCTCATTAAGACGATCCATAGCGGCGCAGCAATAACAGGACCTAAATAAATCGGTAAAAAGTTGACACCAGAGTTAGCTGCAATACCAATACTCCCATAGTAGGTCCATGCAGTACAATATACTGCTAGGGACAAAGTATAAACCACAGAGTTATTTACCCATTTACTTTTTGAGTTTTTTTCTGCAACATATGCGATAAAAAATAACGCTGCGAGATAGGTTACTATAATTATAAATAAAACGTAATTACTCATAATGACGCTTTAAAACGATGTAAGACACCAGTATAACAAACAACCAAATTAAAAAAATTGAAACGTAAAATGTTGGAATCCCAAATATGTGACCATCATGATTAAAAATCAATAAGAACGGTACATTCAGTACAACCAGAGCTGTAATTGAAAGGATAATTAATTTTTGCTCGTGTCTTTTTTTCATGGGTAACTAAAATACAAAAAACAGTGTTGCAAACACAACACTGTTTTTACTAACTAATAAAACTTGTCAATTAATGACTTTGCGCTTCACCAGCTCCAGATGGTATTCTGATGTTTTCTACAATTTCTTGTACATGTTGTGGTGGTGCAGGTGTCATACGCGAAACTACAACCGACACAATCACATTAACAAGCATTGCTATGGTACCAAACCCTTCTGGCGAAGTACCAAACCACCATTCGCTCGCTGGTCTTGGGTCAAATGTTCCAATTAATCCTGTTTTATATCTAATCATATAGAACAACATTAAAGAAATACCAACAACCATACCTGCTATGGCACCTTGTTTATTCATACGCTTATCAAAAATTCCTAATATGATAGCAGGGAAGAATGAAGCTGCTGCCAATCCAAAGGCCAGTGCGACGACTGCGGCGACAAAACCAGGTGGTTTTATACCTGCAAGTCCTGCTATAATAACTGCAAAAACGATTGATATTCTTGCCCACATTAACTCTCCTTTATCTGAAATATCTGGCTTTATTTGCTTTTTAATCAAATCGTGAGAAATAGATGTAGAAATTACCAGTAATAAACCTGCAGCAGTAGATAATGCAGCTGCCAATCCACCAGCCGCAACAAGTGCAATTACCCAGTTTGGAAGTTTCGCAATTTCAGGATTTGCTAATACCATGATATCTCTATCAACATAAAGCTCATTTTCACTAGAACTAGCATTTGTTATCATACGTTCCCCAAATTCACCTCTAGACTCAGTGTAAGCTGGCTTTTTACCATCAATAGCACTTCCTGCTACATACTGAATTTTTCCATCACCATTTTTATCAGACCAAGCAATTAGACCTGTATCCTCCCAATTCTTAAACCAATCAGGAACTTGTGTATATTGAGTATTGCTTACCGTTTCGATTAAGTTTGTTCTTGCGAATACTGCAATTGCCGGTGCTGTAGTGTAAAGAATGGCTATAAATAATAAAGCTAGACCTGCAGACTTACGGGCATCTTTTACTTTTGGTACCGTAAAGAAACGTACAATTACGTGAGGTAAACCAGCTGTACCAACCATTAGTGCTAGGGTAATTGCAAATACATCCCAAGTAGATTTACTACCATCAGTATATTCCTTAAATCCTAATTGTGTATGTAGCGCATCTAATTTATCGAGTAAGAATGTACCATCCTCTACCGTTCCTCCCATTCCTAATTGTGGGATTATATTTCCTGTCATTTGCATAGAGATAAAGAAAGCAGGTACCATAAAGGCAAAAATCAACACACAATATTGTGCAACCTGCGTATAGGTAATCCCCTTCATTCCTCCTAAGAATGCAAATACAAGTACAATAGCCATACCAATGACAACACCTATATTAATATCTACTTGTAAGAATTGAGAGAATACAACTCCCACTCCACGCATCTGTCCTGCAACGTATGTAAATGACACCAATAAGGCACATATTACCGCAACTGTTCGTGCTGTGTTAGAATAATATCTATCGCCTATAAAATCTGGCACTGTAAATTTTCCGAATTTCCTCAAGTAAGGGGCTAGCAGCAAGGCGAGCAAAACATAGCCGCCTGTCCAACCCATAAGGTAAACAGAACCATCGTAGCCTGTAAAAGAGATAATACCTGCCATTGAAATAAATGACGCAGCACTCATCCAGTCGGCAGCAGTTGCCATACCATTTGCAAGTGGAGATACACCACCACCAGCAACATAAAAGTCTTTTGTTGAGCCAGCTCTAGCCCAAATTGCAATTCCGAAATATAGCGCAAACGTTACGCCTACTAATATCCATGTCCAAGTTTGTACACTCATAATTTTTATTTTTTTGGTTATTAGCTAAGACTATTCGTCGTAACCATATTTTTTATCTAGTTTATTCATTAATCGCACGTAAACGAAAATGAGAATTACGAATACGTAAATAGAGCCTTGTTGTGCAAACCAGAAGCCTAGTTTAAACCCACCAAGTCTTATTTCATTTAAAGCATCTTTAAACAAGATCCCGCAACCATAGGAAACGATGAACCAAATGGCTAATAGTATGGAAAGATATTTCACGTTTTCTTTCCAATAAGCTGTTGCATGTTTTTGTTTTTCTGACATAATTGTTAGTTTTTTTATAAGAAAATATGTGTTTGAATTGTGAAAACATTCCTATTTTCTGCTCCTGTTAAGCCACTTTTACCTGTTAAATACTCTGCGGTAATCTTAGCAAAATGTCCGTTTATAAAATAGTTAAGTCCTACACCAAATTCGTTTGCGTTGTTAGGCGTAAAATCAAGAGATTGAGTATTGTATTTTACGTAAGGCATTAGCTTGGCGTTTTGAAACAAAAGACCCACTTGCCCATGAAGGATAGAGCCAGAGGAAGGCACTAAACCTCCGCCTGGTGCACCTGCTGTATCTCCATACTTGTAATTATAGTAAGCACCTAAAGCACTAATGGCCAAATTTTCGTTTAATGGCGCATCATAAAAAACATCAAAAGCTGTATGAAAAACATCTTCCCTGTTATCAAGTGTGTTTACAGCTAATGCATCTGGATGGTAATGGAAACCTGCACCAACGCTTAACACTTTCTTTTTACCTAGGTAAGTACCTACAAAATAAGGCAACTTATCAGATTCCTTATCAAAGAAATCATACTTAAAATAACCTGCGTAGTTCCATGTCCCTGTTCCTACGCTGTTATCTACTTGAAAGGTTGGTGTTGACCCTAATTCGCCAATATTATTTCTAGCATTATTTGCAGAAACGCGATATCCGAATTTACCAAGCGAACCCTTGGCGTATATACCTAAATGACGTGCAAATTGGTCACTAGTTGTAATGTTAGACCATGGAAATAATCTAGCATCAGAAACAGAAGCACCACCTTGACCACCAGGATTATCTAGCGTCATCATGTTTAGGGTACTTTGATTTGTCAATCTTGAAATTCCATTCCAATAATGTAACCCAGAACCCACATATAATTTTTCTGGCACTACCGCAAATTCTGCCCAAGCATCATGCAAAAACAATAAACTTCTCTGATTATTCTGTTGGGAGTTAGGATTAGCGGTAAGATTGCCTGCACCTAAACTGTTTAATCCGAAATGGGTTAGTATCAAAAATCTAGGAGATATTTGAGCATATGCCAAAATTCTTGATCTTCTGATAGAAAATTTAGGACCTTTCTGTTCTGATCCACCCTGTAGCCACATCTGATGCCAGGTAATAAATCTCATATACTTACTACCATCTTCATTTAGTTTAAATTGCATCGGTTTGTAAGAATGATCGGGTTCTGCATCTTCTTGCTGACCCCAAGACGCAATAGGTATAAAGGCTATTGCGATAAGAAATAATAATAGACTTGTTTTTTTCATAAAGATTAGTTGTTTAGTTAGTTAAACTTTGGTTTTGTGTGCACCACTAAACTCTAAAAAACAATCTCTAAAAAAAAAGTTAATATACTTATATGTTAATTTTATATACTTTAGTCTCTAAAACGTTCCCATTTTATAAGCATGAACTTATCACCTAATTCAGTAACAAGAGTACCAGCACCAGATAGGTTTTGAGCGTTTGAAAAGTAATTGGAAAGCTCTTGAGCATTTAGAATTTTATAGGTAGGATGATAGCTTGAATTGTAAGGCCTCTTAATGTTATACTTCTTAACCCAATTCATTATACTTACGTGGGAAATGCCTAAAATTCGTTCAATCTCACGATAGGTTAACCCTTCTAAATATAATTGAAGCGCCTTATTTACATAATAGTCATCAATCTTTTTACCTAACTTATTTACAGTAAAATAATAATTGCAAGACTTACATCTATACCGCTGTCTATGATTAACTATTCCACTTTTTACGTAACTATCAGAACCACAATTAGGACAAAGATCAATTTTCATATATATTAATTTAGCATAAATATATTAATTTAGCAATATATACACAATATAAATCTAAATTTTATGACTATTGTGGAATTTGAATATTAATATTTTAAATAATTAATAAAGATTTTAACCAATAATTATAAAAACAACAAAACCCTGAAAAAATAATTTCAGGGTTTATTCGCTAAAGTAAATTATTACCTAGGTGGATTTTGGATTGAAATAAGAATCCTCTTCTTCTGTTAAAATTCTAGAATGAATAATAAATCGTAATCCCAAAGGAATCTCTAACGAGAAACTTGCTCCTCTTCCTTCAGTAATATCAATAGTTAGGTGTGTATGTTTCCAATATTCAAATTGGTCTTGGTTCATAAAAAAGGGAACTCCTTCTACTTCCCCAAGAAAAATATCACTCTCGTCCAAGTACATATCATCTTTTTCAAAAATCATTGGTGCAGAGCCATCACAACAACCTCCACTTTGGTGAAAAATTAACTCACCATGCTTTTCTTTTAACTGTCTGACAACTTCTTTTGCTTTCTCGGTAATCTCTACGCGTTTCATGACTTTAAAATATTAAAAAAAAGGCTGAATCCCTAACCATTCAGCCTTTACGAGCTATTAATCAAATGTTTCTAAAAGAAACCTAATTTGTTCTTATCGTAAGAAATTAGCATATTCTTAGTTTGTCTGTAATGACTCATCATCATTTGATGCGTTTCTCTACCAAAACCAGACTTCTTATAACCACCAAATGGCGCGTGCGCTGGATAGGCATGGTAACAATTCACCCAAACACGACCGGCTTTAATAGCACGTGGTATTTGATACAACTGATGTGCATCTCTTGTCCATACTCCTGCTCCAAGTCCGTAAAGTGTATCATTAGCAATTTCTAGAGCTTCTGCTTCGTCTTTAAACTTAGTAACACAAACAACTGGTCCAAAAATTTCTTCCTGGAATACTCGCATTTTGTTATGACCTTCTAAAATGGTAGGCTGAATGAAGAATCCGTTTGCCAAATCTCCTTCTTTATTGGCATCACCACCACAAAGCACTTTAGCACCTTCATCCTTACCTATCTTAATATAAGACTGAATTTTTTCGTATTGGTCATTAGAGGCTTGCGCACCAACCATACAACTTGTATCATATGGGCTGTTTTGTACAATGGCTTTTGTACGCTCAACGACGCGCTCCATAAACTTATCGTAAATATCCTCCTGAACTAAAATACGAGAAGGACATGTACATACTTCACCTTGATTAAAAGCAAACAATACCGCTCCTTCAATGGCTTTATCCAAAAATGCATCATCTTCATCCATTACAGAATTAAAGAAAATATTTGGTGACTTACCACCTAATTCCATAGTTACAGGATTTAAGTTCTTAGAAGCATACTGCATAATTAACTGTCCTGTCGTAGTCTCTCCTGTAAAAGCCACTTTATCTACACGAGAGCTTGACGCCAACGGTTTTCCTGCTTCTGGCCCAAAACCATGAACTACATTTACAACACCTGGAGGAAACACATCTGCTATTTTTTCCATTAACAAAGTTGCCGAAGATGGTGTTTGCTCAGCTGGTTTTAAAACCACACAGTTACCTGTTGCTAATGCTGGTGGTAGTTTCCAAGACAGCATTAATAATGGGAAGTTCCAAGGAATGATTTGACCAACAACACCTAATGGCTCTTTAATATTCATAGATAAGGTGTTTTGATCAAGCTCTGTTGCGCTTCCTTCTTCTGCACGAATACAAGATGCAAAATAACGCCAATGATCTATAGCTAAAGGTACATCTGCATTTAAGGTTTCACGAATTGGCTTACCGTTATCACAAGTTTCAACTAAAGCAAACTCTTCTAAGTTAGCTTCAATAATATC
>JASBSA010000061.1 GCA_030149175.1 Winogradskyella sp. | reverse complement strand
GTATCTATTAAACATACAACTTGCCCAACAGCAACAGCATCGCCTTCTTCAGCTTTTAAGGTAATGGTACCACTGGCTTCAGCTGGCAATTCTAATGTTGCTTTGTCACTATCAACCTCAGCTATCGCTTGGTCCTTTTCTACATAATCCCCATCTTGTACTAACCATTCTGCAATTTCTACCTCAGTAATTGATTCGCCTGGTGAAGGCACTTTCATTTCTAAAATCATGCGTTATTGTATTTAACCCTTTTTTGGTTTAATTATTTTTTACTTCTTATTTGGTTATTCTTGCTTTTATCAAAAACGTAATCGATAACTTCTTGATGTCTTGTTTTAGAACGCACCGAACTACCTGCTGCAGGTGCACCATACGGCCTTCTACTTGCAGCACGCCATGTTCTTGCTTCATCTAAATGCATCATCATATGACTGTAAGCTCCCATATTTCGAGGCTCTTCTTGTGCCCATACGACATCTTCTGCATTCTTATATTTACCAATTATGTTTCTAATTTCATCTATTGGTAATGGAAATAATTGCTCTATTCTTACAAAAGCAACATCCTCTCTACCCAACTTTTCTTGCTCTTCTAGAAGATCGTAATAGAATTTACCTGTTACAAACACTAAAGTTTTAACTTTATCTACACTAGCACTTGCATCATCTATTACCGTCTGGAAATTTCCGTTTGCAAACTCCTCTACAGTAGATACTACTTTAGGATGACGTAACAAACTTTTTGGTGTAAAAACAATTAATGGTTTTCTATAGTTAGCTTTCATTTGCTTACGCAACAAATGGAACATATTCGCTGGTGTTGTACAATCTGCCACAAACATGTTGTCTTTTGCACACAACTGTAAATAACGTTCCATGCGACCAGAAGAGTGTTCTGCTCCTTGCCCTTCGTAACCGTGTGGTAACAACATTACCAATCCGTTAGATGTTTTCCATTTATCTTCACCAGAAGAAATGTATTGGTCTAACATAATTTGAGCACCATTACTAAAGTCGCCAAACTGTGCTTCCCAAATGGTTAATGTATTAGGACTTGCCATGGCATAACCATAATCAAAACCAACAACACCATATTCAGATAATAACGAATTATATATATTGAATTGCCCTTGGTTATCAGAAACGTTTTTTAACAAGATGATTTCCTCCTCACTGTCTTCTACTTTTACCACAGCATGCCTGTGAGAAAAAGTACCACGCTCTACATCTTGACCAGAAATTCTAACGTTAAAACCTTCTGCTAATAACGAACCATAAGCCAAATGTTCTGCCATTGCCCAATCTAATCTATCTTCATCAAACATAGTTTGACGCGATTCTACCAAACGTTGAATCTTTCTTATAAACTTTTTGTCTTTAGGTAAATTGGAAATAACCTTAGTGACATCTGCTAAAAGTTTTTTAGAAACCTTTGTGTCTATAGGTTTCATCATCTCGTTTTCATCAACGCGCTCGTACTCCTTCCATTGCTCATGCATAAAAGGAGAAATTACCGTCTTCTCTATTTTACGAGAATCTTCAAGTTTTTCTTCTAATCTGTCCTTGTATTCTTTTTCAATTTTTGAAACATAATTCTTGTCGATTATGCCTTCGCCTATTAATCGCTCTGCATAAATATCTCTTGGATTTTTATGCTTAGAAATAGCTTTATATAAAAGTGGTTGTGTAAACTTTGGTTCATCTCCTTCATTATGACCATACTTTCTGTAACCCAGTAAATCTATAAAGACATCACGCTTAAATTTCATTCTAAAATGAAGTGCAAATAATGTTGCATGTACTACAGACTCAGCATCGTCTGCATTAACATGTAATACTGGAGATAAGGTTACCTTACCAACGTCTGTACAATAGGTACTAGAACGACCATCTAAATAGTTTGTAGTAAAACCTATTTGATTGTTAACTACAATATGTACTGTTCCGTTTGTTTTGTAACCATCTAATTGCGCCATTTGCACAACTTCATACACTATGCCTTGACCAGCAACTGCAGCATCTCCATGTACTACTATTGGTAAAACTTGTGATGCATCTTCAATTTCTGGCTTATCTTGTTTTGCCCTAGAGATACCTTCTACCACTGCGCCAACAGTTTCTAAATGCGAAGGGTTAGGGGCAATACTTAAGTTTATTTTTTTGCCAGAATCAGTTTCTCGATCACTTGTCCAACCTAAATGGTATTTTACATCACCATCAAAAACCTGCTCTTCATAATCTTTACCATCAAATTCACTAAAGATGTCTTTTGCAGATTTGCCAAAAATGTTTGTAAGCGTACTTAAACGACCACGATGTGCCATACCCATTACAAACTCTTTAACTCCATATTCTGCTGCTGTTTCTATCATAGCGTCTAAAGCAGGAATTAAAGATTCATTACCTTCTAAAGAAAATCGTTTTTGACCTACATATTTGGTGTGTAAGAAATTTTCAAAAGAAACGGCTTCGTTTAATTTTCTTAAGATGTTTTTCTTTTGGTCTGGTGAAAACTGAGGATGATTATCGTTAACATTCAGTTTTTCTTGTATCCACTGAATTTCCTCTGGTTTTCTTATATACATATATTCTACACCTATAGAATCGCAATATATACGCTCTAGGTGATCAATAATATTTTGTAAGGTAGATGTGCCAATACCTATGATTTCACCTGCTGAGAAAACAGTATTTAAATCATTTTTAGAAAGCCCAAAATTCTCAATTTCTAAGGTTGGCGCATATTTTCTTCTAGCTCTTACAGGGTTGGTTTTTGTAAACAGATGTCCTCTGTTTCGGTAACCATCTATAAGTTTTACAACCTGAAACTCTTTTTGAAGTTGTTCTGGAATTTGAGCAGATACACCTTCTACTATTTCACCATCCATTCCATAATTTTCAGATCCGAAGTCGTAGCCTTGAAAAAAGGCACGCCAACTCGGCTCTATGGCATCTGGATTTTTAAGATATTGGTCGTATAAATCAGCAAAGTATGCTGTATGTGCTGCGTTGAGAAAGGAATATTTATCCATTATTTTTACGAGACGTTGTCGTTTCAACAAAATTTCTTCAAAAATACAACTTTTAGTAGATATACTAACCGTTTTATTATATTTATAACAAATAAGGATTTAAGAATTATTGAGATGATAAAATTTAGAATAAAGACTGCAAAAAAAATAATTTTAAGTAGTCTTCTTGTATATTTTTTTGTGTTTTCTCTAAATGCTCAAGATACAGCCAATAGCAATAATTTTTGGAGAAATGTTCAATTTGGTGGTGGTATTGGGTTAAATTTTGCAAATGGTTTTTTTAGTGGAGCTATAGCTCCTAATGCATTGTACAACTTTAACCCGTATGTATCTACTGGTGTTGGGCTCAATTTTCAATACAGTTCTCAGCGCGATGCATTTAAATCTACTGTTATTGGCGGAAGTATTATTGGCTTATTCAACCCATACAGAGAAGTACAACTATCTACCGAATTTGAACAACTCTATGTAAACCGAGATTTTGATGAGCAGTTTGTAAATAATGTCGATGACAGCTACTGGTATCCTGCGTTATTTTTGGGTCTAGGTTACAGAAATGGGAACATCACCTTTGGCATTCGTTATGACATATTATACGACGAAGACAAAAGCATTCAAAACCAAGCTTGGATGCCGTTTGTAAGGTTTTGGTTTTAAAATTAGAGTGGTAAAATTGATTTTCCACTCTCTATGTGCTTTCGTAAATCTTCTAACGAACTTGTCCTTAGGCGTGAAGTAATGATAGCTTTCTCCCCAAAAACCAAATGATGCAACGAACATGGATTATCACTATTACATTTATCAAGACTCAATAAACAAGAATTTAGCCGCTCCTCCCCATCAACGGCTTCTATGATTTGCATCACTTTAGTTTGAAACTGTTCTTGGGTTAGATAAAATCCACCCTTGGGGCCTCGAGTAGAAGATATGATGTCCTTTTTAGAAAGAGCCTGCAAAATTTTAGCAATATAAGCCATTGGGACATTGATAGGTTCTGCTATATCTTTTATGACTAGCTTTTTTTCCTCGTTAGAATTAACTGCAAGATAAAGACAAGCCTTAATAGCATACTTAGCTGTATTTGAAAACATAGAAACATTAATTTAGTAGCAAAATAAAAAAGATATT
>JASBSA010000047.1 GCA_030149175.1 Winogradskyella sp. | reverse complement strand
CCGAAACTTAGGCTATCCAGATGGTATAGGTGCCGTTTGGGCATTACATAAAAAAGGCTATAAAGAGGTGGTTAAAATTCCAGGATGCGAACTTTGGTTAGACATTGTAAAAAAATACCATAAAACGAAGGTCTTTTATTTAGTAGGAGGCAAACAAGACGTTATTGAAGAAACAGTAACAAAGCTAAAACAAGACTTTAAAGGTATCAATATCTGTAACTATAGAAATGGCTACATTAAAACCGAAGCTGAAGAAAAAGCACTCATCGAAGATATCGTAAAACACCAACCCGATGTCGTTTTTGTAGCTATGGGCTCACCAAAGCAAGAACTTTTAATGGAGCGTATACAACAGCAACATCAAGCTGTATATCAAGGCTTGGGCGGAAGCTTCGATGTCTATACAGGCAATGTAAAGCGAGCCCCAAAATGGTGGGTAAAAAACAATTTGGAATGGGCATACAGACTTATTAACCAACCCTCAAGAATCAAACGCCAAATACACTTAGTACGTTTTTTAGCAAATTTATTATTAGGGAAATATTAGGTGATAACCTTTGTCGTTCAGAGCGCACTTGTCATTGACTTCGTCGAACCTTCGGTTTCAGAGCACACTTGTCATTCCGAGCGCACTTGTCATTCAGAGCACACCTGTCATTCAGAGCGCTAGCGAAGAATCTTAATATTCACATCACAGATTCTTCAGTCACTGCGTTTCCTTCAGAATGACAAAGGTCACTGCGTTTCCTTTAGAGTGACAGTGCATCATGTCATTCAGAGTACACTTGTCATTCCGAGCCTTTCGACTGGTGCTCAAGACAGGCTAAAGCGAAGAATCTCATTGAACAAAACAGATTCTTCAGTCACTGCGTTTCCTTCAGAATGACGAAGATCACTGCGTTTCCTTCAGAGTGACAGTGCATCATGTCATTCAGAGCACACTTGTCATTCCGAGCGCACTTGTCATTGGCTACGCCGAACCTTCGGTTTCAGAGCGCTAGCGAAGAATCTAAAATAACACCATTATTATTTAAATATCTATATTTCAGTGACTTTAATTAGAGTTATAATGAAAACAATAGGCAATCATAATTACTACGTTTACATCCTAACCAATAGAAACAAAACTGTCTTATACACTGGTGTAACAAACAATCTTAAAGAAAGATTGTATGCTCATAATCATCCAGAACCGTTTTCAAAAGCTTTTACAGCAAAATATAAATGCTATCACTTAATCTACTACAAGCACTTTTTTCATATAGAAGACGCTATCCGTTATGAAAAAACCATAAAAGGGAAGAGTCGACTTAAAAAGGAAAACCTCATTAAAGAATTTAATCCAACATGGAGGTTTCTAAATGATGACATATAATAGTGTAAACCTGTCATTCAGAGCACACTTGTCATTCAAAGCACACCTGTCATTCAGAGCGCTAGCGAAGAATCTTAATATTCACATCACAGATTCTTCACTCACTGCGTTTCCTTCGGAATGACAAAGCATTACGCCCTTCAGAGCACATTATGTCAGTTCGAGTATTTTATTCGAAGCATGAGAATAAAATGTATCGAGAACCAACAAAGTATAGACAAATGTCATTCCGAGCAGTTGCCCTTATCATTCCGAGGAAGCATGACGAAGGAATCTTTAAAAGCTAACTGAACAAACCATCACTGCGATGCTGACCTGAAAGCGTCAGTAGAAAGAATCTAAAAAAAGAAAAAAGCCAATCCCAATGACCAATTCTATGAACAAGACCAGAGGAGTTGATACATTAAGTTTACATTAAATTTTAGAATATTAAATAGCAATGTGTCATTAGGAGCTCCTTCGGGTCTCCTCCGGGTGTCCTTCGGGTCTCCTTCGGGTTTAATTCGGGTCAAGGCTGGTTTTTTCCTACAAAAAATATAGGTTTAAACATAAAGAACGTGAAGTATGTCAATAAGATTATCAAAAAACTATACATTTGTCAACGGAATATTGCTAAAGAATCTATTAACCCTAAACCATATGTATAACATTACAATCATAGCAGGGGCAAGGCCTAACTTTATGAAGATAGCGCCAATCATCCATGCTATAGAAACCGCCAAACAAAAAGGCGAAGCATTAGCGTATAGATTAGTGCACACGGGTCAGCATTACGATAAGAACATGTCCGGTAGTTTTTTTGAACAACTCAACATACCAGAACCTCATGTTAATTTAGAATGTAGTGGAGGCACACAAGCAGAGCAAACAGCAGCCATTTTAGTAAGTTTTGAAAAGGAGTTAATGGCCCATCCTGCTGATTTGGTTTTAGTGGTTGGTGATGTTACATCAACAATGGCATGTGCTTTAGTAGCCCAAAAAATGCATACCAAAGTAGCACACGTAGAGGCAGGGATTCGCTCAGAGGATTGGACCATGCCAGAGGAGATTAACAGATTGGTAACCGATAGTATTACCAACTATTTCTTTACAACATCAGAATTGGCCAATCAAAACCTTCTTAAGAGTGGTGCTGAAGATAACCAGATATTTTATGTGGGTAATACCATGATAGATACGCTTTTAAAGCAAAGACCAAACTTTAAAGCACCAGAGGTTTATGCTCAATTAGAGCTAAAGCCAAAGACGTATATTGTAATGACCCTACATCGGCCAGCTAACGTTGACGAGGAGAGCCAATTAAAGGCTATGGTAGATGAGATTATTGCCAATACCAAAGACTTGCCTTTGGTGTTTCCTGTGCATCCTAGAACAGCCAAAATTCTAGAGCGATTAAACGTGTCGCACCAGAGATTACATATGGTGCCACCTTTACCATATTTAGAATTCAATTATCTTGTAGAACATGCCAAAGCAGTGATTACAGATTCTGGTGGTATTACAGAAGAAACTTCAGTAATGAACGTGCCCTGTATGACCCTTCGCGATAATACCGAACGACCAGAAACCATAACTATGGGAACCAATGAATTGGTGGGCACTAATCCAAAAGCCATTAAACCCTATCTAGAAAAACTCTTCAGCGGAGATTGGAAACAGTATAAAGCAATTCCGCTATGGGATGGTAAAACCGCAGAACGCATTGTGACTCATATCCTTGACTTAAAAGGACATAATCTATAGATATTTGCCCTAACATCTTACAAATCAATTAGAAATTCGTATATTACTAATCCCCTAAGATGTTTTAAAATCTACCCATATGATTGAAACATTACTAGAGAATTTTACTCCTGAAAATAATATAAACATCTGGCTCATTTCGGCTTTTGTATTGGCTTTTTTAATTGCCTATCAGACATTCCCAACCATATTATATGTAGCCAAGGCGAAACATTTAATGGACGAACCCGATGGTAGGAGCGTGCACTCTGATAAAACACCAACCCTAGGTGGTATAGGCATATTTGTTGGACTCATTGTAGTGATGACTATTGTGGGAGCGTTTTTAAACACAAAGGTTTTACTTTTAGTAATGGGAGGTCTCACAATTCTCTTTTTTTTAGGACTTAAGGATGATTTAACAGTGCTTTCTGCAAGTAAGAAGTTTATGGGACAACTTTTTGCTGCTAGTTTGCTCATTATATTTACCAATACCAGAATAATAGGGTTTTCGAAAATCTTAGATATTGATATGTTACCCTATTGGATATCGGTAGGGTTTACCCTTTTTGTCTATATTCTTATTATTAATGCCTATAATTTAATAGACGGAGTGGATGGGTTGGCAGGTACAATAGCCTTAAGTATTAGCAGTATATTTGTATATCTTTTTGTGAATTCTAACGAGTTGAGTTTAGCAACGATTGCCATAGCGCTCTGCGGCTGTTTGTTAGCCTTCTTACGATTAAATTTCTCTAAAAAGAATAAAATTTTTATGGGAGATACTGGCTCTATGATTGTTGGGTTTTTACTGGCGTTCTTTACCATTAGCTTTATTAATATGGCGCAATTGGATAAGGATTCAGCATATTTTAAAGCATCTCCAGCATTAGCATTTGCGTTGTTGTTCTATCCACTTATTGATACTTTAAGAATCTTTTTTATTAGGGTTGTTATTCATAAGTCAAATCCATTTAAGGCGGATAAAAACCATATTCATCATAAATTTATAAGAAGTGGTTATAGCCATTTAATGACAACAGTTTTAATTAGTGGTATTAATGTCGTTATTATTGGTATAGCGTTTAATTTACTACATCTCAACCTCAATACTCAAATCATATGTTTGTTGCTCTATGGCTCTGCTCTTTATGTGTTGCCATTTCTATTTAGGAAATTAGTTAATAATTGAGTAAAGTCTGAGCTGAGGTTTTATTATGTTATAATAGCTTTTGTTAGTCCTTTAAATGCGGTTATATTTGTTGTACTTGTAATTATAAGTTTTTAATGAAAAAAAGAGTTTTAAGTCTATTGGTATTTGTTGTTTTGAGTTCATGTGCTTCAAAAAAGGAAATACTCTATATGCAAGATGCCGTACAGCAAGATAATAGTAAGGTAAGCTACGAATCTGCAAACATTCAGCCCAACGATATATTAAAAATAACGGTTGAAAGTACAATACCAGAAGCTGCTATACCTTATAATAAGGCTAGAGCTTTGGGTGCACAACCGCAAAACTTACAAGTACTTCAGTTAGACGGGTATTTAGTGTCTGTAGACAATACGATTAAGTTTCCTGTTTTGGGTGAGATATCAACAATTAACAAAACAACCAAAGATCTAGAAGAAGAAATCAAAGACCAATTGACTGTAGGAGGCCATCTTGTAAACCCTACTGTTAATGTCAGGCTCATCAATGCTAAAGTCACTATCCTGGGCGAGGTTAATAATCCAGGGACTTATAGCTTTACAGAACAAAATATTACCATATTGCAGGCCTTAGGCTATGCTGGTGATCTAACCATTAATGGAAAACGCGACGATATTCTCATAACAAGAGAAGTAGATGGTGTGCGTAAAATATCCCATATAGATTTAACGTCTGCCTCCTTTATGAATAGCGAGTTTTATTTTATAAAACCAAATGATAATATTATTGTAAATCCTAATAACCCAAAGGTTAAAAGTGCTGGTTTTGTGGGTAACGTGAGTACTATATTAACCATTGCATCATTGGCTCTTAGTGTTACAATTTTATTGACAAGATAGCATATGGAAAATCAGTTTAATAGTAATTTTTTTGGCGAAGAGGATAAAATTGACATCAAACAAATTGTAAGACAATATTTGAGTCACTGGCCGTGGTTTGTAATAGCTGTTGTGGTATCCTTGTTGAGTGCTTATATCTACTTACGATATGCTCCACGCATTTTTGAAACGTATTCTAAAGTAAAAATATTAGATGAATCTGAAGGTTTAGAGTTACCCACGTCTGCTTTTGTGTTTAAGCGAACCAATATTAATCTCGAAAATGAAATTGAAATACTGAGTTCATTTCTCATTATGGAGAGAGTGGTTAGAGAGCTAAACTTAAATGCTGTGTTTTATGAGG
This sequence comes from Winogradskyella sp., assembly GCA_030149175.1. Taxonomy (GTDB): domain Bacteria; phylum Bacteroidota; class Bacteroidia; order Flavobacteriales; family Flavobacteriaceae; genus Winogradskyella. Next base: position 9,304 of record JASBSA010000047.1, on the reverse strand, counting down.
AAGGTACAATTCAGACTAAGCAAATAGAATCCTTGCCTTTAGATTATAATCAAGTCATTAAAGCTGATAGCATCTCAAGTACGATGTCCTATAAATTGGTAATAACCGATAAAGGGTTTGAAATAACTAATTTAGACACAGATAAAGCCTTTAACTTTAACGGCCACTCTACATACACTCAGAGCCATATGCTGCCATTTAATCTTAAGTTAAATAATCAGATTCCGTTGAGTGACATCGTCGATAAGGCATACAATATTGTTTTTAAGTCCGTAAAGGAATCTACATTGGCATTAAAGAGTAAAATTGTGGTCGAAGCTATTGGTGACCAAAGCGACATATTGAAGCTATCCATAAAGGGTGAAAGTAAAGAGCTCTCAGAAAACATATTAAATACTTTAATGGATGTTTTTGACAAAGATGGAATTAAGGACAGACAGTTGGTTTCTGAGCGTACTATTGACTTCATAGATGCTAGGTTTAAATTTTTAGCCAAAGAGTTGGATTCCATAGAAATTAATAGACAGGGGTTTAAACAAGATAATAATATAGTAGATATTCAAACTGACGCACAAATTGGGCTGGAGCAACGCACTAAATCAGAAGAAGAAGTGTTTGCCTTAGAAAACCAATTAGCACTGTCAAACTTATTGATTAACTCTCTCACAACGGATTCAGAATCTGAATTATTACCAGCTAATATAGGCATTGAAAACGTGAACATTAATACGTTAGTTTCTCAATATAATTCTGCAGTAATAAACAGAGATAAGTTGATTAGTAGTGGTGGTGAAAACAACCCTATGGTTCAACTTGCTGTTAGCGAGATTCAAAGTTTAAAATCTAATATTGATAGATCCTTAAGGGCATATTCTACCCAAGTTAAAGCATCCCTAAATCAATTAAAAAGTAAGAATAGAAGATTGGCAGGACGAGTGTCTCAAATACCAGAGCAGGAGCGCTTATTTAAGGCGATTGACCGTCAGCAAAAAATAAAGGAAAGCTTATATCTTTTATTGCTTCAAAAACGAGAAGAAGCAGCTATAAATTTAGCCATTACCGAGCCATCTATAAAGGAGGTTGAAAGAGCACTTTCTAGTATAAAACCAATATCTCCAAAACCAACTATTGTTTATGCAGGAGCATTGCTAGCGGGTTTGTTGATACCATTTGGCGTTTTATACCTCATTTTTATGCTAGATACAAAGTTGCATAGCAAAGAAGATATCGTCGAAGTCACTTCTAAAATTCCCGTAATTGGAGAAATCCCTGATTTAAAGAAGAAAAAAGACCTTATTTTTAATGATCCTAATGATCGTTCACCATTAGCGGAATCTTTTAGGATTTTAAGTTCTAATGTAGATTATATTCTTCCTGTTAAAGACGGTGAAAAGGGCAAGGTTATCTATTGTACCTCTACAATTAAAGGGGAAGGAAAAACCTATGTAAGCCTTAACTTATCGCTCGCGCTTTCTAGTATTAATAAAAAGGTTTTACTGATTGGTGCTGATTTAAGAAATCCGCAAATACACACACATATTAGTGAAGATAAACAAAAACCGGGCTTATCTAATTATCTGCACAATATTGATTACGACTGGAAAGACGCTTTAATAACTGGTTTTGAAAAGCATCCAAACCATAATATTATTCTTTCAGGAAGTATTCCTCCTAATCCAGCGCATTTACTGACTAATGGACGCTTTAAAAAACTTATTGAGGAAGCTCGAGAAGCATACGACTATATTGTTGTTGATACAGCACCAACAATTTTGGTTACTGATACCATGTTAATATCGCAATTAGCAGATGCTACTATTTATATTGCAAGGGCTAATTACACCGAGAAGAATTTATTGAAGTTCTCTAAGGATTTATCAGAAAGCGGTAAGTTAAAGAATATGGCCTATGTCATTAATAGTGTTGGTGCAAGTAAGTCTCAAGGTTATGGTTATAATTACGGTTATAACTATGGTTATGGTAATGCAGATAATACATAAGTATTAACTACTGTCTTATTTTCAGTTTCTTACATGATATTTATCATGATTTCTATCGGTTTTATACGTTACTTTTAATAGTGAATTGTAAAACGAATAGCCATGAGATATATACCACCAATTTCCGAAATTATGAGTACAAACATCATTGCTCTTAATAGAGATGATGATTTAGAGACTGCCGAAATCCTTTTTAAAAGACATAAAATAAGACATATACCTGTTGTTAATGGGGATGTCATTATAGGGATGTTGAGTTATTCTGATTTATTGCGTATTAGTTTTGCTGATGCGGTGTATGATACAGAAGAAGAAGTAGATACCCTTGTATACAATATGTTTACCATTGATCAGGTCATGGCAAAAAATGTAGTCACAGTACCACCAACAGCTACGATAAAAGAGGTTGCTAAGATATTGGCAGAAAAGGAATTTCATGCCTTGCCTGTTGTAGACGAAGGAAATCTTGTAGGTATCGTTACAACTACAGATTTAATACAGTATCTCCTGAAACAATTATAAATAGAGAAGCGCCTATTAGGCGCTTTTTTATGAGTTGGCTATAGTCTTTAAATTTTTAATCGTAGCCGAAGGATTATCACTTTTAAAAACATGACTTCCAGCAACAAAAGTGTCAGCTCCAGCTTTTACTAATTCTTTAATATTGTTATCAGTAACACCACCATCAATTTCTATGCGTGTATCTAAGCCTTGTTCGTCTATCATTTTGCGTAATTTTTTAATACGTTGATAGGTGACCTCTTCAAATTTTTGACCGCCAAAACCAGGGTTGATTGACATCAATAACACCATATAACATTCTGGTAAAATATCTTCTAAAACGTTTATGGGTGTTGTGATATTAAGAACAACACCAGCTTTGCATCCAGCATCTTTTATTTGGCGTAGAGTTCTGTGTAAATGTACTGTAGATTCGTAATGTACCGTAATGGTATCTGCGCCTACTTTAGCAAATTCTTCAATGTAGCGCTCAGGTTTTTCTATCATTAAATGTACGTCTAATGGTTTTGTGGCATGCTTTTTTATGGCAGCTATTACTGGCATTCCGTAAGAAATGTTTGGTACAAAATGACCATCCATCACATCTATATGAAACCAATCGGCTTCGCTATTATTTACCATTTCGGTATCGCGTTGTAAGTTGCCAAAATCTGCGGCTAACATTGAGGGTGCTATTAATTTTGAAGCCATTTTTTGAAGTCATTTTAAAATACATTGCAAATGTACTTAAAATGTAAAGTAAAGTTCAGGAACTCTTGGTTGTTTTTTTAATTACAACTAAAAGTCCCTTCTTGCTAGGAAGAGATTTATGGATGGGCCTATATAAAAAGTGAACCCACGGTAATCAGCCGTGGGTTCTTTCATCAATCAAAAAACGAACAGTTATGTTTTGTAACTGTTGTTACCTTTATCAGGTTGGTGTTTAAATATACAAAAAACCAAGCCTAATCAAACCTTTATTTCATTTTAACTCTGAATACTTTTATAAGTGTTTTGAATAATCAATCCTAAAGTATTCTTTTTCAGAAGTTAACCTAAATAGGTTTTTATTCTGTCATTTCGGCTTCGCTCAATGACCAAATAATTTTTTCCTCTATAGCATTGGTAACTGAGCGTAGTCGAAGTTAACCTAAATAGGTTTTTAATATTTTACTTCTAGACGTATGTTTTAATCTACGAATAGCTTTTTCTTTAATTTGTCTAACACGCTCACGAGTTAAATCGAAAGTCTCACCAATTTCTTCTAAAGTCATTGGGTGTTGATTACCAAGTCCAAAATATAAACGAATAACATCGGCCTCACGAGGAGTAAGCGTTTCAAGAGCACGCTCAATTTCTGTTCTCAAGGACTCATGTAATAAATCCTTATCTGGGTTTGGAGATTCACCACTACGCAGTACATCGTAGAGGTTGGAGTCTTCACCCTCAACTAGTGGAGCATCCATACTAACGTGGCGACCAGAATTTTTCATAGACTCCTTAACGTCGTTAATGGTCATGTCTAATTCCTTAGCGATTTCTTCGGCTGATGGTGGACGCTCATGACTTTGCTCTAAGAATGCAAATGTTTTGTTGATTTTGTTTATAGAACCAATTTTGTTGAGCGGTAAACGTACAATACGCGATTGTTCGGCCAACGCTTGTAAAATAGACTGACGAATCCACCATACGGCATAAGATATAAACTTAAAACCACGTGTTTCATCAAAACGTTGTGCTGCTTTTATTAAGCCTAAATTTCCTTCGTTAATTAAGTCTGGTAAAGTTAAACCTTGGTTTTGGTATTGCTTTGCTACAGACACAACAAAACGTAAGTTAGCCTTAGTTAATTTCTCTAGAGCAACTTGATCGCCTGCTTTTATACGCTGCGCTAATTCTACTTCCTCGTCTGCTGTAATTAAGTCGACCTTACCAATTTCTTGTAGGTATTTGTCTAATGATGCGGTTTCTCTGTTAGTAACCTGCTTGGTAATTTTGAGCTGTCTCATTTACTTTTATATGATTTGTGCAATTTACAACATTGTTGTTGCTTTTATTATACGTAAATAAGCATCAAAATGTTACAGAGTTTAGGAAAAAAATTAAATTTTAAGCAATTTTACAGTGTCAAGGTGAATGGCATCAATGGTCTCATTTGTGAATTTGTAATGCCCTCTTGTGGTAATTAATCTAAAGCGATAGGACTTGATTTGACTAAGCGTGTTGAGAAATAACCATTTTGATTTTAATAGCTTAGGCTTTTCGGATTTTAAACTTAAATCAAAAATGTGCTTTCTACCTTCCTTTTCCGCAACAATATCTGGAGTAATGTCTATGTCACTTCCTCTTTTATGATACGATTTAGGAGTTTCATAGCCTTCTAAATCTGCTTTAATATTATTGTACCCCAAGTTTTCTAAATAGCTTATAGAGTTACTTAATTCTTCGCTGTATTTTTTTTTGTCTTCTGAAATCATAACCCATAATATAACGTTTTGTAATTAAAATACCAAATTCTCGGTTTGTTTTGGGAGTTTGGGCAAATTATACTCTTACTTGCCCATCTCCAAAAACATAGTATTTATTGGTTACCAATTGCTTTAAGCCCAATGGGCCTCTATGGTGCAATTTATCTGTGCTTATAGCTAATTCTGCACCAACTCCCATTTGTCCGCCATCGGTAAATCTAGTAGACGCATTATGGTATACAGCTGCGCTATCTACATTATTCATAAAAGTTAATGCTTCACTTTTGTCTTCAGTTATTATAGCCGCAGAGTGTTTTCCTGAGTATTTATTAATCATTTCCATAGCTTCGTCACTATTGTCAACAGAGGCGATGAGAAGCTTTAATGCCAAAAACTCTTCAAACCAAATGCTGTTTTGAGATATCTTATTTACATTCTCTAATAAGTGAGAAACACTTTCGTCAGCAATGATTTCAACCTTATGTTGTTCCAATTTTTGCTGTAGCATAGCTAGCTTAGTTTCATACTCAGGTATGTTTTTATTAATGAGTACTTTGTCTAAAGCATTACATCCTGAAATTTTATCGGTTTTAGCATTAATAATCACATTAACCGCTTTACTCCAATCTGCTTTTTCTGAGACATACAAGAAATTATTTCCTCTACCACTTACGAGTACAGCACAAGTTGCATGGGTTTTAACAAATTCAATAAGACGCTCACCACCTCTTGGTACAATTAAATCTAATGGCTCAGTTGGGTTTTTTAAAAACTCTTGTGTTTCTTCACGTTTTAAGTGTAATAGCTTAATCCAATCTTTAGATAGTCCGTTTTCAGTTAAAGCTTCATGCCAGCATTGCTCTAAAATACTATTACTGTTGTAGGCTTCCTTACCACCTTTTAGTAATATTTTGTTATTTGCTTTAAACGCTAAGACAGCTGCTTCAATGGTAACATCTGGTCGAGATTCATATATGATAAGAATAGTGCCGAATGGCGCAGTAGTGTTTACTATATTAAGTCCATTTTTTAAGGTTCTATTCGAAATCTCTTGGCCAACTGGGTCGTCTTGATGCCTTACTGAATTTACGGCTTCTATCATTTCGTTAACTTTTTTGTTGTTAACTATTAGACGGTCGAAAAGCGCTTGGTCTTCCTTTTGAAAAGCCTCTAAGTCCTTTTTGTTGGCTTCAATAATAGCATCGCGTTTACGATCTAAAATATCGGCCATGGATTTTAATACGTTATTTTTTATATCTGTGTTTAAAAGTTTCATCTATTTAAAAATTTGCAAGAACCTTTGGTTCTGTTATTTAATTATTAGTGAGTAATGGCTTTTGTTTGCCAAACGCCCATTATGGGCTTTCATAGTTTTTCTTTTTTAGGCACTAATGAATTTAGTACCAACTTCTTTGTTATTAATTATGTCTACAATGACGTTTTCACGTTTACCGTTTGCAATATAAGTGGGTATGTCTTTGCTAGCAGTACCTTTGGCTATTTTTAGTTTTGATGCCATACCACCGCGTCCTTCACCTTCTTTTTTGCCAGAGGCACAGACATACTTTTCTACGTTTTGGTTTGTCTTTACAATGTTCAATTTTCGAGATTCATCGTCATCTGGGTGGCCCGTGTAAAGGCCATCAGTATCCGATAATATGATTAAGCGATCTGCATCTAATAACTCTGCGACCAGACTTGCTAACTCATCATTATCAGAGAACATGGACATCGTTAAGGATACAGCATCATCTTCATTGGCGATAGGGATTACACCTTCAGCTAGCAAGCCTTCGTAACAATTAATCATATTCTGACGGTGTTTGCCTGGATCAAAATCGCGTTTAGTTGCTAATATCTGGGCACAGCGCATTCCATAGTCATGGAAAATACTGTAGTAATGACGCATCATTCTGGGTTGCCCTACTGCAGAATATACTTGCCTTCGGATAGATTTATTATCAATTTTAGTATCTCCCAAAACTTCCATACCTGCAATCGCAGAACCAGAAGACACTAAGATTACCATGATATCCTCTTCATATAATACGGCTATTTGGCGTACTAATTCTCTTAGCACAGGCCCTAAAATTCTGTTGTCTTTGTTTGTTAAAACGTTGGTGCCTACTTTAACGACCACACGTTTAATATCATCTTTCATTTTATTTGTTTTTTCCTAATTCAACAGCTCTATCAAATGCCGCATAAGCCGCATCTTGAATAAGTTGTTTTACATTATTGTCTTCCATAGAGTCTATTGCTGCTTGGGTAGTTCCTCCTTTAGAAGCTACTTTATCAATCCAGCGCTCAGGCGAAATGTTAGATTGATTAAACAATTCAATCGCGCCTTCAAAAGTATTGCTTACAAGAACTTTAGAATCATAATCTGAGAAGCCCATTTTTTGAGCAGCTTCTAACATAGACTGCATAAAATAAAATACATAGGCTGGGCCACTACCAGAAATACCTGTTGAGGCATCAATAAATTTTTCGGAATCTACATGAATAGATGTTCCTGTAGTGTCTAGTAAGTGTCTTACCATAAGTAGTTCTACTCTAGAAATTGATTTAGCACCTGTGTAAGAGGTAACGCCTTTACCAACTTTTGCTGGTAGGTTAGGCATAGTTCTTATAATTTTTTTTACACCTAATCCATGTTGAATAGTCTCTATACTTACGCCAGCCATGAGCGATACAAATATTTGTTCGCTGTTAATTAGAGGTTTCATTTTTTCAAATAACTCTTCACAGTGGTAGGGCTTTACGGCTAAGAATACAATGTCCGACTTTGGTAAACCATCCTCTAAAGAGGTGTATACATCAAATCTTGGGTTTTGTCTGAGTGTTTCAATTTTGTTAGGGTCTGTATCATAGATTCTTAACTTTTGTTTTCCTAATAAAGAAGAATCTGCCATGCCTTCTGAATAGGTTAAGCCCATATTTCCGGCACCTATTACTAATACTTTCATAATTATGTTTTAATTAAATATTCTTGTCAGTTGCTATATAAGCCACAAACACTATGCGACAATGCCAAATAGGAAAGTAGATTTAAAGAATTTGGAAGTCTTAAATGATTTGCGCTAATTATTGGGATATTGAAAAACTATAGAAGAAATATTTAACAATATGAAAATTGAAGGAAATTATATAATAGTTAATTGTGACAGTATGTCGGTGACAAAATGTGTTTTTAAGACCAATATGAAGAGTTCTAGGGTTTAAGAACGTAAGTCTAAACGTTTTTTGAGGGATGATTATATATCTTGTTTGCTGAGATAAAAAAAGGAGGCTGTTTTTGAGCCTCCTTTTTTTATTTAATTAAGCAAACAAATTGCTCAATATATTCAATTAGTTCTCTTCGTAGGTTTGTGCATCACCAAAATGAGCAACTCTAGAGTTGATTACATAAGCATCACCTGAAAAGTTTTCATTAGAAATGAACGCAACGAAACTTACTTTCGAAGTATCTACCACATTAGATGGTACGTTAGCTGTAAATGTTCTGCTATAAACAGAGTTTGTAACTTCGTTGCTTTGTATTGCATCACCCGCTACATTAGTTAAACTCGCTCTAAGAACGTGGTCGTGCTCAAAATTAGAAATTACACTTGTACCGCCATAGTAGCTGGTATAGTTTTCTTGGTCGGCGATTAAATCATCTTCTAAGACCATAACAACAAGCTTAGTATTATCAAAGTTAAAATCTTGGCTAAATTTTGCATCTACTTTTACTGTCATTGTATTACCGGATAGAGAAGGTGTAATCGCTAAGCCTAAAGGTGCATTATCACATAATGTTAAATCAACTACTTGTGCCACATTGCTTGGTTCAGGGAATGTCCAGTCAGATCCTCTATCTATTTTTGCGGTAGGATATCCAGTAATGCCAAAAGCATTTTCTAATTGAGTAACTTCAGGACAATAAAATTCATTGTCGTTGTGAACAGCAATTACAGAAATTTGATCTGTCTCTGCTCTTGTTTGTTCAATGGCATAAGATACTCTTGGGCAATATCCACACCATGTGCCAGTATAATCTTCAATTACTACGTGTTTAGTAAATTTATAGTAATCTTCTGCTACTCCAACATTAAGAGCACTATTTGTGGTAACATCTTGGTAGGTTGCGGTAACTTGTAAAGAACCTGCGGTAGTTGTTGTATAAGAGTTGCCTGTTATTGCTGTACCGTTAACAGAAATTGTGGCAGAATTAGTAACATCTTGGTTATTGTTTCCCATAACAGAGAAGGTCACGGTATCACCAACATATATTCCACAAGCTACAGAACTTGAAACTTGAACAGAAATACTTGTAACTTCATTGCCATTGCC
>JASBSA010000037.1 GCA_030149175.1 Winogradskyella sp. | reverse complement strand
GTTATAGCGACGGACTTCACCAAGCTATTGAAGCCAAAGAAAATGTAAAAATTGAAGATGCTACTCAAACTTTTGCAACAGTTACGCTTCAAAATTACTTTAGAATGTATCGCAAACTTTCTGGTATGACAGGTACTGCTGTTACCGAAGCTGGTGAGTTTTGGGAAATCTATAAATTGGATGTTGTTGAAATTCCAACCAACAAACCTATTGCAAGAGATGATAGAGAAGATTTGGTTTACAAAACCAAACGTGAAAAATACAATGCTGTAATTGATGAAGTTACTGCCTTATCGCAAGCTGGTCGTCCAGTACTAATTGGTACCACATCAGTAGAAATTAGTGAGCTTTTAGGAAAAATGTTATCCATTAGAAAAGTACCTCACAATGTCCTGAATGCAAAATTGCATAAAAAGGAAGCTGATATTGTTGCTGAAGCTGGTAAAGCAGGACAAGTAACCATTGCCACCAATATGGCTGGTCGTGGAACTGACATTAAGTTAAGCGAAGACGTAAAAGCTGCTGGAGGATTAGCTATTGTTGGTACAGAGCGTCATGACTCGCGTCGTGTAGACAGACAGTTACGTGGTCGTGCAGGTCGACAAGGAGATCCAGGAAGTTCGCAATTTTACGTATCTCTTGAAGATAACTTAATGCGTTTATTTGGTAGTGAGCGTATTGCGAAAATGATGGATAGAATGGGATTACAAGAAGGTGAAGTAATTCAGCATTCTATGATTTCAAAATCTATTGAGCGTGCTCAGAAAAAAGTAGAAGAAAACAACTTTGGTGTTCGTAAGCGTTTATTGGAGTATGATGATGTCATGAATGCCCAACGTGAAGTCGTTTACAAACGTCGTCGTCATGCCCTGCATGGTGAGCGTCTTCGTGTAGACTTAGCTAATATGATATTTGATACTTCAGAAGGTATTGCCATGAGCAATAAAGTAGCTAATGACTACAAAAATTTTGAGTTTGAATTAATCCGCTATTTCTCAATGGCTTCGCCTATTTCTGAAGCAGAATTTGCTAAAATGAGTGAACAGGAAATAGCTGGAGTCATCTACAAAGAAGCGTTTAAGAACTATCGCGAAAAAATGCAACGTGCGGCTGACTTAGCGTATCCAGTTATCGAGAATGTGTACAACACGCAACGTGACAGATTTAAACGTATCGTTGTGCCATTTACAGATGGTGTTAAGAATTTACAGGTTGTAACAGACTTGGAGAAAGCCTATGAAACCAAAGGTAAGCAGTTAATCAATGACTTTGAGAAGAACATTACACTCGCGATTGTAGATGACGCTTGGAAAACACATTTGCGTAAAATGGATGAGTTAAAGCAGTCTGTTCAATTGGCGGTACACGAGCAAAAAGATCCTTTATTGATTTATAAGTTTGAAGCTTTTGAGTTATTCAAAGCGATGATAGACCAAGTGAATAAAGATGTAATTTCATTCTTATTTAAAGGTGAAATTCCTCAGGAAACTGCCAATACGATTCAGGAAGCTAAAAAGCGCAAGCAAGAACAACTTGAAACGCAAAAAGAGGAAATCCCTAATATGGATGAGCGTGCAGCACAAAGCAGAGCTGCAGGACAAGGAGCGTCTCGCCAACAACAACAAGTGGTAGAAACTATTGTTAGAGAGCAACCAAAAATTGGTCGTAACGACAAAGTTACCATAAAGCATGTGATGAGTGGCGAAAGCAAACAAGTAAAATACAAACAAGCCATTCCATTAATAGATAAAGGAGAATGGGTTTTAGTGAATGATTAATACCAATTAAAAATACTGTCATTCTGAACTGTCCCACTGAGCGTAGTCGAAGTGTGTTTCAGAATCTAAAAAATCCTGATATTAAACCATCAGGATTTTTTTGTATTTTTAAAGGACACATCATTTCCACTTTGTATGAAACAAATTATCAAAATATGTCTTCTAGCAGGAATTTTAGTATCCTGTAATTCAACAGACAAGTCTAAAACTGATGAAGTAAAACCCCAAAAGGAAACTAAAGCAGAAACAACAACTGAAAAAGATTACAGTTCGTACAAAGAAATAGACACTGATGAAGCGCTCCTTGCAACAGCTTTAATGGCCGCTCCCAAAGAAAGCAGAGCCAATTGTAAAGTTATTGGCTACAATATGGCAGGCGATTTTGTAACCTTTAGAGAGGGTAATAACCAATTCATCGTACTTGTTGATGACCCTAAAAAGAGTGGATTTAATGCAGCTTGCTATCATAAAGACCTCGAACCCTTCATGGCTAGAGGAAGAGAACTGCGAGCTGAAGGTAAGTCGGCATCTGAAGTCTTTGACATTAGAGAAGAAGAAGTAAAGTCTGGTAAACTCGACATTCCTTCGGGAACAACCTTGCATATTTACTACGGAAAAAATACTGTTTACAACCCAGAAACTTCAGAAGTTGCAGATGCTAAACTTCGCTATGTGGTTTATATGCCTTGGGCTACAGCAGCATCTACAGGGTTACCGGAAGTACCCATAGCTGCCAATCATCCTTGGATTATGAACCCTGGTACTCATAGAGCACATATTATGATTTCTCCTATAAACAAGAATTATTAATTCTTTGATGATGCGTTAGATTACATTATGCTTTTTATTTAGAATAAATGTTATATCATCTGAAGATTCTGATTAGAGTACCAAAAGCCAAAAGTTGATTGAAAAAGCTCAATTCCCTTGATTTTATTGTTTTATTAATTTATTTCTATATTTACAACATAACCTACTTATAATTAATTTATTATGAACCCAAATCTATTACGTATACTAGCGTTAATGCTAAGTATAGCTTCAGTATCGTGTTCTTCGGACGATACGAGCTCAATTCCGGATGAAACAAATAACGAGTTTACTTTTAATGGTACGACATATAATTTAGTTTCGGCAATAATTGTTGATGAAAATACTGCAAATAATGATCCAAGTGACATCAGTATTAGTCTTTTTAATAAAACTAGTACTGAGATTACTGGCAATAACGATTTGAGCGATATTACTTATATGTACTTCGATTTTCAAGACACTACCATTCAGAATACGACTTACACTAATATTCAAGATTATGATGTCTCTATAAATGGAACTATTGTAAATAGCGAATTTACACCTGGTACTGTTTTACTTTCCGATGATAATCCGCAATCAGAAGTGTATGCCCAGTCTGGCTCAGTAACTGTAACCAACTTTACGGAATTTAATATTGTATTTAACTTTACTTTTACGAGAAACGACGGACAAGTGATTTCAGGAAGCTATGATGGTAATTACTTTATGCCTAATTAATAGTACAAAAATTAAATTATAAATCCTGATGCTAGTCATCGGGATTTTTTTTTGACATAAATACGCAGAACTGCGTATTCCAAAATCGTATTGGCCATTGTAGTTTTACTTGATAATTTACTTAAAACTATGTCCAAACTAGCCGATATTATAGAACACCCTAAAAACCATCTTAGGGAATGGGATTTTTTAATTTTCACAGTACTTACGGCTTTATCTATTGGCTATGGACAGACGACTATGTTCTATGTGATTTACTTTTTTTGGTGGAACGAGTTTATCAGAATTATTGTTAGAAGTATTTTTTACAGACATAACAAAAGCAGTAGAGAAAATCAGATAGGCTCTAATTTTATGTTCGGCTCACTGTTTATGATGTTTATTTATTTGGTGTTTATTATTGTATTTTTTGGGATAGTTGCCAATTGGGATCATTCTGAAATGACACTTACCAATATGGAAATACTGTTTTTTAAGAATTGGTTCTTCAATCTTAATTTAGTGTTTGTAATCATAGAACATATTTATATTAATCTCAACAAAGAAGCAATAATAGCAAGCATTGGTCATTTCACTTCCAATATGTTGGTGCTCCATATTTCAATTATCCTTGGTGGCATTATTATGTTTTTTATTGTAAAGCCATTTCCAGAGACATTTTCACCAGATAATTTGTGGCCTTCCGTGTTGATTGTTCTACCGTTTTTGTTACTTAAAATAGGTGTGCAGTTTATGTTCTCACCTAAGAAAGTAAATGTTAGATAGATATATCTGTCCTTAGTTTTTTTCAAAAGACATTTTATTTTTCATTACCTTAAGTCCAATCATTAAGATATAACCAAATGAAAACGTTTATTGTTACGCTGTTCTTTTGCACTACTATTATTTTTAGTTTTTCTCAAACAAAAACGAATTTAGAAGACATCAATACCACTTGGAAAAAGTTCTACAAAGCTTTTGAAACCCTTGATTATACTTTAATGGCTGAAATTCATTCTCAGGATTTGGTAAGAGTTTCTGGAGGAAAGCGGATTGTAGATTACGATACTTACATAAATAATTATAAAGCTGGTTTTGAACATGATAAAACAGGAGGGCAAACCAGCACTATTTCACTTCGCTTTTTTGAACGCATAAACAATGACAGTACTGCAAGCGAAAGAGGTATTTATAAATTGGTTAGAAATAAAGGCACGAACAATGAGGAGGCTTATTATGGTCAGTTTCACGTGCTCTTGAAAAAGAGTAATGGTGTTTGGAAAATAACTATGGACTATGATTCTTCTGAAGGCGGAGCCATTGGTGAAGAACAATACCAAAAGGCTTTTGCTATTGATGATTTTGAGAAGTTCTTAAACTAACCCTAAAAGTAAATTAGGGTCAGGACAATTCGATTTGTAAAATTCAACATCGAGTTGATTACTGACACCTGGATAATCTCCTTTGTAATTCTGAATATCCTTTATAATTTGAAAATGTAAATGTGGTGCATAATCTCCATTAACTTTAGCTGTACCTAAAGTTGCTATTTTTTGCCCCTTTTTTACTTCTACTCCAACTTTTAAATTACTTATGGATTCTAAACTTAAATGACCATATAACGTGAAAAACGTTTGGTTTTCAATACAATGTTCTAAAATTATAGTAGGTCCATAATCACCATAATTAATGTTGTTTTTAAAACTGTGAATCTTCCCATCTAAAGGGACAAAAATCGCTGTACCAGACTCTATCCAAAGGTCTAATCCTAAATGAATATTGCGTTCTTCTTCCGGTTTGGCCATATTAAAATAATCACTTCGGTTATAAATACCACGACGTTCTAAATAACCACCAAAAGCAACTTTGGCGTTATTAGTTTTTAAATGATTCCAGATGTAAGATTCTAAAGCTTTAGAAGAGGAGACATCTAAAGACCCTAATTCTTTATTATGAATAGATAAGTCTAACAGCACATAAGCATTCTTAGAAATTTCAGAATGAATCAAAGGATGTGCTTGGAGCGATTTTAGAAGTTCTTCAAAGGAAGATAAGGTCATAAAAAAATAAAATTTCCACAAAAATAAGAATCTATTTTAATGGAAAACAGGAAGAAATGTTACTAAGCCAAGATTGTGACCAATAAAGATTTTGAAATACACTTCGACTGCGCTCAGCGGAACAATTCAGAATGGCAGATTTAACTTTTTAATGGTTAATTCATAATAACATTGCTAAACTTCGCATTAACTACTATGCTTTTATCAGAACCTTGACCATCTGGATAATTCCGAATGGTCTTTTGGGTAGTTACTTTATTGTTGAATTTAGAGCGATTGCCTTTAAAATACATGTTATAGTTAACATTCTTGGGTAAGTTAACAAAAGCATCGCTATTCTCTAAAACCAAGTTTAGGTTCTTAAACGTCTCTGCAAGATTAGAAATGGTTAAATCTCCAAAACTTCCATCTATGATACCTGTATCGGATAACGTTTCAATATTAATGTTAGAAGACTTAGCATTTAATACCAAATTCTTTACATTTTTAATCTGCGCCTTGTCTACATAATTCAGGTTTAAAGTACCCAAATTCCATGAGTTAATCACTACTGGCGAATAAGATACATTGATGGAAGTGTCGCTTCCATCAATGTTATCTGCTACCAAAAAGGCGTGAGAGATATCTCCTTGTAAATTATGAATAATCGAAGAGATTTTTAACTCACCATGTCTTATATTGGTTTTTAATTTAGCCTTTTTAGGGATTTTTATTTTTATAACCTTACGCACCTTACTGTTACCAGTAGATTCTAATTTTCTAGCATATCCCACCGCAGCTTCTCTCTTTTTTCTCATTTCTTGTCTGCGCTCTTCCATTTCTTTTTTACGCTCAACTTGGCGTTCTCTACGCTCAGCTTGACGCTCCATTAATTCAGCCTGTCTTTCCATTTGACGACCTAGGCGTTCTCCCCATGCTTCCATTTTTTCAGCCCATTCTTTTCCGAATTTCTCACCGTATTCTTCTCCCCATTTTTCCATTTCTTCAGCATATTTGTCACCAAACTCTTCTCCCCATTTTTCCATGTCTTTAGCCCATTTTCCTTCAAAACGTTTACCGTACTCTTCTCCCCATTTTGCCATTTTTTCTTGGTAACCAGATTCAGCAAATTTCTTTGCCCATTCTTCCATACGCTTCTGAAGTTCTTTTCCGCCTTCTTTTTCATAGCGCTTACTCCATTCGTCAAGATATTTTTCTCCCTCTTTCTGGTATCTATCGTAATCAAACTTAATTGTTTTTACACCTTCTGGTAATTCAGGAAGTTCAGGGAACTCAGGCATTTCTGGTAATTCTGGCATTTCTGGAAAAGCTGCCATTTCTGGAATTCTTGGCAATACAATAACTTCTGGGATTTCTGGTAAATCTGCTAACTCAAATTCTAAATCTTTTAATATAGCTGAATAATCACCCTCTCCTAATAATGCTATTGCACGTCCTCCATGTGAAGAAATCACTACTTTATTATTAGAGTCATCTACTTTTAAATTCCATGCTTCAAGAGCTATCTCTAATTCTTCTTTTGAGAGTTTATCACTTTCTAAATAAGCTTCAATTTCTACGATATCCTTATTCCAAGTATCGATTTCAATTTCTGCATAACTAGTATTTAAGTCTATAACCACATCTTTATCTACTTTAAGAGACTGTGATATTTTACTCAACTTTTTTTGTGCATAACCAAACGTGGTTAAGAGGCACAACACTAAAATTCTAATTGTGTTCATGATTTTTTTATTTAACTGTTCGTTTTTTGATTTATGAATTTTTGATTTAATTATCCTATTTCTTCTTCAAAAGCATCATCGCTAAACTCTTCTAACTTGTCTTTAAGACGCATTACAAGGTTTAATCTAAGCTTCAAGTTTTCTATGAGCGCATCTAAGGTTATGGTGTTTGGTCCGCTTTCATTAAGTTCTTCCAATAGTTTATCGTATTCTTTATTTAACTCTTGAAGTCTCAGCACGTAGCCATCAAACAACTCCTTGTTTTGTGGTGTTAACTCTACTTTAGACAATTCTAAATTGATACTTGCCAAATAATAATCCTCTACCTTTTTTAAGTCTGGAGATACATCTCCCAAGGTTTTTAAGTCTGTATCTACTACTTTAACAGGCTCTACAATTGGAGTATTAAAATACGTGTAGGCTCCAAAACTCAAACCCAATAACACCACCACACTTGCCGCTATATTCAAGAAACTAAATCCGCTAGATTTTTTCTCTACTGGCAGTTCTCTGTCTAGCTTCTCTAAAAAGCGAGTTTCATGACCTTGAGACATTTTTGCACTTTGTTGCAACTTATCTTTCTCCAGTAAATTTCTAAGATCTTGTGCCATTTTTTTCTGTTTTTAATAGGGTTTGCAACTTTTGTTTTCCTCTAGATAATTGTGTGCGTGATGCTACTTCAGTTATATTTAAAATCTCAGAGATTTCACTATGGTCATAGCCTTCAATTAAATAGAGCATAACAACATATTTATATTTTTCTGGCAATTCTTCAATTGCCGTTTTAACGTCTTCAATCGTTATCTCGTCATCAACCAACCACTCATCACTGTCTTTTGTATCAACCACTTTAAGATGATGTTCTTCCAGTTCAACCAATCGCTGTTTTTTTGATTTTAAAACGTCAATACATCTATTCACTACAATACGTTTTAGCCATGCTCCAAAACTTACTTCGGCTCTGTATTGGTCTAATCGCGAAAATGCTTTGATAAAGGCTTCTTGTACTATATCTTCAGCCTCCATGGTATCTTTCATAAACCGCAATGCTACGATAAGCATACCATCACAGTATTGTTTGTACAATTGCATTTGCGCTTGCCTATCATTCTGTTTGCATTTTTCAACAATATGAATCTGAAACGTATTGATGATTAATTGTTTTTTGGTTGATCTCACTTTAAAGACGACACATTTTTTTAAGTGTTGCAAAAAATTTGAAAAAACTTTTGATTTTATAAGATTTGCTTAAAATTCTGCGTTCTGTTCTATAAATTTAGGGATTTGAATTATATTTAAATTTTGAAATCGCCGAAAGATATTCGGCATATATAAATTAGCTAAAACTGCTTAAGAAAGATTTATTATGCTAAAACGCATTCTTATTGTACTGTCAGTAATTGCCTTAGGTTTATTACTATATTCTGTTTTTGTCGAAAATATTTTTTCTCCAAGACTTAGCCCAAAGGATACGGCAAAAATTACACTTAATGACTTAAAACTTCAGGTGGAATACAACAGACCATCAAAACGTGAACGTGATATCTTTGGTGCGCTGGTACCTTTTAACAGAGTTTGGCGAACTGGTGCTAACGAAGCTACAACTTTTGAAACCAATCAGGATTTAATGATTGATGGCATGTTACTTAAGAAGGGTAAATACACACTTTGGACCGTACCAATGCCAAATTCCTGGAAAGTGATGTTTAACACCAAACAATATGAATGGGGAGTTAATGAGAAAATGGAACCTATGTGGGACCCAAATTATGATGCCATAGAGATTGAGGTGAAAAAACAAAACTTAGAAGACGTTGTAGAAAAATTTACTATTGCCTTTGATAATAAAACGGGTGATTTAAAACTTACTATGGCTTGGGATCAAACCTTGATTGAAATTCCAATGCAGACCTATCCACATAAATACTAACTAATAAATACTTTGGCAAAGAAGGGTAATACATATAAATCTGCTTTACACGAACAAGATGGTATTGACGCTCCTGAAACCCTTAATTCCAATTCTGCAAAATTCATAAAGGACAAACGCAAAAAACAACCCTCTGTTGAGGATTTAGTTAAAGGCATTACCGCAGGAAATATAACTGACCTCAGTAGAGCCATCACCTTAGTAGAAAGCACAAATACGATTCATACTCAAAAAGCACATGATATCATTACAGCTTGCTTGCCTTATGCCAATAAATCGGTAAGAATAGGTATTACGGGAGTTCCTGGTGTTGGTAAAAGTACTTTTATTGAAGCCTTTGGGAGTTATCTGACTAGCATTGGCAAAAAGGTTGCTGTGCTTGCCGTTGACCCAAGTAGCAGCTTAAGTAAAGGCAGTATTTTGGGTGATAAAACCCGAATGGAGGATTTGGTGAAAGACAAAAACGCTTTTATAAGACCTTCTCCTTCTGGAGATTCACTTGGTGGTGTAGCAAGAAAAACAAGAGAGACTATTATTCTCTGTGAAGCTGCTGGCTTTGACACTATTATTATTGAGACCGTTGGTGTAGGTCAAAGTGAAACTGCCGTACACAGTATGGTGGATTTCTTCTTACTATTAAAACTTGCTGGTGCTGGTGATGAATTGCAAGGTATTAAGCGAGGCATTATAGAAATGGCTGATGCTATTGTCATCAACAAAGCTGATGGCGATAACCTCAAAGCTGCTAAAGCTGCCAAGGTAGAATTTAACAGAGCCTTGCATTTGTATCCTGAAAAGGAGTCTGGATGGTCTCCAAAAGTATCGCTCTGTAGTGCCTTAAAACAAGAAGGTATTTCTGAAGTTTGGGAATTAATACAAGAGTACTTGAAAACCACTTCTTCTAACCAATATTTTGAACATAATAGAAATAACCAAAATAAGTTTTGGCTACTTCAAACTATTGAGGAACGCCTAAAATCTGACTTCTACAATTCTGAGAATATAAAAAAAGAGCTTTCAACTCAAATCAAATTAGTAGAAGAAGGGAAAACAACTCCTTTTGCTGCGGCTGAGTATTTACTCAATCTTTCAAGTTAGTTCAATTTACCATTAAACATCAAGGTTTCTCCGTAATACTAAAAAAGCATACTTTTGTGCCAGAAATTTTAACAATAGATGAACTACAAGTTAACCATCATAGTGCCTGTTTATAATGAAGAGGATAACCTTGAGCGTGTAGAAGCAGAACTCTCAAATTATTTAAAGATAGCGTCTATACCTACTTGTGTGTTGTTTGTCAATGATGGTTCTAAAGACAACAGCCAAACTATGATTGAAGCTATTTGTGATCGTAACAAGGCTTTTGACTATCTGCTTTTTAAAGAAAATCGCGGTTTAAGTGCTGCTATAAAAGCTGGATTTGATCACACTGATACTGAACTTGTGGGTTATATTGATTCAGACTTACAAACCTCGCCAGAGGATTTCAATATTCTACTAGAGCACATTAACGATAATGAATTGGTAACAGGCGTCCGTGCCGATCGAAAGGATTCTTTTGTAAAAAATATGTCATCCAAAATTGCCAATGGCATTAGACGTGCCTTTACCAAAGATGGTATGGATGATACAGGCTGCCCTCTAAAAATCATTAAAACGGATTATGCTAAACGCATACCGATGTTTAGAGGGTTGCATCGTTTTTTGCCTGCAATGATTATGCTACAGAATGGTAGAGTGACCCAAGTCCCTGTTCGTCATTTTCCTAGGATAGCTGGTACTGCCAAATTTGGACTTTGGAATCGACTGCTTGGCCCTTTAATGGATTGCTTTGCGTATTTATGGATGAAGAAGAAATACATCAATTACGAGGTGGCTAAAACCAGTAAATAATTGTCAGTTTGAGCGCAGCCGAAAACATCATAATACAAAATATACTAATCCTCTTCGACAGGCTCAGTGTGACAAATCTGATATTAAATAAAAAATAGATTGAAAGACTGGATCATTTATAGCATAGGATTTTTTGCGCAGATACTGTTCTCGTCCAGACTGCTCATTCAATGGGTAACTTCAGAAAAACAACGCAAGGTTATTACTCCTACGACGTTCTGGACATTAAGCCTAATCGCTTCCTTCCTATTGTTTATTTATGGCTATTTACGATTAGATTTTGCCATTATGTTGGGCCAGAGTTTAACCTATTTTATCTATATCCGAAATCTACAGCTACAGGGCCAATGGCAAAAGTTTCCTAAGTTGGTTCAAATATTACTATTTATTGTTCCTGTTCTTATTGTGATTTTTTATTACAACAACAATAAGATTGATATAGAATTGCTGTTCAAAAATGAAGCCATACCTACATGGTTACTGGTTTTAGGTATTGTGGCTCAGGTTATTTTTACGCTACGTTTTGTGTACCAATGGTTTCATTCGGAAAAACATAAAGAATCATCTTTGCCTATGGGTTTTTGGGTATTGAGTTTAATTGGTGCGTCGTTAATTTTAACCTATGCGATCATAAGAAAAGATCCTGTATTATTTGTTGGTCATCTTTTCGGAATGATGATTTATGCCAGAAACGCTCATCTTATTAGAAAAACCAATGATTAAGCTGATAGAAAAATATCCTATTGCAAGCCTTTTACTTTTTGTAATCGTTATGCTAGGGTTTACCATAGATGCCATTCCTGTGAGCATTATGGAAGCTCGAAATTTTATTTCGGCAAGAGAAATGCTTACGGATGACAACTGGATTTTAACGACTATGAATGGTGAAGCACGTTATGAAAAACCACCATTACCAACTTGGATAACCGCTTTTTTCGGAATACTTTTCGGTATGAAATCTGTGTTAGCTTTGCGTTGGCCTGCACTTTTATTTTTAGCAAGTATTGGGATTTCTACCTATTTAATTTCGAAAAAATTAGAACTGACGAAATCGCATAGCCTTATCAACGGGTTTATAGTATTGAGTTCATTCTATGTTATTGGTATTACTATTGAAGCACCTTGGGATATTTATACACATGGCTTTATGCTCATGGCTTTATTTCAGCTGTTTATTATGCTGAATCAACAAAAAACAAACATACTTAATAGTCTTTTATTTTTGCTGTTTATTGCAGGATCTGTGTTATCAAAAGGTCCTGTGTCTTTGTATGTACTGTTTTTATCTTTTGCTATTGCTTATGCTATTGCTCTAAAACCAAAAGGCAATCTGTTGCACTTCTTAAAACTTTTGAGTTTATTAATCTTCGGAATTGTACTTGGAGGTTGGTGGTACATGCATGTACGTATTGCAGATCCTGAAACTTTTGCTGCCATTGCTGCTAAAGAAACATCGAATTGGAGCAGCTACAATGTAAGACCATTTTACTACTATTGGAGCTTTTTTGTGCAAAGTGGACTCTGGACCATCCCTGCGCTTATAAGTTTGTTATATCCCTATTTAAAGTCGCGCGTATCCAATCTAAAAGCTTATCGTTTTAGTTTCTTCTGGACCATCATTGCCGTTATTCTTTTATCTATTATCCCAGAAAAGAAATCGCGTTACCTCATGCCAGTCCTAATTCCGTTAGCTATTAATATCGGATTTTATATTGAGTATGTAATCCGAGAGTTTAAAACCTTAAAAGATAAACGCGAAACCTTTCCTGTATATTTTCAGTTTGGGTTAATAGGATTGATTGGCATACTGTTTTGGATTTCTGAATTCTTTATAGGCTCTTTCATTTTTAGTGATTATGCGGTTAGATATGTCATAACTTCCATTGTACTGATTAGTATTGGTGTTTTCATCTTTCAATATTTGAAGAAAAAAAACATCAAAACCGTTTTCTTTTTATGTATTGCCTTGATGCTTAGTTTAGGTTTTTTCGCTTTACCGCTAGCAAACTTGAATGTTCAAGACGATTACAAACCTATTTCAGAATTACAGAACATAAAAATTGATCTGTACCATTTAGATTATATAGCACCTGAAATGATTTATAATTATGGTGATAAAATACCGAGTATTAAAGCAGACAAAGGCTACCATATTCCTATTGAAAAAACATTTCATTTACTGACCAGAACCAAGCAACCAGATACGATTGAGGTCCTTTCAAAATTGTATAAAATGGAATTTATAAATACTTACGACCTTAATCGTGCTTCTAAGGATTCCAGAGCTTATAATAAGCGATTGGTCAATCAGTTATACAAACTTACTCTGAAATAAATCGCTTTAAGATATATTTGTTAAGCTTATAAAAACCAAAGCCAGCAAAAGCACCAAAAGTCATTCCTGCTAAAATATCTATCGGGAAGTGCACACCAACATAAATACGACTGTAAGCCACTAAAAACGCCCAAAATAACAGAATAAATATGAGGTTTTTAAAGTAAGGTCGCAAGACTAAACCTCCAAAAACAGCTGCTGCCATAGAATTAGATGCATGGCCAGAGAAAAAACTACGGTTGCTACTACAACGCTCTGCTATAAAACGAATGCTGTCCTTTATCTCATCACAGGCACAAGGTCTAAAACGCAACACCGTACGCTTTACAATGTTTGTGGTTTGGTCTGTAAACAGAATCATTAAGGCAATAGTGACGATGATAAACAACAAGGCTTTCCACCCTAATTTTCTATAGATTAAAAAAAGTAGTAATGCATATAATGGAGCAAAGGTAAACTCGTGCGTAATGGCCAACCACATACTGTCCCAAGTGGGCGAGCCAAGTCCATTGAGGTAGACAAAAAGTTCGGTATCTAAATCTAAAAGTTTATCTAACATTAATCTTCGTCATAGCGTGCTACTTCTCTATCGTAGAATTCAGTAGCTTCTCTTATATAATTTTCGGCTTCGGTTTCGAGTTCCTTTTGATCGTGTTGGTCAAATTCCTCAAACCACTCTACCTCATCATTTTCAAGATTGATGATAAATCTCGGAAATTCAGTATGAATAACGAATATAGCATCTGGATAATCGGTGTTATCGCCTAAGATGAATTTTGGTAGTTCCATTAGTTTAGTTTGAAGTATTTAAAGTGCCTTAAGTTTTATTCTAATGGCAAAAATAGGTAAAAGTTAAATGTTTGGAGTATTTAAAGTGCCTTAAGTGATAAATACTTTCAACTTTAGGCACTTATAACTCTAAGTACTTTTTTGAATCAACTTCTTCGTCAAATAACGAAAACGAATAAAAAGCAATAAAGCCGCAGCACTTAATCCAGCTAATAAGCCTAACCAGATTCCTAAACTGCCATAGGCCTCTTCCTTACCTAAATAGTAACTAATCGGAAACCCAATCACCCAATACGAAATAAAAGTAATGATTGTCGGAATCTTAACATCTTGCAAACCACGAAGTGCTCCAAGCGCAATAACTTGCAAACTATCGCTAATCTGAAATACTGCCGAAGCCAGTAACAAAGTCGCAGCGATTTTAACCACTTCTGCGGTGTCCATGGCATTGGCTGGATCGTCTAAATCGACATACAACTCTGGTAACGCTTTATGGAACACTACAAACAGCAACGCAAAAATGACAGCGAATATAAACCCAACAAAAAAGATAGATTCTGCGATACGTTTTAGGTTTTTATAATCCTTTAGTCCTTTTTGATTACCGACACGCACCATAGCCGCAACACTCAGTCCCATAGCCACCATAAAGGTCATGGATGATAAGTTTAAGGCAATCTGATTGGCCGCCTGTGCATTTTTACCTAAAAGACCACTGAGCCAAATCGCAGCCGTAAAAATAGCCACCTCAAAAAACATCTGCATGGCACTTGGCAACCCTAAGTTGGTTAGCTTTTTTAGAGGTTGTTTACTTAGTTTAAAGAATTTAATATTAGTAACGTAGGCTCTAGATCTATGACGTTTTGCTAACAACCACCACAAGAAAATCAACATGGCAAAACGCGAAACCAAAGTCCCAACGGCAGCACCCACAATACCCATTTGCGGAAAACCTAACTTCCCAAAAATGAGCACATAGTTAATGGCGACGTTTAGAATGTTAGCCACCAACGTAGCATACATTGGATATTTGGTTAAGGACATGCCATCGCTAAACTGCTTAAACGCCTGAAACACGATAAGCGGCACCAACGAAAAAGCGACCAAATCTAAATACGGAATAGCCAGCGCTACCACTTCCTCTGGTTGGTCCATGGTAGCCATTAAGGGTTTGGCCAATAAGGTTAAAAGAAACAATAATATGCCCAAAACTGAACACAGAAAAAACCCATGTTTAAAAGCCGATTTCCCTTTAACAAAGTTTTGCTCCGTGTCTGCCTCTGCCACCAAAGGCGTTATGGCGGTAGAAAATCCAATACCCAAAGACATGGCAATAAAAATAAAGCTATTACCCAAAGACACAGCTGCCAACTCTGCCGAGCCTAATTGCCCAACCATCACATTGTCCACAAAGCTCACAAAGGTATGCCCAAGCATTCCTAACATGACAGGAGATGCCAGTTTTAGGTTGTACCGAAATTCTTTGGTGTAGTTGCTTAAAACCATTTGGCAAAAGTAGGGCTTCGATTTGAGTTGTACGAATTAATTATTACACCATATGTTGAAGGATGACGCTTATCG
>JASBSA010000026.1 GCA_030149175.1 Winogradskyella sp. | reverse complement strand
ATTTCATCGATTAATAGTGTTTTTAAGCGACAAAATTAAAACCTAATTATATATTTGAAGTGTACTAAAATTTAGTTTTTAGTTCAATGGATTAATTAATTAATATTTGCATTATGTTATGTTGACTTAGAGACCCTAAATCTACTTACATAATAAAAAAAGCAAATTAGAAAAACCGGGTTTGAGGGAACCCGGTTTTTTGTTTTTAAACACTTATTAATCTTCTAAATGTTAAGTTTATTCTTGGTTGTATTTGTCGTTTGGTTTTAGCGATTTGATGTAGCCAATAATGCTGCATTTCACCTTTCATTATTAGTAAACTTCCATGTTCTAGATTGAGTTTATGTCTTTCATTTTTTAGTAATCTGTGCTTAAAATGGAAAGGTCGTTCCTCTCCAAAACTTACTGACGCAATTACTGGATTAGTCCCTAATTCTTTTTCGTTATCGGCATGCCATCCATTACTATCATTACCGTCTCGATAGAGATTAACTAATAACGTGTTGAATTTTTCATCTGAGAAATCTTCAACCTTTGTCTTAATGTCTAGCAAATTTGAGGTAAAAGGCTTTGGATGCATGGTGATATTTGAGTAACTATACGTTTGGTTGGTATTTCCAAATAGTGCCGTTAATCTTGGCTGCTTGTATGTTTTACCAAACACTGTAATATCATCATGTTGCCAGTTGGTTTGGTCTTTTATAATTTTAAAATAGTTATCAGATTCAGGATAATTGAAAAAATTAGGCACATAGATGAGTTCAGCATTTGGTAAAATAAAATGTTGTTTCTCTTGCGAAAACAAGTCCATAGCATAATTTTTCTCTAAATTAGTACATCGTCATGAAAAATAAAATTCTCATATCAATAATTGCTTTGGGTCTTTTGTGCTTCGGTTTTTACCAGAAACAAAAGTTGCCAGAAGGGTTTGTGTACGTTAAGTCGGTAATACCAGATTTAGACGTAGAACTAAAATATTACACCAACCATAATTTTGTTGGAGACACCATTGATGGTTACAGGTCTAATCATTTAATCTTAACAAGAGCTGCTGCAGAACAACTAAAGCTAGTACAGGGAGAACTGCAAGAGCAAAATATGTGCTTAAAAGTTTACGATGGCTACCGACCACAACGTGCAGTAAATCATTTTATACGTTGGGCTAGAGATCTTAATGATACTGTTAATAAGTCGGTGTTTTATCCAAATGTGAAGAAACGAAACTTATTTAAGGAGGAATACATCGCTTCACGATCTGGTCATAGCAGAGGTAGTACTGTAGACCTTACAATTATAGATGGTAACACAGGTAGACAATTAGATATGGGAAGTCCTTTTGACTTTTTTGGCGAACAGTCTTGGGTAGATTATCCTAATATTACAGAAGAACAGAAAAAGAATCGTCAGATACTACAACGTGTAATGTTAAAACATAATTTTAGAAATTACCCTAAAGAATGGTGGCATTTTACCTTGCGTTGGGAGCCTTTTCCAAAAACTTATTTTGATTTTGAGGTGGAGTAAGTTACTTGTTGATTTTTAAATCAACATTTACATCTTGAGTACCATGATATTTCTTGCCAAATGAAATATTAATGTCATATTTAATTCCATAAAGTTTTAAAACTTTATCAACATTATCTTTTCTTTCTTTTGCAAGTTTTAGATCGTTTCTGTAAGTATTGAGAGGGCCAGTAGCTAAAGGTAAAACAAGTAACAATCCTACTAGAGAAATTATAAAAGGAGCAGCACCAATTACTCTAAACTTTAATAAATATTGGGCTAAAAAATAGCCTGCTAAAATCACTGCTATACCAATTATTAAAAACACAATGAAATTAGTATAAACTAGCCATTTGGATTGCAGTATACGCTGATATTCTACATTTGTGGATTCGATTTTATTTTCAAGTTTAGAATCTAATTTAGCATTAACACATTTATTTACAAACTCTGGCTTTCTGTCTGTTATACTACAAATTGTTCCTGTTTTAAAATCTACTTTTTGATAATCGCAAAGTTGGCAGTGTTTTGTTATTTCCATGATTATTTCAAATAAATCCAGGCCCAATACATCAAGAAAAATTGTAGCGGAATTCTTAAAATTAATATCCATTTTGGGATGCCTGCAGAAGCTTTTTCACCAGACAGCATGTAAAAATGCACTAGGAGAAAAATAACTAACATTGCTATAATACCATAAATAGCAAAGGCTTTGGTTCCTGAGAATAACAAAGCTGATCCCAAAACAATTTCGGCAACACCACTCAGTAGCACAAGAAATTTATGATTTGGTAAATACCTTGGCATAATACGCATATACATTTTGGGTTTTATAAAATGCATAAGGCCTGCCAAAATATACATGCCAGCCATGATGTATAGTCCAATAGGGTTATTCATCTTTAAATGTTTTATAGGTTATACCAATGCCGTAATTAAAAAGATTTTTGTCGAGTAAGCTAGATTTA
>JASBSA010000025.1 GCA_030149175.1 Winogradskyella sp. | reverse complement strand
ACCAAAGATGGAAAATTAGTCTTAATGCATGACAATTCTATAGATAGAACTACAACAGGAAGTGGTTTGGTAAAAAACCTTACTTATAATGAATTAAATAGTTATAATCTGGTAGATGATTACGGAAACCAGACCAAATATAAAATTCCTTTATTTTCAGAGGTTCTAAAATGGAGTAGGGATAACAATGTTATTTTAACAATAGATATTAAGCGAAGTGTTAGTCAAGAAGATGTTATAAAAGCTATTGAATTGGCTAATGCAAAAGATATAAGCATTATTATAACTTATGATGTTGAGCAAGCTAAATCGGCATATAGATTAGCTCCAGGTTTATTACTTTCGGTTTCAGCAAGAAACGATGAAGAATTTGATAAATTATTGAAAACCGAAATACCTACCGAAAACATGCTTGCTTTTACAGGTACTCGTTTGTCTGACAAATCTTTATATCAAAGACTTCATAATGAAAATATAGTTTGCATTTTAGGCACACTTGGTAACTTGGATAGACAAGCAGAAGCAAGAGGTGACGATATGTATTTAAGTTGGATAAAACTTGGTGCAGATATTTTAGCCACAGACAGACCTTTTGAAGCGCATAAAGCAATAAACCAATAATTCTAATGAAATACACAAGATTAACAAAAGAACAATTTGAAGAGTTACACCAAGAGTTTATTAATTTCTTGGCAACACAGTCTATTACTGCAGATGAGTGGGAAGATATTAAGACAAATAAACCTGAAGCAGCAGAGCAAGAATTAGATGTGTTTAGCGACTTGGTATGGTATGGTGTATTGAGTAAGGTAGAATACCTAGAGCATATTTCTTCAAATCAAATACATCTTTTTAAGTGTAGAGAAAATGACATGCACCTAATCGCCATCAAGTTAAAGGAAGATAAGGCAGATTTAACTACAAAAGAAGGGTTTCAGTGGTTGAGAGATAATTTATTGTCTGATGATATTGAATTTTTCAACGCTAAGAAAGACTACTCAGACGATAAGCATCAGGATATTTTTAAGTTAATTCAGCAAGGAGCTAATATTACTAAAGGAGAATTATTTCAATATTTTGAAAAGTTAATCAGGAACTAATTTCTAAGCGATGAGGAGATTCCTGCTTTCGCAGTAATTTTATTCATATCTAAGTGACTCAATAGGGTCTAATTTTGCCGCTTTTGTAGCAGGATACAACCCAGAAATAATAGCGACTATAAAGGCGATACTTGTAGCCCAAATCATAGCTACCCAAGGTGTTGAAAATTCTAACTTAAAACCGGCTGCAACTCCCCAACCAATTAGTATGCCTAGGATTATACCCAAAATACCACCAAGCTGACCAATAATAATGGTTTCCATAAAAAATTGAAAAGCTATAGTTTTTCGTTTGGCACCTAAAGCCTTACGCACACCAATCTCTCTGGTACGTTCACTAACTGAAACCAACATAATATTCATTAGGGCAATAGTAGAACCAAAAATGGTAATAATACTAATTACCCAAGCAGCAATGTAAAGTGTGTTAGTATTCTCTGCTACACGGTTTATAAGGTCTTCACTGCGTTCTATGCCAAAATTATTTTCTTCTATAGGGTTAAGTCCGCGCACATTTCTAAAGGTTATAATAGCGTCATCTTGTGCGCCTTCTAGCATATCAGTTTTATCCACTTTAACGCTAAGTGTATAATTGATGTTTGGATTTGTAAAAATAGATCGCGCTTTCTGAATAGGCATAATGACTCTTAAATCCTGATTGTTGCCAAACGTAGATCCTTTTTCTTTTAAAACACCAATAACCTTAAATTTTGAGCCTCTAACACTTATCGTTTTGTCTATTGGGTTTTCATCAGGAAACAGTGCCTTTTGTAGGTCACTACCAATAACGCAAACAGCATTATTATTTTCTACATCTGCAAAATTCATTGAGCGACCATTTTCTATTTCTAATCCAGAGTTTTCAATAAAGTGCTCATTAGAGCCAATAACCGCAACTTCAGGGTCTGTTTTTTCATTCTCATATTTTACTTCAGACGTTGCAGAACCATAGAAAGATACCGCAACTTTGGTATACGGATAGTCATAGCTATCAATAAAATCTTTAACGTTTCTGTAGCTTATAACAGGATTAACTTTTTGACGCTCTCTACTACTTTGGCGTTGCGCTCTAAACTCGTAACGTTGAAAATTAAAGGTATTGGCACCCATTGACGAAAAATTGCTAGAAATAGTATTTTCTAAAGCCGATACACCACTTAGAATACCTACTAAGGCCATAATACCAATAGCGATGATTAAAACCGTTAAAATGGTACGAAGTAACTGGCTTTTTATAGAGCCAAAAGCAATTTTTACATTTTCTCTAGCTAATGAAAACATAGTTGTGTCTATAGTTAGTTGGGTTGTTTAAAACCATAAGACGTCCCAAACACCATAAAGTTACTATAAATTTAAAATTACTTGGGTATGCCTCTAAAAATTATAATATTTTTGTGACTTAAATATGAAGTTTCACTAAAAAAGAGATTCCTGCTTTTGTAGGAAATGTTATGGCGCAAAAACCAAGTATTCCAAAAGGTACCAGAGATTTTAATGCAGTAGAGGTTGCAAAACGTTCTTATATAATGAATATTATAAAGGAGCAATTTGAGTTATACGGATTTCAACCGATTGAAACTCCAAGTTTTGAAAACTCAGAAACCTTAATGGGTAAATATGGAGATGAAGGTGACCGTTTGATTTTTAAAATTTTGAATAGTGGTGATTATTTTGATGAAGTCAGAAAGGGAATTGATATTGCAATAAGAGGAGGTGAAGTATTTTATCGAAAAATCATAGAAGAAAAGGAAGATACCACGGATTGGAATTCAAGAAATTCTAGATTTGAATTTGTAGAGAAGTTTAAGGACTCAATAAGGTTAAGTGGCAAAAATAAAACATTAAACAACTTGCCGGCTGATGAGGTATTGCAACATGTGTTTTCTCTCATTAATTCAAGTTATAAATTAAAAAATGAAGAAGAAAGGAATAAGTCATTGGCTATGATTTATGCTAACTTACTTTTGAATATTAAATCAAAAGATATAACTTCTAAAATCTCAGAAAAAGCTCTTCGTTACGACCTTACAGTGCCTTTTGCACGTTATGTAGTACAGCATCAAAATGAGATTGAATTTCCGTTTAAACGTTATCAAATTCAGCCTGTTTGGCGTGCAGACCGTCCGCAAAAAGGCCGTTTTAGAGAGTTCTACCAATGTGATGCAGATGTAGTTGGTTCTACATCATTGTTTCAAGAAGTTGAGTTTGTTCAGCTTTATGATGCTGTGTTTACTGCTTTAGATTTAAAAGGAGTGACCATAAAAATCAATAACCGTAAAATTTTATCTGGTATTGCAGAAGTTATTGGAGCTCAAGATAAACTTATTGATTTCACGGTAGCTTTAGATAAGCTCGATAAAATAGGTGAGGAGAAGGTGAAAGAAGAAATGCGTAGCAAAGGCATTTCAGAAGAAGGTATTTCTAAACTTCAACCTTTATTTTCTTTAAAAGGTGATTTTGGTACTCAGGTAGAAAGCTTAAAATCAATACTTAATACTTCAGAAGTTGGACTAAAAGGCATTGAAGAATTAGAATTTATAGATGCTGCCATTTCAAAATTAGGATTAAAAACAGCTAACCTTCAATTAGATGTAACACTTGCCAGAGGACTTAATTATTATACAGGTGCTATTTTTGAGGTTGCTGCACCAGAAGGTGTAAAAATGGGCTCTATTGGTGGTGGAGGTCGTTATGATGATTTAACCAGCATTTTTGGAAAACCAGATACCAGTGGAGTAGGTATCAGCTTTGGGTTAGATCGTATTTATTTGGTATTAGAAGAGCTTAATCTTTTTCAAGAAACAAATGCAGATGCAACCAAAGTACTTTTTATCAAGTTTGTAGATAAAGAAGCAATGGCTTGTTTACAAGCGGTAACCCAATTGAGACAAAATGGAGTAAAAGCTGAGTTATATCCTGATAATGCTAAAATGAAAAAGCAAATGACGCATGCCAATCGTCGTAATATACCTTATGTGGTTTTAGTAGGAGTAGAGGAAATGAATTCTGGTTTTTACACCCTTAAAAACATGCTAACAGGAGACCAGCATAAATTAAATCTTAAAGAACTGTTATCTACATTAAAGTAAATTTAGAAACATGTAAAATAGAAAAAGCCCTGATTTAATCAGGGCTTTTTTGTGGTTAAGATTTAAGATTTGGGGCAAAATTACTTTACTAAAACTTTCTTAGTCGATACTGAACCGCTTACAGTATATAACTTAATTACATAAGTTCCAGTGCTTAAATTCTTAACGTCATATTCAGAGTAACCGCTCTCTGAAATACTTTCAATTTTTTGGACAGATTGTCCGAGCATATTAAATAGTTCTATAGATTTTACGTCTACTAGGTTAGGATTTATTAATACGATTTTCTCTTTGTCATTAGAGTATAATACATCTAGACTGGTGATGTTTTCGTCATCTATTCCAAGTGAACCAGCCATGATTTTAAACGTGATTTCAAAACGATCTAAATACTCACCTTCGGTTAGGAAGATTTCGTAATCGCTAACTCTTAAATCATGGAATATGCTTAATGCTTTATCATGTAAGTAGATATTAACAGCATCTGGTACATTCTCTAGGGCATTAATAGTAAAGCTGTTTATACCATCAATACTAGTTTTAACACCTAAAGGATAAACTGTGCTTAAATTAGCATTATCATTAGCCTGAATGATGAATTTTTCATCTCCAATCATCCAGAACATATCGTCTGTCTGATCTTCGTTTAAATGTGCATCAAAAGCCCAATCAACACCTACAGTCGCACTTTCATCTATTGTTAATAGAAGTTCTCTTTGTAAGTGCAAAGTATTACTAGCTCTGTAGCCAATTCTAAACTTCATTCTGTCATCTGCATCTTCATTATTGCTTTGAGTGTTTGAAGAATTAGTTGTTCTCATAAATACTGATGAACTACCACCTTCTTTAGTAAATGCACGCTGATCGTTTTCAAAGTTTATTGTTCCGGCGCTTATACCAGTTACAAAGAATCCTTGACTCACAGGTACATATCTTCCAGGTGTTTTAGTACCTACTCCAACTTGTGCCACATCTGGGTCTGGTGCTGGTGCTGGTACACCACCGGAAAGGTTGTATACAGCATAACCACCTTGGTATTCTTGTAAGATGTGAGAACCACCTCCCCAATGTTCCCAAAACTGAAGCGCACCAGTAGTGTTAGGGTTGTCAAAGATAAACTCATCAGCATCTAATGCAGAAGCATAAGGGTTGCCTACTAAATAATCATTACCGTTATTTATGGTTAAACTAATGTCTCCGTTATTTGGCTTTCCTAAGAAGACATAATTTTGATCGTCTAAAATGCCTCCAGTGTCTGGACCTTTCATAGTAAAGCCTTCACCAGCATATATTGTTCCTGTGCGTCTTACATGTTGCCAAGCAGAGTAATCGTCACTTGGAAGGTTAGCGAATTTCCAAATCCAGTAATCCGCAATTCTGATAGGGTTTGTTGCAGCACCGTTGTAGCCAGACCCTGAAAAATTCACAGGGTTTGTGCCATCAAACATTACATCTTGTACTGAGTAACGGTAGTTATTGGTTGCAATATCTATATCACCAACAGGAGCAGACCAGTAATTATAAGTATAAGTGTCTGCAGTGCCTTGTTGATCTTTTTCAAGCTCACCATTTACTGCAACTAGTAAGTCACTGTCTTCTGTTTGAATTAACTGGGAATCACCTTCTAAGTCAATCTTACCTGTTAAACTTAGATAATGAGACACTGTTAGACCATTACCAGTATTTGTGGCATTGTCACCATTTAAAGTTAACTCATTAGCATCAACATAAAGTCCGAGCACAGTTCTGTTTTCATTATTGCCAGAAGGCAATGCGCTGTTATCCATGGTGACGTTATGAGATGTTCTAACAATGTTCCAATCAATTGTTATATTACTGTTTACTGTGGATGCGGAACCAGGAATGTATTGTACGCTTCCGTTGGTCCAGGTTGAGTTGGTGTCCCAATCTCCATTTTGAGTAGACTCGTAAGGTAATGGAGCTGTTTGTCTATCAACGGTGTCTAAGTTTCTTAACGCACCTTGGTTACCGTTTCCTGAAGCATCGTCTGTGTTTGTATAAGTGTAAACAGACATAGGGTAGTAGCCTGCTAAATCACTCCATGGTATAGCATTAATATCATTTCTGGTAATAGAAGTAGGTAAGACTTTACCCATTACTTGGCCAGCATTATCTTCAATTTCCTGATTCATTACAAAACGTAATTGATCTTCTGTTAATGCTGTGTCCCAAACACGTACTTCATCTATATTTCCTCTAAAATGAGAAGTAGTTGAACCTTTACCGGCTGCGGCAATTAAAAAAGAGTTGGTGGTGTCAGCAGGAGGAGTTCTATCGGCAAAAGTATCTAAAACGCCATCTATATAAATAAAAACAGTTGTTCCATTATAAATAACTGCTACATGATGCCATTCGTCATCAGGTACAGATGTATTGGTTGTTCTAGTTTGTGTAACGCCGTTAATCCAGCGTATCTGAATTCTATTATCATCTAAAATTCTTAAGTCGTAACCTTCAGTAAATGAAGTAGGTCGTTTAGACATTATGGATTTTGTGCCACTATCTGCAGCATCGCGTTTTATCCATGCTGAAAGTGTAAAACCAGTTGGGTCTAAATCTAAATTGTCCTCTACATCAATGTAGTCAACAGATCCATCAAAGTATACGGAACGAACAACTTCAACTTGTGGTGCATAACCAAACGTAATATATTTAGTGCCGTCAAAGTCGTATTCAGCTTCTAAGTTACCGCTACCATCAGCTGTCATAACTCTATAATCTGCGGTTGGATCAAAAACACCAGTACTAGAAATAAACATATAATAATTACCTGGAGGTGAAATGTTTCTTATGGCATCTTGAGGAATTCTCACCTTAACTGTTGGAATGTCACCACCATTTTCTACAACTTTCCAAATGCGTTGCATACCGGTAAAAGTTACATTTGTTGTTAAAGCAGGTGATATGCCTGCACTCATATTAACAGTAATTGTTGATGCTGCAAGGTTTAGATCAGCACCATTACTTCCCCACATTAAAAATTCTTTATCACCGAATGATGTTGCATTAAGATTTTTGTTTTCAGAGTTGGTATCGTATATGTCTGTTAGTCCCATGGTTATTACACCTTGAATCCTACCAGTGCCGTCGGTAGCATCATTAACGCTTCTTGATTGTTTTTGGTTAAGTTCAGAGGCATCATCTCTTCCAATACCTGCAATGTCATAGTTATAGCCTGAATTAGCAGATTGATCCCAAATAACCGTACCATCGCTATCTACATAATCTTGTGATGTACCGTTAATACCAAGAGTAATACCGTATTTAATAGCTAAGTAGGATTGGATTCTGTTTCTAGCTTGTGTTAAGTCTCCGTCGTTGTTTGTAGCAGAATAGGTAATGACCTCAGCAATTCTACCATCAAAACTACCATTCCAATATTGACTTCTTCCTAACCAATATTTGGTATTGTTAACTGTTGAAAAATCGGCAGCATCATTAGTAGTGTCACCAACTTGATTGGAGTTAAGGTATAGCTCTACACCAGTGTCGGTTGCATCATGCCTAATGTTTACTATACCTATTTGGTTATAATTATTGCTACCAGATGTATCAGCTCTACCGTAACCTGGTCCCCCAGAAGTACCTGAAGTTACTCCTAAACAATAAGCAAAATACTCGCCAGTAAATCTTGCACTATATCCTCCATAACCAAACCCTGTAACATCTTCTGTTTGTATGTCTGGTGTAGAAGGATCAGTACTTGTAAATGTATCTAACGGAATCATGGTTGTGGTAATTGTAGGGTCGGGAATAATGACTACAAACATATCAGTACTGTTAAATCCACCTGTACCGGTCAGCTCATGTCTACTACCATCATTTATTATATATGTTAAATCTCTATTTGCTGTAGTATTATCATTCTCGAAATCTATAACCGGGTTAAAATTGAAATTACGAGTCGTATTGTTTCTATAAATTGGACTTAAGCCATTTACCATAGAAGACGCATGATTCCCCTTACCATTATCGTACCATTCAGAGACTAATGAGCCATCAGAATTTTCATTAACACCATCTACCATATCAGCTTTAAGCCAAAGATCTAGATTACTGGTTACTCCACCTGGTGCTTCAGTTGGAGTACAATAACTAACACCAGTTATGGTAATGTTGTCAATATAAACTTGGTCATCATCAGCACTGGCATCACAACGTATTCTAAAACGAGATGTGGTAGCCGCTGGAAATGAATAGTCCGAACTTTTTAGGGTAACGATTCTACCATAAAATATTGCTGAAGAAGAGGTTTCAAAGTCAGCATTTTTATGGACTATCTGACCACTTTCATACGCTTGTACAGTGGTCCATGTAGCACCATTATCATCACTATATTCTATCATAAAGTCTTCAAAGGTGTTTTTGGTTGAACCACTATATGTAGATTCCATACTATTTGGTGCAAAGAAGAATTTAAAATCTACTTTATCGTAATTTGACAAATCGAATGCTGGTGAATCAAAAGATGAAGCTGATCCCGTTGGGTCGTCATCCCTAACACGTAAGCTATAGCTACCTCCATAAGACCACGTAGCATTGTTCACCCTACTTGCATCAACACCACCAGACGTCCAACCATCTAAACCAGATTCAAAATCTGCTGTATGTAGAACTGTAGACCCACATGGAGGAGGTATGATACCAGTTCCTTGAATATTAAAATTGTAAGGATTTTCGTCTGAGTCGTCGTTAGCAATTGTTAAAGTTGCTGTTCTAAGTCCTACTGCACTAGGGTTAAAGGTAATCGTAAAACTTGTATTGCTTCCTGCTGTTATTGTATTTGAAGGTATTGTGGTAACAGAGAAGTCTGCTGCATTTGCGCCAGAGATGGTTACATATGGTGATGAACCTGTTAAATTTAAGTCATTTAAACCTCCTAAATTTTCTATGACAAATGAATTTGCATTTGTTCCGCCAGCAATATCTATATTACCAAAGTCAGTACCATCTGCAACTTGTGGTGTGGTATCACCGTCGTTAATATCATTAGTGTTACCCGTAATATTTATTTCTTGTAAAGGCGAGCTAGCAACTATATTAACAGTGTAATCTTCTACTTCTCCATAGCTAAAAACCTCACATTGTGTAGGTATGCCATTATACTTCATAGATACCCTTAGCCTTGTATTTCCTGAGGTTGCAGTAACAGGAACTGTAAAGTTACTGGTAATTGGTGTTGCCGTTGTTGCCGATCGAGTGTAAACTTGTTCTCCTGCATCGGAAAAGTCACCATCTTGGTTGTAATCTATCCAAATGGAATAGCCTTCAGCATATATAGTTCCCGTCCATGTGGGTGTTATTGTAAATGTGTAATTAGTCGATAGGTCTAAATCTGTTGATATAGCCGTAAAGTTTGAGTACCCTGTGCTAGTCGTTCCAACGCCTGATGAATTATCTATTGTGTTAAGTTGAAACCTGCTAATATATTCATCAGCTGTGCTATTTCCATTTGACGAACAATACTGCGCAAATGCAGAGGTTGATAACATGAAGGTCAATACAAGTAGTATACAACCTTTGAAGGTTAAAGTAAAAGTTTTCATAAGCGGTTAAGTTTAGTTTGGGACTAAAATTATGCTTCAAACATAGTGTTTATATCTTTTAAATGCAAAAATATTCGACGAAATGCATTTTATGTAAGAATTTTATATTAAAAAAGTTTCTAGCTGTTTATTCATTTTGTCAATTTTCTATAAAAAAAGCCGAAGAATTTGTCTTCGGCTTTTTTTAAAAGTATAAGATTTTACTTAATGATTACTTTTTTAGATATACTTAAAATTCCATCAGAGATTTTTACCATATATACGCCAGCACTTAAATTAGCTGTATCAATGGTATTTATGGTACTTCCATTCTTTAGCACATCGCTAAATATTTGTCTACCTTGTATATCAAATAGCTTTGCATCTGCATCAGTAGTTAGTAATCCTTTTATAACAATTTGTTCATTGCCATAATTACTATACACTTGTAAGACATCCAAACTTGATTCACTTGTTGATAATGAAGGTGTGTCAAATCTTAAATAGAATCTTCCGGTATCAGATATATTTGATACAGGCGTAAAAGTGTAATCTGATGTATTTAAAAGTGTAAATGTATTTGTAACAACATCTTCAAGGTATATGTTAACGTTAATGTTAGAATTTGTTAAGCTAATTGTAGCTTGCTCTCCTGCATTAGCATTTACTCCTAAAGGAATAATGGTATTGTTGTTTGCATCGTCAAAGCTTATGGCTTGTATTGCCATGTCTTTTCCATTGTTATCGTTAACTAATTCAGAATAGATGGCAAAATCAGTTGGTGCACCATCAAAATGACTTGCGTCATAACCAACATCTAGACCTAAAGATGCATTATTTATAAAATATAAATCTGTGCTGAAACTTTTATCAACGGTGTTTAATACAATGCTTCCAAGCTCTGGTGTTGTGTTATTACTTCTGCCAGCAATGAAATCATCAGAGTTTCCTGAAGTCTGCATAGAAGACGTAAATGAAACAGTGCCTCCACCATCTTTTGAAGATACAAAGAAACCTTGTCCAGGAGCTATTAGTGTGTTTGGATTAGCGGCAGCATATGCAAAATTCCAGATTGTCCAATAACTACCATTAGAATTGTCTGCATCATAACCATAGATAGCGGCAGTTGAGGCGTCAAATTGAGTTATGTTAGCAGTCAAGAAATCATCTAATCTTATATAAGAAGGATAAGGATTTCCTATTAAATTCCAGATTTCATAAGCCGAACCAGTTTTTAGGATAGGAACATTTAAAGCACCAGTTGTTGGTGATCCAGTAAATGTAAATGTGCCATTGTCTGTAGAAGCTGCTTTATATCCTTTACCAGCATCTAAAGTACTTATTTCTGTATTAGAATACGTTAAGTAATCACTCGTTGTTTTATCAAAAGGACCAAACAGGTAAAGTGTTGCACCAGTATTTGATACAATATTTGAATTATTTGATATAAAATCTACAAAAGTCTCTCCGTTAAAAGGTGCTGCTATTAAATCGTTTCTGTTAGCGACTGAATTGACATGACGGTTGTATTGTAAATTATCAGAAGCACTTCCTGTTAATAAAAGGCTTGAAAATTCATTTGAGTCTGAATTCATTACAAATTCTCCGCTATTGCTAATATTACCATTAACAGTTATAGCGTTTTCTTTACTTACATTTAATGTTGCACCTGATGCTACTGTAACATTATTTACAGCGATATCGGAAGTAATATTATAAGTTCCATCTAAAATGGTAACATTATCGGATCCTGTAAGGTCAGAAGGTGCACTTGGATACCATGTAGAATTAGTATATAAAAGACCGTCATATAAAAAGACATCATAGTCTTCTACTTCTCCGTATTGGAAATTATCACAAGGGTCATTTTGTACCGTTCCCGAAGAATTATAATATGCCATTATAACTCTCATTCTAGTATTTCCTGTACTAGCAGAAACTGGTACTGAAAAAGAACCGCTAACAGGTGTAGTCTGATTTGCACCAACTTCAAATACTTTTTCTCCAGTATCATTAAAATCTCCATCTCTGTTAAAGTCAATCCATACTGATACAGCTTCATTAAATTGTGAGCCAGTCCATATTTTAGTGATGGATAAACTATTTCCTGTACTTCCAACTTGTATAGGTTCAAAGATTGAAGAACCTGTAAAGTCTGAATATCCAGAAGATGTGCTACCAGAAGTATCGTTCAAAGTTCCATTTAAAGAAACTCCACCAATAAATTCATCAGCAATGGTTGACCCACCAGCTGTACAATACACTAGATCTGTTGTGGTAAAGTTTTCTGAAGCAGAATAAGCAGAAGTAGAAGAAACACATCTGCTTCTTACTTGTACTTCATAATCTGTTGTAATATTTAAACCCGTTAGAGAATAGCTTGCACCAGTAATATCTGTAAATTCTGTCCAACTGGGAGATCCAGTTTCTCTATATCTTAAATCGTATGTTGCAGAAGGAATATTATCCCAAGTAATTTCTGCAGTAGAGGCAGTTATTGAATTTGCAGCCAAGTTAGTCGGTACTGTTGTTTCACAAGGGATCTGTAAGCTAATAATTTTAAAATCATCTATAAAGTAACCATCGTTTGTTGTTGTGTAGCTTTCGTTTACATTAAGAGCATCTGTTCTGAATCTAAATCTAATTCTTACATCATTAGAATTTAGCAGAGTAGAGTAGCTGTCATCAATAACAAACTCTTCCATTACCCAATTATCCATTCTATCTCCATCATAAATATTCCCACTACTTCCAGATTGGAAAGTTGAATAGCTGGAACTTTTATTGTCATGGTTAGTTGTGGTACTAGTAGCTTCTGGTTTTGTGTATTTACCGCTTAACGATACCCAGTTAGAACCACCATCAGGCGAACCTAATACTTCTACATAATCATAGTTTCTTTCGATATCCCATTTAGAGTAAAACTGAATAAGAACTTCGTTTGAATTTGAAAAATCGAAACTATTTGTTGTTGTTAATGTTTTTGTTGCATTGGTTGAATATGTACCTGTGTTAATCGAAGTACTTCCTGAGTAAGCATCAGAAGAAGTTGTTGACCAACCGCCAGATTGTGTCCAACCAGTTAAACCATCAGTATCTGGAGAATTACTAAACAATACTGTAGGTTGATAATATTTTACAAAGTTAGCTTCATATATTACACCATCGTCATTAGAGAACTTAACATTGTATTCTATTTTATCATTAGCAGCTATAGATGGGTCTAGATCTATAAGAGCTGTTACTTCTGTTTGATTTCTGTAAGAATTAGTGGTTGTGTTAATCTGAATTCCACTAGCAGTTACTGTTACTGGAGAAGCTGTAGTTATATTTGATGAAATAGGAGTTACTGTTACAGAAAAATCACTTGGTGTTTGTCCAATTCTTTCTATACCAAAGTCTAGTTCAACATTAGATGTGGTAGTTATATTGCTTTGGGTTAAATCATGAAGTTTTGCATATTTACCACCATAATATGCAGTTCCTAGCGATATACGCATAGATCTCTTAGCAATTGGCACAATATTAGAACGGCTTGGCCAAAAACCATCGCTACTACTACCATGCTCAGGTGTTGTAGCAATAATAGATTGCCCATAAGCATTAAGACCAGTAGAACCATTATTGTCAGGGGAACCACCGACCATCCAGTCATCTGGTAGCCCGTTTGATTCATAGAATATAGTAGCGCCATAAAGATATCTATTATATCTAGTCATTTCCTCATGCCATCTGTAGTATTCGTCTTCTCTATCTGTATTTGCATTAGGGTCACCACCATATGGGTGAGGTACAGAGTTAGCATATGAGTGATTCCAAACAGCAGACTTAAAGTTTCTGCTAGTTATAAAATCTACCATAATCTGTGTTTCAGGCTCAGACTCTGGGCTTGGCCCT
Organism: Winogradskyella sp.; assembly: GCA_030149175.1. GTDB lineage: Bacteria > Bacteroidota > Bacteroidia > Flavobacteriales > Flavobacteriaceae > Winogradskyella. The sequence goes on along the minus strand of JASBSA010000025.1, from coordinate 36,427 downwards.
CTGTATGTTCCACTAGTTGATGTTCCTGAGGATCCAATACCGTTTAATCCCCAATAATAATCAAAGTTTCTGTTTAAATCTACACCTCTACTTGGGTTTGTGGTTCCGCTGTAGGGTCTAAGGTTTTTACGCTGCATACCACCACCAGAAGGGTTAGTAACTTCATTGTAGCGTAAACCATCTGGATTAACTACAGGTACAAAATACAATTCATTGTTATCTACCAATTCTTTAATAGCAGGATCTGTGTTATAGTTTTCAAGCAGATACCACATAAAGTAAATATTGTTCATTAAAGCACTTACCTCTCTAGAATGTATCATAGAAGTGAATAGCATTTGAGGCTTTGTCCCTTCAGGTGTAGTACTTTCGTTTCCTGTAATACGCACATACCAAATTGTTTCTGGATTCCATCTTGTACTTCCTGTGCCGGAATATGTTGATGGACCGTTATTTTGTGGATTTGGAAAATTATTAGTTGGATTACCCCAAGTTTTTTGACCAGTAGATGAAGCATTTGCCTTTTGAGATATAATATCAAGACTATTTGTTTGGGAGTAAGCATACATTGCGTCTAATTGGTCTTTCATCTGGCTAAGCGTAAGACAACCACCCATACTTAGTGAATTTACATCTGGGAAATTTTGAGGCTCTACAAAATCTATTTCACTACTACCATAATATTGTATGATGTTATCTTGAACAACGCTAGATATGGATTTAGACATTATGTTGTTAGTCTTATTTTTTTTAGGAGCTCTAGTTCTTCTATGCATTGTACTTTGAGCTCTTTGTGTATAGAATGAGGAAACATCATCTATAATTGTTGAAAATTGAATATTGTCTTCAACAAGAAGATCAATGTCATTTTGAGATAACTCAAGAATTAATTCTTGATGATCATGATGTGAACCGCAACTCAAATCAATACCGTTTGAGGCAATTATATTAATAGTTTCTTGAGAAGGGTTTAAAATTTTTATTCTAGAGTAATTTTCTTGAGCATAAGAATTTAGCACAACAAAGAACAATAGTGAGATAAAGTAGGTAGTTTTTCTCATTAGTTGGGGTTTTAATGAATTTATTTGGTGGCTAATATATCATTTTATTCTAATAATAATCCACAAAAAGCAAAAAAAATCGATGAAATGCATATTTTGGTTCCGGTTTACATTAAAAACAAGTACTTATAACAACGATATTTTTCAATAAGATTACGCTTATGTAATCACTACAATAAGGTTTATTTTTTGAACATAAAATTATACTGAATGTTGTACTTTTATTTAATTGGCTTTAATAATTAATTTATATAAATGTTTCTAATTGTTTTAGTAGAGTTCATTATATTCTTTATTTTAAGCACTTCAATCATGCAACGTATACCTAGATTAACTAAAATGAAAAAAATATTTCTTTTCTTACTCTTTAGCTCTTATTTCTCTTTTGTATGCCATTGCCAATTTTCACCAAATATTTATAACTACTCTATAGCAGAATATAAGGCCAGTAACCAAAACTGGGATCTTTGTAGAGCCGAAAATGGAAAAGTGTATGTTGCAAACAACATTGGTTTATTAGAGTATGATGGGTTAGATTGGAAGTTATTTCAGCTACCAAACCAAACTACGGTCAGGTCTGTTTTAGCGTTTAATAATTTAATTTTCACAGGCTCTTTTGAAGAGTTTGGTTTTTGGGAAGAGAACGATTACGGACATTTAGTCTATCAATCCTTAAGCGACTTAATAAAACCTCAGATTTCTGCTAATGAGGAAATTTGGCAAATTTTAAGTTATGAGAATAAAGTTATTTTTCGATCATTTTCTAGTATATATGTTTATGATTTTAAAAACGTAGATCGGATTCAACCAAGTTCTGCTGTAATATCCCTGAATTTGGTAGATAACGATTTACTTGTGTCTACTTTAAATAATGGTATATATAAGCTTGAAAATAAAAACTTGGTACCATTTTTTTCTGATGAAGTTCTTAAAGACACAAAAATTATATCTATAGTAAAAAAGGAAGATCAATATTTAATATTGACTTCGCTCAAAGGAAGTTTCTATTTAAATGCTAAAAAATTACGGCCTACAAAATTCGCTTTTAATAACGAGATAAAGCAGCACCAATTAAATAAGTTTTCTAAGTTAGAAAATGGAGACATGGCTTTTGGCACTATAAAAGATGGTGTTTATATAGCAAATAGTAAGGGTGAAATTAAATTTCATATTAGTAAGGAGAATGGTCTTCTCAATAATACAGTATTGGGGCAATTTTTAGATCAAAACGATAATCTATGGCTAGGTCTAGATAACGGAATAGCAAGTATAGACTTAAAGAATACGAGCTATTTTTTTAATGATGTTTCTGGTAAATTAGGTGCTGTGTATGATATTGTTAAGTATCAAGATCTACTTTACATCGGTACCAATACAGGGCTTTTTTATTTAGATAAGAGTAATAATTTAAACTTTATTGACGGCTCGCAAGGTCAGGTTTGGGATCTGAAAATTATTGATGGTAATCTGTTTTGTGGTCATAACGAGGGAACTTTTTTAGTCAAGAAAAACCAAATAACCAAGATATCGGATTTTACAGGAGGATGGACCATCCAAAAAGTACCGGAGCATGATAATTTATACATGCAGGGAACTTACGCAGGCTTAGTAAAGTTTCAGCAAAAGAGTGGTAAGTGGGAAACCAAACATATGGGCAAAACAACAATCCCGTCAAGATTTTTAGTGTTTGAAAACCCTTACACAGCATGGGTTGCACATGCATATAAAGGAGTGTATAAAGTTAATTTTAACAAGTCCTATGATACCATAACAAAAATCACTAATTATGGAATTAGAGGTTTAGATTCTGAGTATAATCCAAGAGTGTACAACTTAAGAAACGATATAGTTTTTAAAACTAATAATGGATGGCAAAAGTATGAACCTTTGCTAGATTCCATTGTTCCTTTTGATTTATTAAATGAAAAGTTTGGCAAGCATTCATATATTATATCAGAGCAATCAATGAGCCCAATTGTGCTAAAAGATAAAAATGGTGTTATAAGTTTTAAGTACATTAATAATGATAGCGTCGAGACAAAAATAAACAACAAGCTAATAAAGAATAGGTATATCGTAGATTACGAACATGTCTCTAAAATAAATGACTCTCTTTTTGCTCTGAATTTAGATAATGGTTTCATGCTAATAGACGAGACATTTAAAGATACTACTATTGTTTTTAAGCCTAAAATCGAATCTGTTAAGATTAATGGTATTGAGATAAAATTATCATCAATAAAAGATGGTAGTACTATTAAAATAAAATACAACGAGAGTATAAATTTAGAGCTTTCTTCTTCCAATTCTACTAATCATTTTTTTGAGTATAGTATACCTAGTTTGAGCGAAGGCTGGTTTAAAGTTGATAACAGAAATCTTGAACTAAACAATATTAACCATGGCTTATATGATATTTTACTACGAACAATAGACGATTCTGGCAATACGTCAGTAGCTAAAAAGTTAAAATTAGATGTTAGTCCACCTTGGTATAAGGGAACTATTGGTCTACTACTGTATGTATTGGTATTATTGACTTTAATTGGCTTGTTTTATTATTTGCACCACAGAAAAATTCAAAAAGAGCAGCGCTTAATGCGTATTAAATATCAAAGAGAGCAACAAAAACTTTTGCGCGAAAAGACCTTAGAAAACGAAAAACATATAGTACAGTTAAAGAATGAATCATTACAAAATGAATTGAAAATAAAGAGTAAGCAATTAGCTAATAATGCAATGGCCTTAGTTAAAAAAAATGAAGTGCTTCAAGATATTAAAAGAGAGTTAGCCGTTAACAAGGAAGGGTTTAAAGATTACTACGCTTACAAAAAACTAATCAAGAAATTGAACAACTCTATAGAGCATAAGGATGAATGGGAAGTTTTTGAAGAGAATTTCAATCAAGTACATGATGAATTTTTTACTAAGTTAAAAACACGTCATTCAGTTTTAACACCAAAAGATTTAAAAGTATGTGCCTACATCAAAATGAATTTAGCGAATAAAGAGATTGCGCCATTGATGAATATCTCTGTCAGAGGTGTAGAAACACACAGATACCGACTAAAAAAGAAATTAAGTTTAGAAAATGATATTTCTTTGACAGATTATTTGTTAAATATTAAATAATAACTACTCAAAGTTGTTAATTTAATATTTTTTACTACGTCATTACTACGTCACTTAGTTAAAACTTTAAGATTTTACAACGTTTTCGTTTATATTTAAACTACGTCAAAATCAGATTTCAAGGGCTTTTCGGAAGTTTTAATATTTGTTGGCGTAATTAAAATGTAAACTACACCTATATTACATTGAGGTTAAGATTTTAACTTTATGTTTAGAAAAAAACTAACTATCTCAATCTAAATGTTAATGTATGAAAACTAAATTCAGTTTAATATTGCTTTTATTCTTCTCTCTAATTTCTTGGAGTCAACAAATAGAAGTAAGTGGAGTTGTAACTTCAGCAAGTGATGGTATGCCATTGCCTGGTGTAAGTGTAATTGTAGAGGGTACCTCCAGAGGTGCCGTTACCGACTTTGATGGTAAATATACTATTAGTATACAAAGCGGTCAAAAATTAAATTTCAGCTATATAGGGTTCAAAGCTCAAAGTATAGCTATTACCAATCAAACTACAGTCAATATAGCTTTAGAAGAAGATGTAGAATCTCTAAATGAAGTGGTAGTAGTGGGTTACGGTACGCAGAAAAAAGCAGATTTAACAGGTGCTGTCTCCACTGTCAAAACCGAGGCTATTAGTCGTACACCAGCGGCTCAAATTACGCAAGGCTTTCAAGGTCAGGTAGCTGGTGTTCAAATAAGCAGTCAGGGCTCACCTGGAGAAACACCTCAAATACGCATCAGGGGAACAAACTCATTATCGGGATCCAATAATCCTCTTTTTGTGGTTGACGGAAACTTTTTCGACAACATTGATTTTTTAAACCCTAGTGAAATAGAAAGCGTTTCTGTTCTAAAAGATGCGTCTTCAGCATCAATTTATGGTGTTAGAGCAGCAAATGGTGTTATAGTTATTACAACTAGAGGCGGCAGTTATAATAAGAAGCCAGAAATATCATTTTCTTCCTACGTTGGTGTTCAACGTGCACAAAATATTCTAAAAATGGCTAACGCAGAGCAATTTACCACTTTCGCCTTAGAGTCTGGATCACAAGCGGAAATAGAGAGTGTGGAGCAAGCGATTCAGCGTTTTGGTCGTAGTAGGGTTAATCCTAATATTCCAAATGTTAATACAGACTGGTACGATGAAGTATTGAGAGATGCACCAATTGAAAATTATGATATTCAAGTTACTGGTGGTTCAGATAAAATATCTTACTCACTTGGGGGCAACTTTTTTTCGCAGCAAGGTATTTTGGATATGAAAAATAGCTTTAACCGTTCTAACCTGCGTGCAAGAATTGATGCTAAGGCAACAGATTGGTTAAAAGTGGGTGGTAATGTATTATATAGTAACGCTGTACAATATGGGGATGAAGGGTCTGCGTGGCAACTTACGTATTTCGCAGTACCTATTTTACCTGTATTTGATAATAACTTTACCGAAGCAGACCCATTACCATATTCAGACGCTAGAGAGATAGGGTATAGAGGATCACAAAACCCATTTCCATTAATGGATAATGCAGATAGAAGAGGGGAAAGAAGACGTATAGTCTCAAACTTCTATACGGATTTTGAAATTTTACCAAAAAAATTAAATTTTAAAAGTAGTCTTTCATATACTTATAGAGGAACCAATGAGAGAATCGTTCAATTGCCATATTTTGTAACCGACGAGTATCAACGCTCCATAGAGCAATCTTCTATAACTCTAAATAATGGTGTTGGAGAAAATTATATTTGGGATAATATACTAACTTACAAAAATAATTTTGGCGAAGACCATGACTTAACTTTAATTGCAGGTACTTCTTTTAGAGATGAGTATGGTAGAAATTTTGGTGCTAGTGGAAATTTTAGCCCTGAGTCATCTTTCGTAAGAAATAATGATAAAACTTGGTACATCCAAAATACTTCACCAGATAGCCGTACAGCCTATGACGGTGGTTTTAGAAATTACGGCTTCTCTTATTTCGGTAGAGCTGAATATCAGCTAATGGATAAATATCTTTTGAATTTGTCATTTAGAGCAGAAGGGACAAACAAATATGATGAAACATATGTGTATCTGCCAGCATTTGGTTTAGGATGGGAGATTTCAAAAGAGTCATTTATGGGCAACGTTGATTTTGTCAACTACTTAAAACTTAGAGCAAGCTGGGGACGTGTTGCTAACGATGCCGTTGGGGCAAGTAACCCTTTATCAGCAAATTCAATAACTACAGTGTTTAACGATACATTTTATAACGGTATTGAATTTGAAACAGTAGAAGATAATATTTCTTGGGAGTTTACAGATGAGTTAAACATTGGGTTATCAGCTTATTTATTTGATAATAGGTTATCACTAGAAGCAGACTATTTTGTTAAAGATACAGACAATTTAGTCATCAATGTTCTTCAATTCATAGGTACCGGTTCTAGCCGTCAAAATGTTGGAGGTGTCAGAAACAAGGGTATTGAATTGGCTGCTACTTGGAGAGGTCAGTTCTCAGATGATTTTAGTTACTCTATATCAGGTAATTTTAGTACTCTAGATAATGAAATAACCAGTTTAGCAGGCCAACCTGTTCTAGAAACTGGCACAGCAGAAGCAAGACAAAGAATTATCGTAGGTCAACCCATAAACGTATTTTATGGATGGGAAATAGATGGTGTTTATCAAAATGAAGCAGAAATTCTTGCAGATCCTGCTGCTCAAGCTGCCATTGCTCAAGGTACTGATATTAGCCCTGGTTACTTTAGATATAAAGATAGAAATGGAGACGGTATTCTTGATGCGGAGGATAGAACTTACTTAGGCTCACCAATACCTACGTTTTATTATGGAGGTAATATAGGCCTTAATTACAAGGATTTTGATTTAAATATTGCATTCTATGGTCAAGGTGGCAATGTTATATTTAATTCTAACAGACAAGAAGTAATTAGAACACAAGGAAGGAATATTGATGCTGATTTGGCAATAAATAGATGGAGAGGGGAAGGTTCAACAAATTCTTACCCATCTTCAGAAGGATATAGACAAGTTTGGAATCAACGATTATCAGAGTTCTTCTTGCAAGATGGTGATTTTTTCAGGATACAAAATATTCAGTTAGGCTATACCCTGAAACAAGAAAAATTACCAGAAATACGTCTAACGCTAACTGCTGATAGACCGTTTCTATGGACAAAAAGCTTTAATGGCTTTAATCCAGAAGTAGGTTTTGATGGCCGTGATACACAAACATATCCAACTCCATCAGTTTACTCGTTGGGAGTACAAGTTAAATTTTAAAAACTTTAAGCTATGAAACAAATATTTAATTTTAGATTAATTCTTTTCACTCTATCTGTTTTTCTTTTTACCTGTTCAGAAAAACTAGATGAAGAGCCAGAAAACCAAACATTGGTTAACGAGATTGATTACTCAAGTGAAGAACTTGCTTTTGGTACTTTAATAGGTGCTTATCAGAACTTCCAGAGTGTAGGTTGGGAACAAATTCCCTTATTATCAGTTCGAGGTGATGATGTTAACGCAGGTGGGCAAGGAGATCAGCAAGGTTTTGCTGATACCGATAATTACATTTATGACAATAATTATTGGATGTATAATGTATTCTTTGAAAACTGGGCAGAGGACATTGTTCAGGTAACAGCTCAGATAAGTGCATTAGAAAGGTTTAGAGATGGTGGAGTAGACTCTGATTTAATTGACCAATATATTGCTGAATGTAAGGTTTTAAGAGGGTTTATGACGCTACAGCTATCAAGATTATTTGGAGATGTATATAAGATTAATACCCTTGATTTTACTCAGATTGAAGTCGCAACAAAAGATGACCTTATGGAGTGGATTTCTGATCAAATGGACGAAGCAACCCCATTCTTGTTAGATGTGGCACCGAACCAACGTCAAGATTTACCGGGTGGTATAACAAAATACACAGCATTAACTGTTAAAGCAATTGCAAACTTAGAAATCGAAGATTATCAAAGTGTTGCTGATGCAACAGGAGAGATTATAAATTCTGGAAAATTCCAGCTATTTAACGATTATTATGAACTATTTAAAATTCCTGGAAAATTAGCGAATGAGAATATTTGGGAAATTCAATATTCTGATTTCGGACAAGCCTCAGGTGAGAATGTTAGTCATTTATATGCGTTTTATGGACCTCAGAATTGGACCGCTGCTGTAGAAGAAGCTACTAGTGGTTGGGGTTTTTATGAGCCAAGCCTTAAGTACATAAAATTCATGTTAGATAGAAACGAAACAGTTAGACTTGAAACTAGTGTGCTTTTCACAAATGATGGTATTGACGAAATTCTTACGGATCCAGACTATCAAAATCTTCCAGCATTTGTTTCTAATACCACTAGAGATGGGGACATCATAAATAACTACTCAAGAGCTAATTTTGCAAGTGGTAAGCATTATTTACCTTCAAATCAATTAACGCCTGGTAGAACAGCTTATGGAACAAATAAAAACTATACAGTGTTAAGATATGCTGAAGTACTTTTGATGTATGCAGAAGCTCTAACTCGAGGGGCAAATGGTACCGCTGGTACAGCATCAGAAGCTGTCAATATAGTTAGGGCTAGAGCAGGTATGCCTGCTTTGGCTAATGTTACCAGTCAAGATGTAATGGATGAGAAATTTGCTGAGTTAGGAATGGAATGGGGTGTTAGGTTTTATGATATGGTAAGACTCGGTAATTTTGATGAGTTGAGCTATGATGGTAGAACGTTTTCATCAGATAAAGTCTTCTTACCATATCCACTAGAACAACTTGATTTAAGTTTCATTTTAAGCGAATACGCTAATAATAACAATTAATAACTATGAAAACTAATAATATATTTAAACTTGTGGTTTGCTGTTTACTTTTGTTTTCAGCATGTGACGAAGGCATAGATCCAATCACAGAAGTAGATCCAGGACCAGATGCAGGTGCACCTATTGTAACAATTGAAAGACCTGTTGATGGTTTTTCAATTCAAGTACCAGACCCAGTAACTTCTACACCTATTGAATTTAGAGCAGAAGACGACATTGAACTTGCTTCGGTAAGTGTTAAATTGGATGGATTGGAAATAGCATCATATGATGAGTTCTTGGATTACAGAATTTTTATTGAAGAGTTCGTATATGACAATATTACAACAGGCGATCACGTACTAGAAGTTTCTGCAACAGATTTGGTAGGCAACACAACTGTTTCCGTTTCTAATTTTAGTAAAGAGCCTCCTTATACACCGCTGTATCCAGGAGAGACTTTCTATATGAACTTTGATGGTAGTTACAGTGAGTTGGTTAGTGTAACAGACGCAGATGAGTTTGGTAGCCCTGGTTTTGCACCAGAAGCTAGAGTTGGCTCAGGTGCTTACGCTGGATCTCCAGACTCTTATTTAACTTTCCCGACAGATGGTCTTTTAGCAAATGAGTTTAGCGCATCATTTTGGTTAAAGGTTAATGCAACACCAGATAGAGCAGGTGTATTAGTTATTGGTCCACCAGACGAAAATAATCCAGATGCTCAAAATAATAGAACAAGTGGATTTAGATTTTTCCGTGAAAATGCTGGAGGTATGCAACGCTTTAAGTTGAATGTTGGTAGAGGTGATGGTGATTCTTGGTTCGATGGTGGTGCAGCTGCCGATGTAGACCCTACGGTAGATCAATGGGTACATTTTGCGTTTACTATATCCGACTCACAGTGTGTGGTTTATAAAAACGGTGAAGTTGTTAGTCAAAATTCATTTACAGGTGTAGATTGGACAGGTTGCGATATTCTTTCAATAATGTCTGGAGCACCTAGATTTACTGGTTGGAACCATAGGTCAGATGAAAGCTACATGGACGAGTTAAGGCTGTTTAACATGGCATTAACTCAAGAGGAAGTCATAGAGTTAATAGCTCAGGCCGATGAGATATTTAAGTTAGATTTTAATGGTAGTTATACAGAAAGCTATAGTGATGAGGACTGTACTGAAGTTGGTAGTCCAGATTTCTCTTCAGATGCATATGAAGGCACAAGTGCTTATCAAGGAGCGGCAGATTCATATTTAACATTCCCAACGGACGGTTTGTTAAACGAAGAATTTTCTGCAGTATTCAGATACAAGCTTAATGGTACACCAGACAGAGCAGGCGTACTTGTAATAGGTCCACCAGACACTAACAATCCAGATGCTCAAAACAACAGAACAAGTGGATTTAGATTTTTTCGAGAAAATGCTGGAGGAATGCAACGTTTTAAATTAAATGTTGGTAATGGGTCGGGCGATTCTTGGTTCGATGGAGGTGCTGCGGCAGACGTAGATCCTAACAATCCACAATGGGTGCAAATGGCATTTACAATTTCAAGTACCGAATGTGTAGTATATATTGATGGTCAGGTAGTAAGCCAAAATGCTTTTACCGGTGTAGATTGGACAGATTGCGATATTCTCTCAATAATGTCTGGAGCACCAAGGTTTACCGGTTGGAATCATAGATCCGATGAAAGCCTAATGGATAATCTAAGAATTTATAAAAAGGCACTCTCTCAGCAAGAAATTCAATCTATGCTTTAGCATAAATTATTGATCCGAAACACAAATTAAGTGTATGTAAACTTTTGAATTAGTCTTTATTGCTTTAGCTGCATTTATGTACATAAATGCAGCTAAAGTTTATCTAAAACTTACTAATGAATTTAATTTATCAAAATAAATTTTTTGTTTTGACAGCAATGATATTATCATTATTTAGCTGTAAGAACGATAAGAAAAGTGCTGATAGTTCTGATGTTGCTTTGACTGAGAATGTTAAAGTTGAATGGAGCGAAGAAGAACTATTGGATTCTATTCAATTCCAAACCTTCAACTATTTTTGGGAAGGAGCAGAACCAAACTCCGGTTTAGCAAGAGAACGTTTGCATATGGATGATGTATATCCTACATCTCCTAAAAATACAGTAACAACAGGTGGCAGTGGTTTTGGGCTAATGGCCATACTAGTTGGTGTTGAACGAGGTTGGATTTCTAGAGAAGAGGCCCTCAAAAGATATACAAGAATTGTTGATTTTCTTGAAAAAGCAGATCGTTTTCATGGTGCTTGGTCACATTGGATTGATGGTGAGACAGGTAAAGTTTATCCATTTGGAAAAAAAGATAATGGAGGCGATTTAGTTGAAACGGCATTTTTGGTACAAGGCTTATTGACGGTTGCTGAATATTTTAAAAACGGCAATGAACAAGAAAGGCAATTGGCAAGCAAAATAAATCAACTATGGCAAGAAGTAGAATGGGATTGGTACACTAAAAACGGTGAAGATGTATTGTACTGGCATTGGTCTCCAGAATACGGTTGGGAAATGGATTTTCCAGTAGGAGGATATAATGAATGTTTAATTATGTATGTTCTGGCAGCAGCTTCACCAACACATTCTATTTCAAAGGAAGTCTATGAAAAAGGTTGGGCAAGAAATGGTGAAATTGTTTCGGATGAATCGTATTATGATGAAGATTTAGTACTGGATTATTACCAACATAGTGATGCCAAAATAGGCCCATTATTTTGGGCGCATTATTCCTATTTAGGACTAAATCCAAAGGGCTTATCAGATCAATATGCAGATTATTGGGAACTCACTCAAAATCACGCTAAAATCCATTACAAATACGCTATTGACAATCCAAAAAAAATTAAGGGCTATGGCGATAGTCTTTGGGGTTTAACATCAAGTTATTCTTTAAAGGGATATGCAGGCCATAGACCTGGGTTAGATTTGGGTGTGGTATCCCCAACAGCAGCATTATCTTCATTCCCTTATACCCCAAAAGAGAGTATGAAAATGTTAGCTAATATTTACAAAAATCATGATAGTTTGATTGGCAAGTACGGTCCTTATGATGCTTTTAGTTTTGAACACAATTGGTATACACCAAGATATTTAGCAATAGACCAAGGTCCAATTCCGGTGATGATTGAGAATTATAGAACAGGAATGTTCTGGGACTTATTTATGAAAAACAAAGATGTACAAAACGGTTTGGATAAACTAGGTTTTATACACAAAAACAAAAAATAAATGAAGAAACTCAGTTTCATATTATTAATAACTATTTTAACTAGCTGTGCAAGCGATAATGGCCCAGGTTACCAGGAACCATACAATCCAAACGATGATGACCCGTTCGTTCCATTATCAGACACAGAAATTATGGATTTAACCCAACAGGAAACCTTTAAGTACTTTTGGGACTTTGCAGGCACTAGTTCAGGTGCTGCAAAAGAGCGTTATCATCCTAATGATCCAAACAACAGCCAAAATGTTATCACTACAGGAGGCAGTGGCTTTGGTTTAATGGCTATTATTGTTGGTATTGAAAGAGGTTACATTTCAAGAAGTGAAGGTGTCGAGAGGTTACGGCAAATACTCAACTTTTTTGAAGGTGCGGACCGTTTTCACGGCGCTTGGTCACATTGGATTGATGATGGCACAGGTGCAGTAATTCCTTTTAGTGCACAAGACGATGGAGGTGATTTAGTTGAGACGGCTTTTTTCGTTCAAGGATTGATTTGCGTTAAAGAATATTTAAAAAATGGTTCTACCGAAGAACAGGCATTGGCAAACCAAGCTGATACACTCTGGAAAGGTGTAGAATGGGATTGGTACACCAACGGACAAAATAAATTGTTATGGCACTGGAGTCCTAATAATGGTTTTGCAATTAACTTAGAGTTGAGAGGTTATAATGAAACTTTGATAGCTTTTATTTTGGGTGCTGCATCACCAGATTATCCGATCCTAGCTGAGTCCTACCATCAAGGATGGGCAAATAACGGAAACATTGTGTCTTCTTCAAGTCAATATAGTGTACCTTTAATTTTAGATCATGCTGGTACGGGAACAGGCCCTTTATTTTGGGCACACTATTCATATTTGGGTTTAAATCCCTCAAACTTAAACGATCAATATGCCAATTATTGGAATTTGAATGTTAATCATACCAATATTAATTACCAATACTGCGTTAACAACCCAAATAATTTTGCAGATTATGGACCAGATTGTTGGGGATTAACAGCAAGTTATACCAGAAATTCAGATGGTTCCGTGGGCTACTCTGCACACGATCCAGAAAACGATAATGGCACCATTTCGCCCACAGCAGCAGTGAGCTCTATTCCTTACACACCAGAAAAATCCTTGGCAGCGATGCATTATTTTTATGAAAATGATTTAATGGGACCTGCAGGGTTTTATGACGCCTTTAGTCCTGAGTATAATTGGGTGACTGAACGTTATTTAGCTATTGACCAAGGACCGCAAATCATAATGATAGAAAATTACAGAACAGGATTGTTATGGAATCTATTTATGCAAAACGAAGATGTACAAAATGGTTTGGATGCTTTAGGATTCACTTATTAATTTTTTTATAAAATGAAGCTATTTAAAAATATATTAACGCTATGTTTAGTCTGCCTTATGGCGTTTTCTAATGCACAGGAGGATTTTTACAAAGAACAAGTTCACGTAAAAGATGAAGATACCTTGCAGTATCGAATTATGTATCCCGAAAATTTTTCCGAGGAAGAAACATATCCAGTTGTATTGTTTCTACATGGTGCAGGAGAACGAGGTAAAGACAATAAAAAGCAATTGGTTCACGGTAGTAAATTGTTTGCTGATAAAACCAACAGAGGTGCATTTCCAGCAATTGTAATATTCCCTCAATGTCCTAAAAGTGACTATTGGTCTAAAGTAGATGTTGATAGATCAACAAAGCCTATAGGTTTAAAGTTTGAATATGAAACTGGTCCAACAAAGGCAATGGCATTGGTTTTGGATTTAATGGATGAATTTGCTGAAAAACCTTTTGTAAAAAAAGAGAAGATATATGTTGGTGGCCTGTCTATGGGTGGCATGGGAACTTTTGAAATTCTTTCAAGACGGCCAGATATGTTTGCGGCAGCCTTTGCCATTTGTGGTGGTGGCGACCCAGAATCTGCAAAAGAATATGCAAATACTACTGATCTCTGGGTATTTCACGGAGCAAAAGACGATGTGGTTGACCCTCAACTTTCAATAGATATGGTCAGTGGTATTTTAAAATATGGCGGTAAACCAAACTTTACCTTATATGCCGACGATAATCACAACAGTTGGGATTCTACTTTTGCAGAACCTGAATTATTAAAATGGCTTTTTTCTAAATCAAAAAAATAATGACAGCTTTCAAAAATTCTAACATAAAATCCTTTATAATTGCTTTTTGTTTTCTAACGGCAATATCTTGCAATACAAGTGAAAACAAAACAGCATCCTCTAAAAACGATAATCCATATCAAGAAAAAGTTGATTCCATTATCGGTCTTATGACTTTAGAGGAAAAATTAGGTCAGTTAAACCTTCCTGCGACAGGGCCAATTACCACAGGTTCTTCAAAAAGTACAGATGTTGTCAAGAAAATTGAAGACGGAAAAATAGGTGGTCTCTTCAATCTTGGAGATCCGAAAAATATTTATGAAGTACAGAAAATCGCTGTTGAAAAAAGCCGACTAGGCATTCCTTTAATTTTCGGAATGGACGTTATCCACGGATTCAAAACCACATTCCCAATTCCATTAGGTTTGTCATCTTCTTGGGATATGGAAATGATTGAAAAAACGGCAAAAATTGCAGCATCTGAGGCAAGCGCTAACGGCATCAATTGGACGTTTTCGCCAATGGTAGATATTTCTCGCGATCCGCGTTGGGGAAGGGTTTCCGAAGGGAATGGTGAAGATCCGTATTTGGGAAGTGAAATTGCCCGTGCTATGGTTAGAGGGTATCAACAAGATGATTTAGCAGCTAAGAATACGCTGATGTCCTGCGTAAAGCACTTTGCTTTATATGGTGCGCCAGAAGCAGGTAGAGATTATAATACGGTCGATATGAGTCGTATAAGAATGTACAATGAATATTTACCACCCTACAAAGCAGCTGTTGATGAAGGTGTTGGTTCTGTAATGGCATCGTTCAATGAAATTGATGGGATTCCAGCAACCGGAAATAAATGGTTGTTAACTGATTTATTGCGAGATGATTGGGGGTTTAATGGTTTTGTAGTGTCTGATTACACAGGAATTTACGAAATGAAGGCACACGGAATGGGTGATGAATATGCTGTAACGTCTTTGGCTTTAAAAGCAGGACTGGATATGGATATGGCTGGTGATTCGCCAAATATAGACGCAGCTTACATTAAGCATTTAAAAGGTGCTTTAGAACAAGGGAAAATAGCGATGGAAGATATTGATAAAGCTGTTGCTCGTGTGCTTACTGCAAAGTACCAATTAGGTTTATTTGACGACCCTTACAGATATTGTAGTGAAGAACGTTCAAAAAATGAAACCTATACACAAAAAAACAGGGATTTTGCACGTCTCGTTGGTGCCGAATCTACGGTACTTCTTAAAAATGAAGACCAGCTATTACCTTTAAAAAAGTCAGGAACAGTTGCAGTAATCGGACCTTTAGCAAAAGCCGGTAATAATATGCCTGGTACTTGGAGTGTGTCTTCCGATCATAACAAAGCCATTTCGGTTTGGGACGGCTTACTACAAACAGTTGGTGAAAGTGTTAATTTGTTATACGCCAAAGGCAGTAATTTAGATTACGATTTAGAGCTGGAAAAAAGAGCTACAATGTTTGGAAAAACCATCCCACGAGATGGCAGAACAGACCAGCAATTATTAGATGAAGCGTTAGCAGTAGCTAAAAAATCTGATGTCATTGTGGCAACAATTGGCGAATCTGCCGAATTCAGCGGAGAGAGTAGTAGTCGTACAGATATCGGAATTCCGCAAGTACAGAAAGACTTATTACAAGCATTGTTAAAAACAGGAAAGCCTGTGGTTTTAGTTTTATTTACTGGACGACCTTTGACCTTAGTCGAAGAAAGTAAAACTGTACCTGCAATCTTGAATGTTTGGTTTCCGGGTAGCGAAGCTGGTCTGTCCATTTCAGATGTGCTGTTTGGCGATGTAAATCCTTCAGGGAAGTTAACGGCAACATTCCCAAGAAATGTTGGTCAAGTGCCGTTGTTTTATAACCATAAAAATACAGGAAGACCACTAGGTAATAAGGAAGGAAAATTCGAGAAATTTAAGACGAATTATTTAGATATTCGTAATGAGCCATTATATCCTTTTGGTTATGGGTTGAGCTATACATCTTTTGATTATTCAAACTTTAACCTTGATAAAACTTCGATTGCTATGGATGGAGAAATCTCGGTTTCAGTAGATGTCACTAATTCTGCCGATTATGATGGTAAAGAAGTCGTTCAGCTTTATATAAGAGACGTAGTTGGTTCTGTAACAAGGCCAGTTAAGGAATTGAAAGGTTTCAAAAAGGTAAACATTAAAAAGGGGGAAACTAAAACAGTGACCTTCAATATATCAGTAGAAGATTTAAAATTTTACAATTACGATTTAGATTTTGTTGCTGAACCGGGAATATTTCAAGTGTTCGTTGGAACGGATTCAACAACAGAACTGATGAAAGAATTTGAATTAACTGAATAAATATATAATGCATTTTAAATCTCAACTTCTTATAATTTTTACTATTTGCTCAACTATTGGTTGGTCCCAAAACTACGAAGCCAAAGTAGATTCGTTGATGAATCTGATGACGCTTCAAGAAAAGATAGGTCAGACTGTAATGTATAGTGGTCGTTGGGATCAGACAGGACCAATTGTTGGTACTGACAATGGCAGATATATACGTGAAGGTAATTTGGGCGCAATGCTCAATGCCTTTACAGTAAAAGGAACACGAGATTTACAAAAAATTGCAGTTGAAGAAACACGCTTAGGCATACCATTATTGTTTGGCTATGACGTCATTCACGGACATCGTACCATCTTCCCGATTAATTTAGCATTGTCTGCTAGTTGGGATTTAAAAATGGTGGAAGAAAGCTCTCGCATTGCTGCTGAAGAAGCTTCTGCTGAAGGTTTGCATTGGACGTTTGCACCGATGGTAGATCTTTCTCGTGAGCCACGTTGGGGACGTATTTCAGAAGGTGCAGGTGAAGATGTGTATTTAGGAAGCCAAATGGCCAAAGCCTATATTAAAGGTTTTCAAGGTGATGATTTATCGAAGTCAAATACCATTCTGGCTTGTGCAAAGCATTACGTGGCGTACGGTGCTGCTCAAGCTGGAAGAGATTATCACACCGTAAATATGGGTGAAGGTGAATTGCGAAATGTATATTTACCACCCTTCAAAGCTGCGGTAGATGCTGGCGTGGAAACATTTATGTCGGCATTCAACGAGTTGAACGGTGTGCCAACTTCTGGAAATAAATTTACATTAAGAGATATTCTTCGAGATGAATGGAAATTCAAAGGCTTCGTAGTTTCAGATTATACGTCTATTAATGAATTGGTACCTCACGGATTTGCAAAAGATAGTATTGACGCAGCAAGAATTGGGATGAATGCTGGTGTGGATATGGATATGGTTGGAAAATTATATCACCATTTTTTAGAAGACCTGGTTAAAGAAGGTAAAGTTCCAGAAGCATATGTTAATGATGCCTGCCGAAGAATCCTTTTAGCTAAATTTAAGTTAGGGCTGTTTGATGATCCTTATCGCTATATTGATCAAGATCGGGAAAACAACACTAAATACAAAGACGAATTCTTAACTAAGGCCAGAGAAATTGCCGCAGCATCTTCAGTTTTACTTCAAAATAAAAATGAAGCCTTGCCACTTTCAAAAGACATAAAAAAGATTGCTTTTATCGGCCCTTTGGTGAAAGACGAATATGATATTATTGGCAATTGGGCGGCAAAAGGTGATCGGAACGGAAAAGCAGTAAGCATTTTTGAAGGTATTTCAGAATATTTAAACCCTAATCATATTCTTTATGCTAAAGGTTGCGAAATTTTAAAGGATGATGAGTCTGGCTTTGAGGAAGCGATTTCAATATCCAAGCAAGCTGATGCTATTGTTTTAGTGATGGGTGAAGGTCATCATATGAGTGGTGAAGCTGCTTCTAGAACTAATTTGAAAATTCCAGGTATTCAACCAGAACTTATTAAGAAAATAAGAGAAGCCAACCCGAATAAAAAAATCACTTTGGTATTAATGAATGGTCGTCCATTGAATTTATCGGATGAAGTGAATTTGGTGGATGCTATTTTAGAGATTTGGTTTCCTGGTACAATGGGTGGTGCGGCAACGGCTGATTTATTATTTGGAAAAGTAAATCCTTCAGGAAAATTAACAGTAACATTTCCAAGAAATGTTGGGCAAGTCCCAATTTATTACAATATGAAAAATACGGGAAGACCAATCCCAGATGACAACCCTAAAGAAGATTATAAAAGTAATTATATAGATGTGCCAAATACACCATTGTTTGTTTTTGGCCACGGACTGAGTTATACAACGTTTAACTATTCAGATTTCAAATTATCGTCACAAACCTTAAATTCAAAAGGAACTATTGAAGCTTCGGTAACTGTAACAAATACAGGTAGTATGGACGGACACGAAATAGTACAACTCTACATTCACGATAAAGTAGCAAGTGTTACAAGACCTATAAAAGAATTAAAAGGCTTTCAAAAAATAAACTTGAAAAAAGGTGAAAGTAAAACAGTAACGTTTAAAATTTCAGTTGAAGATTTAAAATTCTACAACAGCAAAATGGAATATGGCGTAGAGCCGGGTGAGTTTGAAATAGCCATTGCGCCAAGCTCAGATTTCAGGTTTGAGCACACATTTAAATTATTAGATTAATAGCTAATTATGCCACACATAAACCATAGAATGTTTTTATTAAGCTTTATGTTGTGTGTGGCTTCCCCTTTTTTTTGTGTCTCACAATCAAAAACTATTAATTCTGGATGGCAATATTCCGAAGATAAAACCAATTGGGAAATCGTAAACATTCCTCATACTTGGAACAAGGATGATGCCTTTAATGATGAGCGTGGCTATCGTCGTGGATTAGGTTATTACAAGAAGCAAATCTTTGTGTCTTCAGAAGACAAAGACCAAATATTTTACTTAAAATTTAATGCGGTTAATCAAGAAGCTACAGTTTTTGTAAACGGCAAAAAAGCTGTGAATCATAAAGGTGGTTACACAGCTTTTAATGCAAATATCACATCGTTTTTAAACTTCGATGCTTATAACTTAATTGAAGTTGAAGTCGATAATTCCCATAACGTTAATATTCCACCATTAGATGCGGATTTCACCTTTTACGGTGGAATTTATCGAGATGTCGAATTAATAAAAGTTCCCAAGCAGCACTTTAGTTTAAAGGATTTTGCTTCCGAAGGTTTTTATGTGAATTACTACGATGTTTCCAATGAAAAAGCTGGTGTTAAGGTTAAAGTTTTAATTGACAATTTTGATAAAAAAACCGAAACACATTTAGAACTTAAGATTTTTGATGCTGAAGGAAATCTTTTTAGAGAAGACCATCAAAGACTTAAACTGAAAGCAAACGAAACAAAAACCATTGAAGTTAATTATCCAGATATTAAGAATCCAAAATTATGGTCACCAGACGATCCGTATTTGTATAAGTTACAACTGACCTTAAGTGATAAAAACGGAACCGTTTTAGATCAAAAAGAGTCTAATTTAGGCTTTCGTTGGGCGACTGTAGACCCAGAAAAAGGTTTCTTTTTAAATGGAAAACCGATTAAATTAATAGGTGTTAATCGCCACCAAGATTATAAAGACTACGGTAACGCCGTGCCAATCGAGTTGCAAAAACAAGATATTCACCTCATAAAAAGTATGGGCGCAAATGTCATTCGATTTGCTCACTACCCACACAACAGAGAACTCTATCAGCTTTGTGATGAACTCGGTATTTTAGTTTGGACAGAAATACCTGTAATAAATCTGGTATCAGATTCAGAAAGTTATTTTGAAACAAGTCTAAATATGCAAAAAGAGCATATCAAACAGTATCACAATTTCCCTTCTGTCGTAATGTTTGGATATATGAATGAAATTTTTATTCGTTTGGTTTTCAACCGAAATTTAACAGACGAAGAAAAAACCGAATTAAAAAAGACATCACTAAAATTAGCTACACAGCTTGAAGATTTAACCAGAACACTAGCGCCAAATCACATAACAGTTATGGCTTGCCATAATTCAGAAGTGTATAATGAA
Organism: Winogradskyella sp.; assembly: GCA_030149175.1. Classification (GTDB taxonomy): domain Bacteria; phylum Bacteroidota; class Bacteroidia; order Flavobacteriales; family Flavobacteriaceae; genus Winogradskyella. The sequence continues at coordinate 16,056 of JASBSA010000025.1, read as the reverse complement.
ACAGGTATTGCGGATATACCAATGCTTTTGGGCTGGAATCTTTATTTTGGTTGGTACGATAAACAGATCGAAGATTTAGGAAAATTTCTGGATGAGCAGCATAAACGTTTTCCAAATCGTTCGCTTTTATTGTCAGAATATGGTCCTGGTGCTGATGTTCGGATTTTTACCAAAACGCCTAAAAAGTTCGATTTTTCTACCAATTATCAAGCAAAACTGCATCAATCGTACTACAAACAGATTACCGACCGACCTTTTATAACGGGAATGACAGCTTGGAATTTTGCAGATTTTGGTTCGGAATTTCGAGGTGATGCCATTCCGCACGTTAATCAAAAAGGACTTGTGCAATACGACCGAACACCAAAGGATATCTACTATTGGTACAAATCGGTTTTAGAGGATGATACACCAGTAGTTCATATCGCAACGGATTATTTAAAAGGATTAACATTGTTTCAAAATGAAACATTTCCAGTTCAAATATATTCAAATGAAAGTGAGGTAAGCGTAAGTTTAAATGAGAATAATTTAGGTGATTATAAAGTTGAAAATGGTTCGGTAACTATCGATATGCCTTTCAAAAATGGAAACAACAAAATTAAGGTTTCAGCTCAAATTATTTCCGAAGAAAAAATAATAAAAGTTAATCGTGTTGGAAAATTAGATTTTATTGATTTTAAGCGACTAGGAATCAACATTGGGTCGCATTTCAATTTTTATGATGAAGAACAAAACATCACTTTTGTACCAGACCAACCTTATAAAGAAGGCTGGTTTGGTCATAAAAACGGAACAGCTTACAGAATGACCAAAGACAAAAATCAAGGTCTGCCACATAATATCAAAAACACCAATGCAGAACCTTTGTTCCAAACCTTGCTAGAAGGTTGTGAAGAATATAAAGTGGACGTTCTAGAAGGCAATTACGACGTGACCTTATATTTTGTTGAGCCACAAATAAAACCAACCGAAAACATTTATAACCTTTCAGGTAACACTTCTGAAACGGATAAAAAACAACGCATTTTTGATGTATATATTAACGACAAATTAATCGAAAAGCAATTGAATTTAGCCCAAGCTTATCCTGAAAAATATGGCGTAACGCTTAAGACTAATATTCAAACGAAAAAAGGTTTAACCTTAAAGCTCAATGCCGTTAAAGGTTTGCCTGTGATTAGCGGTATTTTAATTGAAAAATTGGACTAAATGAAAATTTTAATAAAAGTTTTTATATTCTTTTTTGTGTTATCACTTTCAGCACAAAACAAAGCGACATACACCTACGCTATAAAAGGGAATGACACACTAAAACTAGATGTTTATACACCAGAAAACATTAAGAAATCAGATACTTTACCAGTGTTACTTTGGATGCACGGTGGCGGATTTGCAGTGGGCCACAGGGATTATATAGACGATGAAAACTTGGTAAGATACGCTGCAAAAGAACAGAATTATATTGGTATTTCAATCTCATATCGTTTGCTCAGAAAAGGAACGTCAACAGGTTTTGGTTGCAATTGTACCAAAGACGAAAAATTGGAAACCTTTAAACAAGCTGCAATCGATTATATGGATGCCGCAAAATATGTGGTTGAACACGCTAATGAACTTCAAATCGATACCACGAAAATCATTGCTGGTGGCAGTAGCGCAGGTGCAGAAGGCATTTTAAATGCGGTTTTTATGCGCGAATATTTTGTGGACAATGCAGAAGCGTATAGCGAAGTGAAATTTGCAGGAGTGTTTTCTTGTGCTGGCGCAATGGTAGATGCCAGTTATCTAACCACGGACAATGCGGTTCCTGCGGTTTTATATCACGGTACAAAAGACCAATTGGTGCCTTTTGGTAACGCGCCACATCACTACTGCGATTCAACTAAAGATGGTTATATAATGTTGGATGGTTCTAAAATTATTGCAAATAAATTAGATGAATTTGAAACGTCTTACTATTTCAACATTGTTAAAGATGCGCGACACGAAATCTCAAGGATCCCATACGAAGAATTGGATATAGTTTTCAATTTTTTTGAACGTACAATGCTTAATGATGAAGTCATTCAAACAAAAATTATAAAAACCAAAGAGTAATGCGATATATTTCAATCTTATTAATAGGCCTTTTAACTTTTCAATCTTGTAAAGAAAAGACCAAAGACGATGTCAGTTCCAGCACAGTCGAGAACTCAAAAAGACCAAACATTGTATATATAATGGCAGATGACCACGCCGAACAAGCCATTAGTGCGTATGGTCATCCCATCAGTCAATTGGCACCAACACCAAACATCGACCGAATTGCAGAAGAAGGTGCGTTGTTTAAAAATAACTTTTGTACCAATTCTATTTGCGGACCAAGTCGTGCTGTGATTTTAACGGGAAAGTTTAGTCACGTTAATGGCTTTAGAATGAACGGCAACCGTTTTGATGGCAGTCAACAAACCTTTCCTAAGTTGCTTCAAGAGGCCGGCTACAATACCGCAATGATCGGAAAGTGGCATTTGCACGGCAATCCTGAAGGCTTTGATTATTGGCATATCTTAAAAGACCAGGGGAATTATTACAATCCTGATTTTATCGGTTTGAATGAAACCACAAAAGAAGCCGATACCACTCAAATTGAAGGTTATGCTACAGATATTATCACCGAAGACGGATTGGCGTATTTAGAGCGTGTAAAAGATTCTGACAAACCTTTTATGTTAATGCTTCAGCACAAAGCACCACATAGAAATTGGATGCCAGCATTGCGTCACGTCAATAAATTCGATTCTATAAAATTCCCGTTACCGGAAACTTATTTTACAGCACACGAAGGATCACTCGGCTCAAAAGACCAGCAACAAACCATTTACAAGGATATGTATGAAGGTCACGATTTAAAAATGACTAAAAAAGAAGGAAGTCCAGAACTGGCTTGGAATCCTTGGAAAACCGATTTTGAACGTATGACACCAGAACAACGCGCCGCTTGGGATAGAGCCTATCAGCCAAAAAACGATGCCTTTCATAAAGCCAATCTTTCGGGTAGGGAATTGGCCGAGTGGAAAGGACAGCGCTATCTTCAAGAGTATTTAGCAACCATCGCATCGGTAGATGAAGGTGTTGGCAGAGTATTGGATTACTTGGAAGAAAACGGTCTAGCCGAAAATACCATCGTTATTTACACGACCGATCAAGGTTTTTATTTAGGTGAAAAAGGCTGGTTTGACAAGCGTTATATGTACGAAGAATCGTTGGCAATGCCTTTATTGGTAAAGTATCCTAAAGCTATTAAACCGGGAACGGTCATCGAAGATTTAACCCAAAATCTCGATTTTGCTGAAACGTTTTTGGATTATGCACAAGCTGAAATTCCTAACGATATGCAGGGTAAGTCGTTACGTCCATTGCTAGAAAAAACCTATAATAAAAACGAAGATTTTAGAGATGCTGTGTATTATCATTATTATGACTATCCAGCATTTCATATGGTGAAAAAGCACTACGGCATTAGAACCAAGCGTTACAAGTTGATGCATTTTTACGATGATATTGATACTTGGGAATTGTACGATTTAGAAGAAGATCCAAAGGAAATAAACAATCAAATTAATAATCCTGAATACGATGAGATTGAATCTGAACTAAGAACACAACTTGCCGAACTTCAAGAAAAATATAAAGTCACTGACGAGGAATTTAAGCAAGGGCCAAAAGAACAAGTTGAGCGCGCTTACAAACAGTTTGAAAAACTGAGAGGTAAAACAGGAACATCTTATGATCCAATTACAGACACCGACAAAAAACTTTAAACAGATGAGAAACCTTCTTTTGCTATTCATAACAGCAACTATATTTTCCTGTAAAGAAGACATCAATAAGAGTACAGATAATACTTCTCTTTCAGCGGAAAAGGAAACATCTGAAACATACTCAGAAACTTACATCAATCCGCTTGACATCGATTACACCTATATGGTTTATAATTCTGCTAGAAACCAATCTTATCGTTCTGGTGCAGATCCAGCAGTCATCGAGTTTAAAGGTGAGTACTATATGTTCGTTACACGTTCGTTCGGCTATTGGCATTCTACAGATTTAGTGAATTGGAAATTCATAAAACCACAACAATGGTTTTTTGAAGGTAGCAACGCACCAACAGCGTTCAACTATAAAGATTCCTTGGTTTATTTTGCTGGTGATCCTGCGGGTTATGGCAGTATTTTGTACACCGATGATCCAAAAAAAGGATTATGGACACCAACGGCTTCAATTTCAAACAACATTCAAGATTCCGAATTATTTATTGACGATGATGGCAAGTCGTATCTCTATTGGGGAAGTTCTAACGTGCATCCTATTCGTGTAAAAATGTTGAATAAAGACGACCGCTTTTTAGAAACTGGCGTTAGAGAAGAGTTGATAAATTTAGATGAAGAAAAGCACGGTTGGGAACGTTTTGGCGAAAACAACTTTCATCCAACCTTAAAAGAAGGTTATATGGAAGGTGCTTCAATGACCAAACACAACGGAAAATATTACTTACAATACGCCGCACCAGGCACACAATTTAATGTCTATGCAGATGGTGTGTATATAGGCGATTCGCCACTTGGACCATTCACCTACATGAAAAATAATCCGATGAGTTTTAAACCTGGTGGATTTACTAATGGTGCAGGACACGGTATTACAGTAAAGCAAACCAACGGTCAATACTGGCATTTTGCGACTATGGCGTTGGCATCTAATGCGCAATGGGAACGTCGTTTGTGCATGTTTCCTACCTATTTTGACGACGATGGTTTAATGTACAGCAACACCTCGTACGGCGATTATCCTCGTTTTGGTCCAAATCATCCAACAAAAGCTGGACAGCATAACGGTTGGATGCTGCTATCCTATAAAGGAAATGTAACGGTATCGTCATCGCTTCAACAAATCATGAAATTTACGTCTAATGATGATGAAGTTGAAGTAAAAGAAATCCCAACAGAAACTAATGCTAAAGGACAAATAATAGCAAACGTTTTAACTGACGAAAACCCAAAAACATTTTGGGTTGCCGAAGCTAATGACGATACACAATGGATGACTATCGAATTATTAAATGAAGGAACCGTACACGCCATTCAACTAAACTATCACGATCACGAATCTGGAATTTATACACGTGTTGAAGGATTAAAACATCAATTTACTATTGAAACTTCAGAAGATGGTAAAAACTGGAAAACGGTTGTAGACAGAAGTAAAACTGATATTGATGCGCCAAACGCTTACCTAGTTTTAGATGAACCTGTAAAAGCAAAATACGTTAGATATAGCAATGTAAAAGTACCAGGAAATAACTTTGCAATGTCTGAAGTTAGAGTCTTCGGGCTTGGTTTAGGTGAAGCACCAAACAAGGTTTCAAATTTCAAAATTAATCGAGAAGAAGATCGAAGAGATGCATCATTCTCTTGGGATGCCGTTGAAGGCGCTCAAGGGTATAATATCCGTTGGGGAATAGCAACAGACAAACTGTATCAATCTTGGCAAGTCTATGATACCAACTCACATTTTATGCGTTGTTTGGATAGAGATACACCATATTATTTCACTATCGAAGCGTTTAATGAAAACGGAATTTCAGAACAAAGTCAATTAATTTTTATTGAATAATGAGAAATTTTCTAATTATACTATCAGTAATAACTTCATTTTCAGTGTCATCACAAGACTTGAAAATAATGACCTACAACATTAAGTTAGATTACCCAAAAGAAGGTAAAAACAGTTGGTCAAACCGTAAACCTTTTATGGTCAATCAAATCAATTTTTATGAACCTGATGTTTTGGGTGTGCAAGAAGCGATGCCCAACCAAATGAAAGATTTGGATAGTCTTTTAACGGGTTACAGCTTTGTTGGTGTAGGCAGGGACGACGGAAAAAATGAAGGTGAATTTTCGGCTATTTTTTACAATATGAATAAAATGAAAGTGCTTCAATCTTCAACTTTTTGGCTATCGCAAACACCAGATAAAGTAAGTATGGGTTGGGATGCCGTTTGTAATCGTGTGTGTACTTATGCGTTGTTTGAAAATCAACAAACCAAGCAAAAGTTTTGGGTATTCAATACCCATTTTGACCACGTTGGTAAGGAAGCCAGAAATAATAGTGCTATTTTAATTCTCGATAAAATCAAAAGTTTGAATACTGAAAATTATCCTGTGTTTTTAACCGGTGATTTTAATATGGAACCTAACCATAAAAGTATTCTTCATATAAAAGAAGCGTTGAGAGATTCAAAAGAGACTGCTAAGGTTGATTTTGGTCCAGAAGGCACATTCAATGGGTTTCATTTTGACCAACCCGTTACAAGGAGAATAGATTATATTTTCGTTTCAGAAGATGTTAAAGTGAACAAATATGCAGTATTGAGTGATAACTGGGATTTAAAATATCCATCAGATCATTTACCAGTCCTTATAAATATTACATTGTAACAGGCAATGATTTTTGACTTTAAACATACTATTGTGGACAGTTTTTAAATCACTTTTGAATTGAGTTCACCTACATTTAAACTTTGAAAACTAACTAAACACTAAATCGATATGAACAAAAAATCTTTCTTATTACTGATTACGGCTATTTCTGCCCTCGGCGGTTTATTATTTGGCTATGATACAGGCGTTATTAATGGTGCACAATTTTACCTAAGTAAGTACTTTGAACTCGATGCAACTTTAAAGGGTTGGGTTGTAGGTAGTGCTTTATTAGGTTGTTTTGTAGGAGCCGTTTTAGCAGGACCTTTGAGTATAAAGATTGGTAGAAAATGGTCCTTAATCATTTCGGCAGTTTTATTTTCAATATCTGCTTGGGGCTCTGGTTTGCCAGAAATACTTCCTGAAACTGTTACAATGTTGGTAGTGTTCAGAATTATTGGTGGACTGGGAATCGGGATCGCTTCGATGAACGCACCAATGTATATTGCTGAAATCGCACCGAGTAACATCAGAGGTAAAATGGTGACGTATTACCAATTGGCTATCGTGGTCGGATTTTTCGTTGTGTTTTTAGCTACTTATTTTATTGGAAATAGCTTAACCGAAGCACAGAACTTGCAATTCGGTTGGAGGCGGATGTTTTGGTCAGAACTCGTGCCAAGTTTGTTGTTTTTAGTGTTGTTGTTTTTTGTGCCAAAAAGTCCAAGATGGTTGGCTATTAAAGGCGAAGACAATCAAGCATTAGATATTTTAAATAAGGTTCACGGAGAGGATATGGCTCAAAAGGAGTTGGTAGAAATTAAGACTTCACTTAAATCGGATGAACCTAAGGTAAAAGTTAATTACTTCTCAAAAGCCATATTAGCTATTATAATTATAGGAACAGCTTTGTCTGTTTTACAACAGTTTACAGGTATCAACGCAGTACTGTATTATGGAGCAGATATTTTTGAAAAAGCATTAGGCTTTGGTAAAGAAGATGTATTGGCACAGCAAATACTATTAGCATTTGTAAACCTTGTATTTACGTTTGTGGCAATGTACACCGTCGATAAATATGGAAGAAAGCCACTACTTTATGTGGGATCTGTAGGTATGATTGTTGGATTTTTGTTACTGGGAGTATCACTTCAACAAAACGCTGTAGGTTTGGTATCCTTAATTGGAGTTTTGGTATTTATTGGTTCGTTTGCGTTGTCAATGGGACCTGTAGTTTGGGTTATACTCTCAGAAATGTTCCCGAATAAAATACGAAGCGTGGCAATGTCTGTAGCAGTAGCAGCGCAATGGGCGGCAAACTATTTGGTATCACAAACATTCCCAATGGTAATGGAAAGCAAGGCTAATAATAGCGCACCTTGGAATGGTTCAATGCCATACTTTATATTCATTGCGTTTATTCTTGTAATTATCTTTTTAACTTATAAGTTTATTCCAGAAACGAAAGGAAAATCCTTGGAAGAGATCGAGGAGTTTTGGGAGTAATCTGACTTAAATAGGATATATAAAAAACGGTTTAGCGTGAACTAAACCGTCGATATCGTGTAATTCAATCTTTTGCAGCGGGATCGAGATTTGAACTCGAGACCTCTAGGTTATGAATTGATAAAATCAGATTTTAAATAACAGATTTTCAATACTTTAAAAATTTGTAAAATGTTAAATCGTGTTCGGTTTGTGTTCACTGATTAATACTTAAATTTTAATTTATTAGAAATGGTATATTTAGAACTTTAAATAGCCATTAATATATCATAAACTAAAATCATTGCGCTTTTAGAAGCCTCTAGCTGATTTAATGTGCCAGAAATATATGTATCCAATTGAGGACAATACCATAAAAACGAAGCAGTAGCACCAGGATGACCAATGAGTTGTAAGTCTGATTCTTTATCGGTTAACTTATCAATAGAAACTTTTCTTATCCCTAATCCGTATTCCATACCTTTAGTTTCGTACAACCAGTTTTGCATGGTTAAGCGTGTTTCTTTCTTTAAAATGGTATCTTTATTAAAAGCTTTTAAAAAAGTAATTAAATCTTCAGTAGTGGCAACTAATCCGCCGCCTCCCCAATCTGCACTTAAGCTTTTAAGTGATGATAACTCGTATTGACTTGCATAAAACTTAACTATTGGAAGCTTATTATCTAAAGGAGATGATTTTAAGTTGATATAAGAACCATTCATTTTTAATGGTTGAAAAATGTGCTGCTTAAAGAACTCGTCTAAAGTTAAGCCACTTATGCTTTCAATAATCAAAGCTAAAAGGACATATTCTGTATCAGTATAATGATAACCTACACCAGGAATAAAACGAGGTGTCATTTTTTCTTTAGTAAACTCTATCATTTCTATGGCATGCCAAGATTTGTTGGGATCTATCAATACCTGATTAATGATGTTTGGACTCCCATCTTTGGTTTGGTCTGTAAAATAATCAGGTAAACCAGACGTATGTTGTAATAAATGCACAATGGTTAAATCTTTTGAATAGTCTTTACCATCCAAAATATGGAGATTGTTTATTAATGTATCTGGTAAATATTGAGCGATTTTATCATCAAAATTCAATTTATTTTGATCCTTTAAAATACCAATTGCTGTTGCGGTAAACATTTTGGTAACACTGGCTGTGTAAAATGGGTAATCTATTGAAATAGAATCTTCTTTACTTTCCGCCATTTGAATGTCAATCCCACGAGATTCAGAATACACGTGTAGTATTCCACTTTTTATATTTCCCTTTTCTAATTCAGTTTTAAATCGTTGTTTAATTATTGTTTCTGTTGTTTGCTGAGCAATAGCTGATAATCCAACCAAAAATATTAAACCTAGAAATATGTGTTTCATAATGTTAGTTTTAGAATTATAAGATGGTTTTATAAGTTAAAACTTTATGCCAATATAAAGGTTGGGTTCAAATAGGAAATAGGAATCCCATTTATTGTTGAGTTGCTTAAATGATTCTGGCGTATTGGTGTCAAAATGCCATACATTACAATGAAATTGTGGTTCTATAAAAAACTGTTTCTTTTTACCAAAAGTAAAATGATAACCAACATGGTATGAGTTGTAGAGTTTAAATCCATTGGCTATTTTCTTGTTGTCAAGGTCTAGATAGGTTTTGTATAATGGTAAAACTTCGACTGAGGCAAATAAACCTTTCCAAAGCATGCGTTGATAGGATATTCCTATACCTGTTTCACGCAAATAACCCGGATAAAATTCAGTTTCCGTATCTATTTTGTCTGTAAGTCCGTCCCACCATTGAATACCCATAGGCTGAAATAATCTCCATGTAGCAAATTTTAGACCTATGATATTTTTAGCATCTAGTTCGCGCTTAATATGAAATTCGATGTGTTGAGTATTGGTTCTTTCTCCTCCTTTACCAATATTTCCTAGTATAATAGCAGGAAAGCTAACTCTGTATTTTAAATCCGTGTCACTGTGTTTTGATGGTTCTGTGTTGTTTTGTGCAAAAACATTTAGTGTAAAAAGTGTTAAGCAGATTATTAATAGTTTTTTCATTTTTGATAAGTATTTAATTGTTCGTTTTTTGATTGATATTTTGATGTTACAAATATGCGATAGAAATGAAGGCTAATCGTTCTGAATTATGATTCGGTACCTTTTTGATATTTAGTACTAATGCTTAATTTTATCACTAAAAGAAAAAGGCTTAACAGTTTAGTGTTAAGCCTTTTATTAGTTCTTAGGGTTTTTATCCTAAAGCAATGCTTCGGGATGAGAAGTTAGTTTTTCTAAGTTTTTAGTGATTTTTTCAATATCCCAATCCCACCATTTTAACTGTAATAGTTTTAAAATGGTAGCTGCAGAAAAACGTTTTTTGATAGGTTTCGCGGGATTACCTCCAACAATGGTATAAGGTTCTACGTCTTTTGTAACCACCGCTTTTGTTGCGATAATAGCACCATCTCCAATTTTAACACCAGGCATAATGGTAGCATCATGACCAATCCAAACATCATTACCAATGATAGTGTCGCCTTTGCTTGGATAGGATTTACCATCCATTGCATGTTGCCAATTACCACCAAATATGGCAAATGGGTAAGCAGATGTGGCTTCTGTTAAATGATTGCCACCATTCATAATAAATGTAGCGTCTGAAGCAATCATACAAAATTTACCAATTATAAGTTTATCACCAATAAAATCAAAATGGTATTTCACATTTTTTTCAAAATTGGAAACATCTTCAAAATCGTCATAATAGGTGTAATCACCAATCTCAATATTAGGGTTATTGATATAGTTTTTCAAAAAACAAAGTTTTTTGTAATTAGGTAACGGGTAAACTGTGTTTGGATCAGGAATTTTCATATTTCTAGTATATTAGCTTCTTCTCTAAAATAGTCTTTTAAATGATAATGTCCATAAGTTGGTGCGATATTATCATCTGCCATTAAGGTTAGAAAGAACTCGATCGGACCATAGGTTTTAACAGATGTAAAGGTTCTTAAAGTCCAAATGGTTAATCGTCTTAAACAATCTGGTAAATGAGTTATTTTAACAGGTTTATTTAATGAAGTTAGCGCTAGTTTACTGATGTCATTAAGACTTAAAACATCTGGTCCACCAACGGTTAACTCTTTATTATAATCCTCTAAAGTATCTACAATAGCTTTTGCTAAATCTTCTCCATGAATGGGATTAAATTTTTGATGACCTGATCCAAATAGATACACACGATCAGATTTTGCCATTTGTAGAAAGTCTTTCATATCAGAGAAAAATCCATTTGGTCTTACTACAGTATAGTTTAATCCTGAGGCTTTTAAGGCATCGACAAACTTTTCTTTGGCTTCAAATATTTTCAAATTCCGATATTTATCTCCGTTAATAGCTGAGATGTACACAAAGTGTTTAACACCGCTTTTTTTAGCCTCTTCTAGCAAGTTCATATTGGCTTTAAAATCCACATCCATATAGGTTAAACCATCTTTTTGTCGTGTAATACCAACACACGAAATAACTGTATCTATACCTTTACAAATATCTTTCAAGGTGTCAGGTTTGGTTACTTCGGCTTGCTTTATCTCTAGATAGTTCTCATTATGATTTTCTAATTGATTTAGTTTTCGGACAATAGCAACAACCTGGTTTTGTTTTTCGATTAAAACCTTTAATAAATGCCTGCCTAAATAACCTGTAGCGCCAGCTAATAATATATTGGTGTGTTGCATTATTTGTGCGTTTTTAGGTTGAATTTTAATTGAATTCGTTAGTTAAAAGTTGCTCTATAATGGTATTACGCTGTTCTCCAGAATCGTCTTGTTGATTGCTTAACAGTACAATTGTAGCATCGTATTCTGGTATAAAACCAATCATACTCCAATAGCCATTAATATCACCACCATGCCAGTATAGTGTGGTATTACCTTCTTGTGTAGTGAACCAACCCAAGCCAAAATCAACGTAGCCACTTGGCACGTCTTGGGCGAATATCTCATCTTTTTCAGAAGCTGAGAACCAATTTGTTTTTACTGCATTAGTCCACGTTTCCATATCTTTTGGTGTACTACTAAAATCTCCTGCGCCAAATGCAATAGCTATTGGGTAGGTACTGTTTGCGCTACCATTGTTATAACCTTCTGCATGTGTATTAGTGTTAATTGTATTAGTACCTTTATAGGTATTAGTCATCACTAAAGGATTTAAAATATTTTGTTGAATGTACTCATGATAAGGCATTTGAGTTAATTCTTGAACCAATAAAGCTGCGATAAGGTAATTAGAATTGCTATACTGTTTTCCTGCTCCTGGTGTAAAGTTTAGACCATTTTCTGAAATCAAATAAGTAATAACTTCATAAATATCTTCTTCGTCCATAATTTCGCCTTGTTCGTAAGCATCTTCAACTACAAATTGATAATCTGGAATACCTGATTGATGCGATAATAAATGTGCGATTGTTATTTGATTGCCGTTAGGAAACTCAGAATCAAATTCGTCTAAAGTTTGATTGAAATTAGAGATAAAACCATCACGCTTTAGTTGAATAATAGCTGCTGCTGTAAGCGTTTTAGATACCGAACCAATTCGGTATGCTAATTCATAATCCTGTGGCAATGTTGTGGTTTGATTTGCTAAACCGAAACCTTGACGTACTAAATCATTTCCATTTTTAGTTACAATGGCGTACCCTTGAAAATCAATTTCTGTTAATAAATTTTCAGTAGTTGTGTAGTTAAATGTTGAAGTGTTATTGTCGTCATCTCTTGAACAAGATGTAAGCAGCATTACTGTTGCTGCTATAAATACTAATAAGAATTTGTGTAAAGTTGTCATAACTGTTCGTTTTTGATTATTAATGATGGTGCAAAGATTCATCAGATTGCAAAAACAATCGTCCTGAATTATAATCTGAAACGAACTAATACGATTTACTACGAATTGGCTTTTAACCAAGCTCTCGGTGTAAGTCCTTCTATTTTTTTAAAATATGTATTAAACACACTTTTAGAATTAAAACCACTATCGTAGGCTAAACCAAGAATAGTTAAATGCGAGTTTTTAGGATCTATCGCTATTGTTTTAAAATGGTTGAGACGATATTGGTTAATAAAATCATTAAAATTTGTATCAAACGCTTGGTTAATTAAATACGACATTTTATTAGTGTTCAGACCTAAAACATCTGCAACAAATTTTAAACTTAATTGAGGGTTTAAATAAGGTTCTTCCTCTTCAAAATATGTAAGTAACTCTTTTTTTAAAGTTTCTATTAGCTGATTATTCAGAATATTTGAAGTTAGTTTTTCTTCCTCTTTTTTAGACACTTCAATATCTTCGATGAACAAGTTAGACTGATGCAATTCTGAAAACTCTTTTATGCTATGTAAGGGTTGTAAAAAAGGTTCTTGTCTGTAGTTAATAATTTGTCCACGTCTTTGACTAATCATTTCTTTTAATCTCGAAAATCCAAGTTCTTTATGATCTGAGTTGCTTAGAATAAACACGTCATATGGCACTAGCATTGTAGCTTCATTACCTCCTTTAGACCAATTTGAAATGGCTTCATTTGTTATTACTGTATCCTTTTTATTAACAAGATTAAACAGCATGTTTTTTTCTTCTTGTAATGATGTATTCTGAATAAAAGTTTTAAACTGCTCAGCCTTATTCAACCATATTAAACAGAAACATTTTAGATGATGCGCTAATTCTAATTGAGGATTAAGTGTTAATGCGTATTCAATACACTCTAAAGCTTTACGAAATTTACGCTGATAGTAGCAAGTGTGTGCTAAGGTGTAGTGGTTATTTGCTGAAAGCGGATCTACTTCCAATAGCTTATTAGCAAAGATTATAGCCTTATCAAAGAATCCAAGAGCAATACACAATTCTGCCATAGCTTCTAAACCATCTATGTGATTTGGATTTATTGCTAAAACCTTATTTATATGTATGTATGCATTTTTAAAATCCCATTCTTCCCAGAAAAACTTGCCTACAAAAGACAAAGGATATTCTGGTAAAGAAGTATCTATTTCTTTTGCTATTAAAAGGTTGCTTATAGCCAATTCCATAGCTTCTTGATATGGCATATAGCCCCACATTGCCAATAAGCCGTAGCATTGCAAATTAGCATAATAGGCTCTTGCATATCTGTTATCAAGTGCAATAGCTTTGTCGTAGAAGGTAATAGCTTCTTTGATGCTTTCTGGTGTCCATTTTAATTGTAGTGAGCGTCCCTTTAAAAATAATTGATAGGCATCAATACTATTAGTTGGTTGTTTTATTAATTGGTCTTGTACTTCAAAGTGCCCAAAATTATTTCGAACTTCATCTGCAATAGCTAAACTAATCTCATCCTCTAAATCGAAGATATTTACTAGTTTTCTGTCATACTTTTTGGACCAATAATGTATGCCATCTTTGACGTCGATTAACTGTGCTGTTATTCTAATATTATCCTGAGACTTTTTTATACTACCTTCAAGAATTGTATTGACACTTAATTGTTTACCAATTTCTCTAATATCGATATCCTTTCCTTTGAAGACGAATGAAGAGGTTCTTGCAATTACTTTTAAACCCTTTATTTTGGTTAGGGCATTTATGATTTCTTCGCTAATACCATCACAGAAAAACTCATTATCAATATCATTGCTCATATTGACAAAGGGAAGTACAGCTATGGATTTTGAATTGGTTTTCAACTAAACTATTGCAATGAAATAATTTACGTCTCGAAATTAAATAAATTAACAAAACTCAAAAATAAATAAAACGAGCTTTTTTAAAGTACCCTAATTTCCTGAAATCAAAAAAAACCTATGATATCATAAGGCTTTTGAGTTTTATCGAGGACACCTCAAATCTCGATAACTAATGGGCCTGATATTTATGATTGTCTTCCTGGCTTAATACTTCAGTTAAATGATGATTCGTATACCTATTTATGTAAAAAAATAGAATTATTCAACGATGATATTGAAATTAAAGAACCTAAAGGAGGCAAGGTTGTAACCCAATTAGAGTTTGATAAAGTTCTTCATGAAAAAGAAAAAGAAGGGAAGGCAAGAGTTCGTGATTATTTGGAGGGTCTAGAGAGCTCAAAACAGTAATTAGTGTAATATCAAACAAACTTAATTTCAGATTTATTGCGTCTGAGTGTGTTCCGCTATTACTTACAACGGTTTTGTGTATGGCTCGTTGCGGGAAATCCGCGAGGATTTTCCGACGTAACCGAAAGATAGCAAATTGCAAGGAATTTTCGAAAGAGAATTCAGCCGCAATGAGCTATACACGGTGTTGTGCTTTCGTTATTTCTAATTTTTTCGACATTTTTTCACTAATAAGTCATAAGGTGAATTCATTAAATTACTTATTGTTGTTAAATGCTGTTTCTCTCTATCTGTCATTGAAATATTGAACAATAATTCCATTTGAAATTTTTCGTAATATTCGTTGTCTTTGTCCTTTGTCCAATCAACTTGCTTTAAAGTATGAAGAATCTCTGGTCCAATGATTTGATTCACGTATTCCAATTCTTGTGTACCACCAAATTCGATTGAACTGTTGAACAATCCAAATATGTTTTTTAGATTTTCATCTCTATTTTGTTTCATTTGAGTCTGTACGTTTTCCAATTCACTATAATATTGAATTAGGCTATTTTTAATTTTGATGTCATTAAGCAACTTAATGTTTCCTGATGAGATTAAATCTTTGAATGTAACATCGCGAACCACAAAAACATCACCTCTGATAGCTATTAAAAATTTGTTCAAAAGATATTTCTTGCTCTTTGTTCCTGAATCTAATTCCAACAAAAGCTCTTTACTTGTTTCAATCCTTTTATCGGCTTTTTCTAAAGATTGGACAATTAGTTGCTTGTCCATTTCTAAATCGTCCAAGATTCTGTTATAATAATTAAGTTCCGCTTTTATGTTCTTTCTATTGTCATTCCAATTGTTAATAGACAAAGCAATCAAAATTCCAATAACCACAAGCACTATTTCCCCAATCGCATAAATCAGATATTTACTGAATTTATTTTCAGTCAGCATTTTTTGTCTAATTTTCCTAAAGAATTTTATCAT
>JASBSA010000023.1 GCA_030149175.1 Winogradskyella sp. | reverse complement strand
GCCTTCACCATAAGGATCTGTATTAACCTTTTCTGGTTCATCTTCTAGACCTTCATTAAACTCTATTATTTCTCCAGATAGTGGTAAAAATAAATCTGAAACGGTCTTTACAGCTTCAACTGTACCAAATACTTCTTCTGCATCTAGAGTTTCGTCTACAGTCTCAACTTCTACATAAACGATATCACCAAGCTCTCCTTGTGCAAAATCAGTTATGCCTACCGTTGCAATATCACCTTCTATTTTGATCCACTCGTGATCTTTGGTGTATTTTAATTCTGATGGTATATTCATCTTAGATTGTATTATATATTAGTGCAACAAAAGTAATTTTTTAATTGCTTGTTTTCAAACCAAAATCTTAATTTAATTTCCGAAGTTATAACGTAGGGTAATACCAGACCTTAACGAGGTTTGAGGGAATGAGGTTGATATGGCAAAATCCGAGAATGTATAATCAAAATAAAAAATAGCAGTAAGGTTTTTACTAAATGCATAATCTGCAGAAAACTTTCCGCTCCAAATAGTTTGACCTGCCGTTATCTGATTATTCTCCAAATCTAGATATCTTATTATAGTTTTATTATCCCTCACTGAGATGTCTGCTCGCATGTTTAAATCGCTCTTAACAATTTGTTTTGCACCAGCTAATGCAGATCTTATTCTTAAGTCCTTGATACGATACCCTAAGCCCAATGTATATTCTTGTCCTTGAATCTCTGTAAGCAAATTATTATCGAAACTTAATGATAGTAATCGGTCTTTTTGTATTTCAGCCAATACTTTAATAGAGTTTTTCATTTCAAACTCTAATCGAACTAAAGGACTGAATTGCTCTTCTAAGTTAATATTACTATACAGTGTGGCGTTTTTAAAATCTCCAGATTGATTTAAAGCATCATCCGATTGATCAGCATATTCTAAACCTCGTTCACCTGCAATATAATCTAAGTTAGTTCTAAATTGATTAATTGTATATCTAGACCTATAACCATGCTGAATAGAAAAACGTCTAAAATTCTTTTTGAACCAAGGAATTTTCATTAGACCAGTATATTTTAAAGTCCAATTTGGTATTGGCACATCTCTAAAGGCTCTTGTTGTTATCTTCTCTGGGTCAGAACCTTGATAAGCAGATAAGAAAGCTGGTAATAAGACGCGTTGGCTATTTTTGCCAAAGCCTAACGGATAGCCTTCTGCATCTGTGGCAAAGTTAGTTGTGCCATAAAACTCTCTCGCAAGACGATTGGCAATAATTAATCTATTGGCTCTAAAATCATCAAAAGCATCAGATTGGTTTTCATCACTTTTACCAAATGCTGTTTTAATTAATGCTGTAGATATGTTGAAATTACCAAAGGTATTTGGCGTTAAGGATCTATAATCTAAAATACCATCACCTGTTCCTACTGGCACTTCATTTCCGTCTGCATCTAAATAATCTTCAACCCTAAAGTTTTCTGTAAAGTTTTCTGCATAGGTTCTATTTCCTATAAAATCGATTTTTAAATCGCGCATTGGTTCAACATTAACAGAATAATCTAAAGTTGAATTTTTTAGGGATGTAAATTGTTCATTGAAATTATCAAAAGTGGTTAGCCAACCATTATTTGCCACCAAACTTCTTATATCATTTTGGCTACCAAATGTATAACCCCAAGTTGGTCTTAATGTTCCTATAAATCCAGGTGTTGGTAAATATCCAGGCAAATATGTACCATTAGTTTCACTATACCCAAATTGAATACGCTTTACCATAGTAACAATATCTACCAGAGTATTATAGGCTTTCTTGCCTGCACTTAATTTATTAGGGTCTTGTCGGTTATCACCGCTCTCTAAAGATTTATTGGTTTCTGGTGTTGCCCTTCTTGCTCTAGCTTTTGTATTAGTGTTTCTTCCTCTACCTCTCCTATTATTTTTCTTAACTAAACCTATGGACTTGTAAAACGTCTCCATGTTTAGAGTAGAATTAATATTATGCGTATTAGAGTTTTGTATGGAGTGTCCTAAATTTTGCACTTGCCCATCAATTTCTATACCTTCATTTAAATCTGATCCCTTTTGCCATTGAAAAGCACCATTGTATGTATAAGTTGTTCTTAAAAAACTTAAAGCTGGGATTTTATACAACGGCAACTCATAATTGACTTGAAGTTGTTGTGTTTGAAAGTTAGGGTCACCAAAATCGAAAAAACCATCCCAAACATTTAGCGTAGGGTCTTGGCGACCATTAACATAATTTGGAGTGTTTTCTAAACCGTTGTCAACAAAATAGTTCCTTACAATATTTGTATTTGCTGCTGTAAAATTAAGACTTAGAGCATCTGTTAAGTTATAATTTATAGCATACTGAAAATCGAACGTATAGTTTCTTCTAAATAATTCTTCGATACCTATATTGTCGCCTCCTAATTCTACTTCTCTAAATTTCTGCTTACTAAATTGCCTGTTTATATCTGTATTCACCGAAATATTTGTTGGCAGCAAATTAAGATTGAAATCTTTGAGGATCTTCCAATACTTTCCAGTAAACAATGAGTCGTTCTTTTTAAAAGGCTCAATCTTTGCAGGCTCAAAAGCATAGTTGTAATTAACTCCTGCTCTTACATTTTGGTCGAGTGAATTTTCAATTTCAAAATCTCGGTGTTCAACTTTATTGTAAGAATAATTGAAAGTAAAATTCTCTACATCGTAGAAACGTTGTTTCTTCTCGCCTGTTCGTTGTTTTCTAACACCAATAAAATTAATACTCTTACGCTTAGTATAGTTTTCATTTACCCTGAGTATAGAGTCTTGATCGGTTGTATTATCCAATTGCGTTTGTAATTCTATATCTCTATAATACTCATCAAACTGAGGAGTAATTATTTCTTCACTTTGAGAATAATTAAACGGTATTTGAATACCCCATTTTTTTGGTAATAGTTGCCCAAGCTGAACATTTGTTACTACATCGTATTGTTTTACGTCTTCTCTACTCCGTTCATTTGGGGATTGATCTATGCCACCAAACCCAATAGTACTTCGCCTTCCTGTTGCACTAATGTCTGCAAAGTCTGCAATATTAGAATCCATACTCACCACTGCTGCCCAGCCACCTTCGTTTTCCAAATCAGACATGCGCAACTCATTGAACCAAACTTCTCCACAAGCTGGAGCTCCTGTTATACCTGAGTTTTTAAGACCAACCATCAACACTCTAATGTCTCCAAAGTTTGGATTACCCTTTATGGCAACACGCTGTTGTCCTGTAGGTAAAGGTGAAAATTCTGCTACCGGTGTTTCATTTAAAACGCCATCTACAACATCATAAAAAGTTGGATCTTCATTAGACAGTGTTTGGTTAAAAATTCCTTGTGATTTGATATCTTGAAGAATATCTAGGGAGATATTTATTTCATTAACTGCTGGCCAAATACGCTCTTCTATAGATAAATTTCCATCTGCCAAATCTGTAGGTAACAATGGTATTTCTATTTGATAAAAGTTCTGATTAAAATCGTTACCCATTCTAATAAAAGCAGTAAGTTCACCTTCTTGAAGTGATTGACCATCTTGAGCTTCAGCATGCAAAAACATACGTAGTTTTTTATACTGACGCATATCTACATTGATATTTTTAAATACACCTCTAGAGTCTTCTGGTTCTAATTCACAAGCTTCTAAGACTAAAGACTGCTCATTCTGCCTAATAATATTGTTGTTATTGTTCAGTTCTTCACGTCTTACTCCTGGCGGAATTACATAATCACCATCATTCTCTTGAACACCAATAATACCCACATTAAACTCAGCATTTGCACTATTGTTAGTTGGATCGTTATCTAAATCTAATGTAAAACGTCTCCAATCGCTTCTTACCAAGTCTAAAGTTGCAAAACGTAATACGACATCTTCAGTAAAATCTGTTAAATATAGACGTGCAAAGCGCACAGATCTAATATCTGATATACCACCTATTGCGTTTGTTGGCTCATTAATAGGAATCCTAAACTGATACCAATTAACACTTCGAGTTTCGCCATTAGGAAGCGTTACAGGTATATTTTCTTTTGTGTCGTATATTAATGGGTTATTTAAATTTAAAATGTTTGGGTTTATATCTACTTCATATTCGTAATAACTGTCAATAGTATTCATGGTGTTATCACGGTTAATATCCTCTACATCTGGTTGTGTTGTAGAACCTCTATTCGTATCTGTGAACACATCTGGCGTATTACCTTGTTGACCATTGTATTGCTTATAACGTTCAAAAATATTACCGTCTGTGTTAAGGTAGTACGTATAATTATCGTTTGCAGGATCATCACCAAATTGAGTACCATACACAGCTATTTCTTCAGCGTCATCATAACCGTCTAAACCGACATCTTGGTTAGTTCGCTCTTGCCCTGTTGTAGCAAATGTGTAAATTAAAGATTGGTTTTGAGGGACTACACTATTATAATCCGTAGGCTCTAATATTGAAATATCCCCATCGTCAGGAAGTCCATTTTCATATTGTTTTTTTCCATCTCTCAAAACATCTTCAGAAATATTCCCAAGGTTGATAAAAAGCTTACCTCCTTGACTATTCTCATTATCTAAGAAAGGGTCTTGTACCCAAAACTCAATGTATTCAACATTAGCCTGTTCAAAATCTGTAGATGTAATTTGTCTAGATATACCTGCCCAACGTTGATTTGGCGCTACAGTTCCTTGAGCTTCAAGTGGATCAAAATTATAAGGTCCTCTTTCATTAGGATAATACGCTAAATCTAGTGTATTTATTACTGAAGTCTGTCCTTGTACAATATCCACTTCTGGAAATATCTCTTCGATAAAAACACGTCTAGTATATAAATTAGAAACGTCATCATCGGTAATACCACCTGGACGTTGGGTACTGTAGAAAATCGGATCTACAGTATACCAGTTTAAGAATCCCCTACCATATCCATTTTCAACTCCATTATCATCATTTCCTCTAATAATACCAGGTAATTCTTTTGGTCTACTAGATAAAAACCACGATAAAGGACTTAATAGATCTATAGCTCCTTGAGTACCTTCAAAATCATCGATATAGGCTGTAGCTTCACCATCAAAATCTGTTCCTTTTGGTGCACCTGGTAGTAAATACGCAAATTCACCTCTAACTGAGAGGTTAGATGGCACATCTGTATCTATATTTGGAAGCTTGTTTACTAACCTCGTTAAAAATGGTACTTCGGTTGAGTAGTTTCCGTTAAAACCAAATATTGTATTATTTATAGGCTCTGAATTAAAATTGGCCTTTTGAGTGATTGGTCTTTCATTAAGGTTTAAAAGCGTGGCACCTAGCACAAAATTTTCATTGAATTGATGCTCTACATTTACACCTGTAAATCGTCTTGTTTGTTGACCAAAAACTGCATTGTTCTCTACCGAAACATCAATTGGTGTATTAGATGCTTTAAGGGCTTCATCTAGAATTTCTACCCTACCTAATTGATAGTTTACGGTATAATCGATACCTTCTACTAATACTCTACCTCCTGCCGTAACTCTAACCGAACCACGAGGAACATTGAATGCACCAATGGGAATTCCTCCGTCACCTCCACTACTTTTAAAACGCCCTCTTATTTGAAATTTGTTTTTCTCAGACTCATCTAAGGCTTGCGTTTTTGTAGATTTATACAGCAAGTCATAAACGTATTTTTCTTGGTTTTCGTTGGTATATATATCTTGCTCATAATCCGTAGCATTATTACTTGGGTTACCATCATTATCTAAAACATCAAATAAATAACGCCCGAAAGGCTCTGCTTTTGTAAAAATAATTTTACCATTTTGTGTTAGAACCGTTAAACCAGGTACATAATCAAAGAACCCATCTCCACCTTCTTGCGGATCATTATTACTGTTTAACCTATCCACATGAAATAACCTTATTAATGGAGTTTCCTGTATTTCGGTATCGTCATTAGGATCTAACGGTGTGTTATTGTTGTAAAGCGGAAATGTTGTTCCATCAACTGGCCTAATGTAGTTTACAGGTGATGCCTCAGTATAAAAAATATTTAGTCTAAAATCTTCTTGACTCAATTGAAAAGCACCAGTATCGTAGATGTTTTTCATCATTAAGTCCCAAATTGGCTGCTCTACTGATGTCACAGCACTCTTCAACATTTTTAGAACTAGACTTTGGTTGTTTACAACTTGATTTCCTGTTGTTCCTTCACTTACCTGTGTAGCATCTACTCCATCGTTTGCAAATTCCCCAACCTGAAATACTTCTCCTCCTCTAGTATACTGAAATGCAACCGCTAATACTTCATCATTTAACAAACGTTGATTCAAAGAAATGTAACCTAATTCTGTATTTAGAAAATAATCTTGTCCCTCTTGAAGTTTACGAGCAGCCTCAAGTTTACCATAATCAAACCCTTCATTAATATTAACTGACACACCGGCTTCTACATTGGTAATATCTCTAACTGCTTCCGTTAACAGTGAACCTGCTCCACCAATATTTGTAGGGTCAAAGTCGTTATTACTATTGTCTGGAAGTGCACCTAGGTTATTAATAAAACCACCTGGTAGTGGTTCTAGGCCAATGTTATCTACCTCAGATTCTCCTAAATCCTGAAAGGCAACAATATTTCTTACATTCTCTGTTTGATTGTTTCTATTAGTTACCCAAACTTCAACTCTAGTAATTTGCAGACCTTGATTGTCTATAAACGGATACTGCAAAAGGGCCTTATCATAGTTATCCCTAAAATAATGAGACAAGAAATAGTGTCTGTTTTCGTCATAATCTCTTGCAAAAAACTCAAATTCTTCTAAAGTTCCTCCACCTTGTGCAGTAACAGACCTGGACTGCGACTGTTGTTCTGAGAAGACAGCTGTTACTCTTGTTTTACCAAATTGCAATTCGGTTTTTACACCAAATAGACTTTGCGCTCCTCTTATTAAAGAACTATTTAGAGGCATGTTTACGTTACCAACTTCAATTTTTCTTATAATATCATCTTCGGTTGGTGTATATTCTAATTTAACGAGTTGCTGAAAATCAAAAGTAGCCTCAGTATCGTAATTGGCTGTAACTTGTAGTCTAGTACCGACTTTACCTAGTAAACTCAACCCTATTCTTTGGTCAAAATCAAAGGTGAAATTGGTTCGGTTTCTTGGTGAAAACGATGGATTATCTTGCCTTGAAAATAAAACTCCCAAGTCTACTTCTGCATAACCACTCGGAATTACATTGATGGTGTTGCCACCAAAAATGGTTTCAAAAAGTCCTGAATTGACATAAAACTCAGGTAATAAATTTTTCCGATCTTCCTCGCTACCTTCTTTTTGACCAGCAGCAGCATCTGCCATGCGCTTGTAATATTCCTTTAGTTTTTCCTCCAACACCAAACGTTGAAATTCTTCTGGAGTTAGAATTAAAGGGTAGTTAATATTGAAATCACCTATTTTCTCGGTATATACATACCTGTCTAGAATAGGATCGTAGGTGTATTTAGAAACGATACTATTTGGGTTAGGCATTTTTAGTTTACCCAATGCAAATGTAGTTTTTGTAGAATCTTGCTCTTCTGGTTCTTGAGAAAAACCAGAGGTGCTCACCAGCATTACAAACACTAATGAGACATAAAAACTGATTGATTTAAATTGATTGTAGTTAGTTCTATTCAATTGTATTATAAGTTTTTAAGAGCTTCTTTAATGATTTGCTCTACAAGGGCATCTGGTTGGGCTTGCAATATTTTATCAACTACTTTTTCGGATTGTTTTTTGTTAAATCCTAAAACATCTAAAGCAGATAACGCTTCATCTTTGCTAGTATTGTTTGGTATTAGAGAAAGTTCGTCTATACCGTACACTTTTAACACTTTATCTTTTAGGTCTATGATAACACGCTGTGCTGTTTTGGCACCAATTCCTTTTACACTCTGAATCAAAGCTACATCTCCGTTTGCTATACCTTCCTTAACCTGTTCTGGAGTTAGTGAAGATAACATCGTTCGCGCTGTATTGGCACCTATGCCACTAACAGAAATCAAGAGTTTAAAAATTTCTCGTTCTGTTTTGGATGAAAAACCATAAAGACTATGCGAATCTTCCCTAACCTGCAAATAGGTGTATAACTTAAGATGTTCTCTGTCTGGGATTTGAGAAAAAGTATGAAGTGATATATTAATAAAATATCCTACTCCGTTGCAATCTATCACAACATCGGTAGGATTTTTTTCCACTAGTTTTCCCTCTAAGTGTGTAATCATTTATTACCAAAGGTTAAAGTCCCAAATGTAATAAAATTATTTACAATACAAGGGCTGAAACCTCTGTAAGGCTACTTAAGCTTTTGTTGTCTTTTTTCTCTTTCTTGTGCATCAATAACTGCAATAGCTGCCATATTAACAATTTCATCTACACTTGCGCCTAATTGAAGAATATGAACAGGCTTAGCCATACCCATCATTATTGGACCAATAGACTCAGATTTATTAAGTTCTTTAAGTAATTTGTAGGTGATGTTGGCGGCATCTAAACTAGGAAATATGAGTGTATTAACCTTCCTTCCTGCTAGTTTAGAAAACGGAAAAATATCTTGAAGCATTTTAGCGTTTAAAGCAAAGTCCGTTTGTAATTCACCGTCCACAACCATGTCTGGATAAGCCTTGTGCAAAAATGCAACAGCATCCTGAACTTTTTTAGCTCTTGGATTTTCTGATGAACCGAAGTTAGAATACGAAATCATAGCCGTTACGGATTCTATCCCAAACATTTTGGCGACTCTTGATGTCATCCTTGCAATTCTAGCCAAATCTTTTGCATCTGGATCAATGTTTATTGCTGTATCGCTTAAAAACATAGGTCCACGCTGAGTCATCATAACGTTAGTTGTGGCAATTCTAGAAGCTTTATCTGCCATACCTATGAGTTCTAACATTGGCTTTACAACAGAAGGATAACTACGAGAGTAGCCTGTTACAAGGGCATCTGCATCACCCACATTAACCATCATAGCTGCGTAATAGTTACGTTCGCGCATTACCTTTTGAGCCGAATATATGGTTACACCTTGTCGCTTACGTTTTTCCCAATAGACTTTTGCGTATTGATTTTTACGCTCGGTTTCTTCATCAGATTTTGGGTCTATAATTTCAATATCAGCATCAAAATCTATTTCAGACATTAACTCTACTATAGTATCTTTTCTACCTAAAAGTACTGGCTCTGCAACACCTTCCTCATAGACTATTTGAGCAGCTTTTAAGACATCTAACTGATCTGCTTCAGCAAACACAACACGCTTCGGGTTGGTTCGAGCTCTTCCTAAAAGTTGGCGAACTAATTTATTATCGGATCCTAGGCGCTCTAACAACGCATTTTTATAGCGATCCCAATCTTCTATCGGCTCTTTGGCTACTCCACTTTCCATTGCAGCTTTTGCTACTGCAGGTGGCACTTCAGCAATTAGTCTCGGGTCAAACGGTTTTGGAATAATATAATCTCTACCAAAGGTTAACCTTGTTTCGTTATAGGCTAAATTGACTTGCTCTGGTACTGGTTCTTTAGCTAATCGTGACAAAGCTTTAACCGCAGCCATTTTCATTTCTTCATTAATCTTAGTAGCTCTAACATCCAAAGCCCCTCTGAAAATGAACGGAAAACCAAGTACGTTATTCACTTGATTGGGATGATCGCTACGACCAGTAGCCATAATAATATCTTCTCTAGTATCAATGGCTAAATCGTAATTTATCTCGGGATTAGGATTTGCCATTGCAAACACAATTGGATTTGCAGACATAGATTTTAACATCTCTGGCAAGACTACATCTGCCATTGACAAACCGATGAAGACATCGGCATTTTTCATGGCTTCATCTAAAGTATCTATTTTTCTGTCGGTAGCAAACTCTGCCTTTTGAGCGGTAAGGTTGTCTCTATCTTTTCTAATGACTCCTTTACTATCTAGCATAACAATATTTTCGCTTTTGGCTCCAAAAGCTTTATAGAGTCTTGTGCACGAAATTGCAGCAGCACCAGCTCCACTTACTACAATTTTTACATCTTCGATATTTTTTTCGGCTAGTTCTAAAGCATTTAACAAAGCTGCGGCAGAAATTATAGCCGTACCATGCTGATCGTCGTGCATCACAGGAATATCCAATTCTTCTTTTAATCGACGTTCTATTTCAAAGGCTTCTGGTGCCTTAATATCTTCAAGATTAATACCACCAAAAGTTGGAGCAATATTTTTAACCGTTTCAATGAACTCATCCACATTTTCCGTGTTGACTTCAATATCAAAAACATCGATATCAGCGAAAATCTTAAAGAGCAACCCTTTTCCTTCCATTACAGGTTTTGAGGCTTCAGGACCAATATTACCAAGGCCTAAAACGGCTGTTCCGTTAGATATTACAGCTACCAAATTCCCTTTTGCAGTATACTTGTAAACATTATTAACATCCTTTTCTATTTCTAAGCAAGGTTCTGCAACACCTGGAGAATATGCTAAAGATAAATCACGCTGGGATGCGTACTTTTTTGTAGGCACAACTTTAATCTTTCCCGGAGTTGGCTTGGCATGGTATACCAAGGCTTCTATTCGCTTACTTTGTTTGCTCATAATCAATCTTAATTAAGCTACAAAGATACTAATAATGATTTTTGGATTCTTTAACATGTTTGTTGAAAATAATCTGTTATTTAGCTATTAACCAGCTTATAGTCTTTAGTACCTTTATTGGGGTTTGATAGGCAATTAAGCATCCACAGATATAATTAAATTACTGAACCAAAGGTTTTTGAAAACGTTACTTAGATGAAATACCTTACTATGATTGTTCTTTTTATTTTTTGTATTAAAATAAATTCACAGACATCCAAAAAGCTTACATTAATTGATGAAATAACAGAGAAAGCAGTGCCTTTTGCAAATATTTTATTTAATGAAACTAAGTACAAAGGGACAACTTCAGATATTGATGGTGTTTTTTATATACCAAATACTGTAAGCGAAATTACTATAAGCTATGTTGGTTATGAAACCAAAATTGTAGAGCTAAAATATTTAAACACTACCATTATAAGTTTAAAACCTCAGGATAGCGAACTAGATGAAGTGGTTTTAAATGGTGAAAATCCTGCACATAGAATCATAAAGCTCGCCACAAAAAACAAAGATATTAATAACCCTAAAAAATTAGAGTCATACACTTATAAAGCCTATGACAAAATTTATTTAACTTCTCAGGATAATTCAAAAACTAAAGATTCAGTTCTATCTAAACTAGACAAACTATTTGAAGAATCCCATCTATTTATAACTGAAACAATTACCAAACATAAATATTTAAAACCTAGATTGACCGAAGACAGCATCATTGCAACAAAATCATCTGGTTTTAAAGAACCTAATTTTGCTTTATTAGCAAACTCTTTACAGCCTTTTTCATTCTATGAAGATCATTTGGTCTTATTTGAGACTAACTATCTTAACCCAATATCAAAAGAGAGTACTAAAAAATATAAATTTCGGCTTAAAGAGGAAATAATAAAGGATGCTGATACATTGTTTGTTATTTCTTTTGAACCTAAAGCTAATCGGAATTTTGAAGGCTTAAAAGGTGTTCTTACCATTAACTCTAATAAATATGCCGTACAAAGCGTTGATGCAACTACAGTAAACTCTGGAAAAATTGGCTATACCATACAACAAAAATATACGTTTGTTGACGACCAATATTGGTTTCCAGAGCAATTAAACTTTGTTATGACTTTAGGTTCCGAACTCAGTAACATGGCTTATTATGGCAAAAGTTATATTTCTGATATTTCACTTTTTGAACCGTTAAAAAGTAAAGATTTTTCTTTGGCCTCTAATATTATTTCTGAAGATGCCACAAAAAAGTCTAATGACTTTTGGAAATTAAACCGAAGAGATACTTTAAACTCTTTAGAACAGAGGACTTATGCCATTTTAGATAGTATTGGTAAGAAAAAGAATTTTGATAAGGCTCTAAGCTATGCTCCTAAGTTAATAGAAGGAAAAATCCCTTTAAAATACATAGATGTAGACATGAATCAGCTCTTTAGGTATAATAACTATGAGGGTTTTAGAACTGGAATAGGTTTATACACCAATGAAGATATTTTAAAAAACGTATCTGTTGGTGGCTATGGTGCTTACGGCTTTAAAGATCATACTTGGAAATACGGTTATGGCATTTACTTTGACTTTTCTGAAGAAAGAGATTTTACGGTTGATGTTGAGTATAAAAACGACCTTCTTGAAACAGGAAGTTTTTCTGGCGATAGAATAAAAAGCACTATTAATCAACGTGGATGGATTGCCAGCCAAATGGATGCTACAGAAACATACAGCATAAAAACAAATATGAAGTTATTGCGAAATGTTGATTGGTCTTTTGGCTTTAACACTTCAAATGTAAGTCCACAATATGATTATGCTTTTGGGCAAAATGGCTCACTCATTACAAATTATACAAATACCGAAATACAGTTCGGACTCACCTATCGCTCCCAAGAGAAAATAACAAATATGTTTGGCGTAAAAATAACAGAGCCAAGTGATAAGCCAATAGTTAACCTATTGTATGCACGTGGTTTAGAAAACACCTTTGATGGTAATTATAGCTATAACAAATTTAGATTTACATTAGACCATAGTTTTATTACTCGAGGTTTAGGAAAAACGACATACAGGCTAGATTTAGGTTATATTGACAAGTCACTCCCTTATGGCTTACTCTTCACTGGTGAAGGTTCTTTTGATAGAAGTATACCTTTTGTCGTCACTAATTATTTTCAAACGATGAGACCTTATGAATTTTTATCTGACAAGTATGCTAGCCTTTTCACGTCTCATAATTTTGGAAGATTATTTAATAACAAAGGAAAAATAGCACCAGAAGTGGTACTATATAATAACTTTAGTATAGGTGAATTAGGCGACCCTAATAATCATCAGTTTGTTAATTTTAAAACCAAGGAAACTCTGTTTAGTGAAACTGGGTTAATGCTTCAGAACTTATTTAAACTAGACGTACATGAAATGTTTTATCTAGGCTTTGGTGTTGGAGGGTTTTACAGATATGGATTTCACAATCTTGACACATCTAAAGACAATTTTGCCTTTAAATATGGTCTTCAATTTGGTTTTAAATAGAATTATCAATCTTTTAAAAAATCAACATTCCGTTTTAATCCTGAGAATTTAGTACGTTTTACGGCTGATTTCTTAAACACTTTTTTAAAGGTGTCTTCGGTTATTTCTTCCCAATCTTTTTTTGTCATAGACAATAGTTCTGGATGCGGATTAAATAAAGGCTCGCTATGAGGTTTACTAAATCGATTCCATGGGCAAACGTCTTGGCAAATATCACAACCAAACATCCAATCATCAAATTTCCCCTTAAAATCGTTTGGAATATTGTCTTTGAGTTCTATGGTGAAATAGGAAATACACTTACTACCATCTACAACATAAGGTTCTGTTATAGCTTCTGTTGGGCAAGCATCTATACAGGCTGTACAAGTACCACAATGATCTGTGACTGGAGTATCATAATCTAATTCTAAATCAATAATAAGTTCGGCGATAAAATAGAACGAACCTACTTTTTGGGTTAATAGGTTTGAGTGTTTTCCGATCCAGCCCAAACCAGATTTTGCAGCCCAAGCTTTATCTAATACTGGTGCTGAATCTACGAAAGCGCGTCCATAAACTTCTCCTATTTCTTCTTGAATAAAAGTCAACAACATTTTGAGTTTATCTTTTATTACAAAATGATAATCTGTACCATAAGCATATTTTGATAGCTTATAGCTATTAGCTTTTTGCTCTTGGCTTGGATAATAATTTAACAGTAAAGACACTACACTTTTTGACCCCTCAACAAGTAGCGTTGGGTCTAAGCGTTTATCGAAATGGTTCTCCATATAACGCATTTCACCATGCATATTTTTATTTAACCAAGACTCTAACCTTGGAGCCTCTTCTTCTAAAAACTCAGCTCTACTAATTCCACAAGACAAAAAACCGAGGCGTTTTGCTTCGGTTTTTATGAGTTGGGTATATTTAGATTTATTATTTAGCATGGTGATAAAATGCTGAATTAAATTCAGCATAACAAAGTCAAAACAATCCTCCTTGTATTGAGCCTTTAATCTTACCGAGATGCTTATAGGCTTGCTCAGTTACTTCACGACCTCGAGGTGTACGCATTATAAAGCCTTGTTGTATTAAAAAGGGTTCATATACTTCTTCAATGGTCTCAGCACTTTCACTCACAGCTGTCGCTAAGGTTGTAATGCCCACTGGACCTCCTTTGAATTTATCTATAATCGTGCTTAAGATTTTATTATCCATTTCATCTAAACCGTGAGCATCAACATTTAAGGCTTCTAGCGCAAACTTAGCAATCTCTATATCTATTTTACCATTTCCTTTTATCTGTGCAAAGTCTCTAACACGTCTTAATAAAGCATTAGCAATACGAGGTGTACCACGACTACGACCAGCAATTTCAATTGCTGCTTCCATGGAAACAGGTACATTTAATATGGATGAACTTCGTTGCACTATGGTTGTGAGTAAATCAGTTTTGTAATATTGTAAACGACTACTAATACCAAAACGTGCTCTCATAGGTGCTGTTAACAGTCCTGAGCGTGTGGTAGCACCAACTAAGGTAAATGGATTTAAATTAATCTGAACTGTTCTTGCATTTGGTCCAGATTCTATCATAATATCTATTTTGTAATCTTCCATTGCTGAGTATAAATACTCTTCTACAATTGGGCTCAATCGATGTATTTCATCTATGAATAAAACATCTCTATCTTCCAAGTTGGTAAGTAAACCTGCCAAATCTCCAGGTTTGTCTAGTACTGGACCAGACGTCACCTTAATATTTACATCCAATTCATTTGCTAGTATATGAGCCAAGGTAGTTTTACCCAAACCTGGAGGCCCATGAAAAAGCGTATGGTCTAAAGCTTCCCCTCTTAAATTAGCGGCTTGAACAAAAACCAATAAATTCTCTAGTACCTGATCTTGTCCTGTAAAATCATTGAATGTTAGTGGTCTTAACTTTCTTTCTAAGTCAAGTTCCTCAGGACTATAATTGTCGTTAGATGGATTTAGATTTTCATTCATATAAAACAAATATAAAGAAAAAGCCTTTCTTTAATTGAAAGGCTTTCTAATATTATATATCTTAAAAGTTAGTGATGTAATTCTTCTTCACCTTCTTTCATTGGCACATTTTGTGGCACAAAATCTTCATCATGTCCTGGCTTACTGTAATCGTAAGGCCAACGGTGTACATGCGGTATTTCACCTGGCCAGTTACCATGCATGTGCTCAACAGGAGCTGTCCACTCTAAGGTATTAGACCTCCACGGATTTTGCTCGGCTTTCTTGCCATAGAAAATACTACTTATAAAATTATATAAGAATACTATTTGAGCAAGACCTGCAATTAGAGCAAACACTGTGATAACTACCTGTGTATCTGCTGTGTCATCAAACAATGGGAAATTAGAATTTGTATAATAACGTCTTGGTAGACCTGCCATTCCTATAAAGTGCATAGGAAAAAACACACCATAAGCACAAACAGCCGTTATCCAAAAATGAATGTAACCAAGGTTCTTGTTCATCATGCGGCCAAACATTTTAGGGAACCAATGATAAATACCAGCAAAAACACCATACAATGCTGAAATACCCATAACTAAGTGGAAGTGCGCTACAACGAAATACGTGTCATGTACGTTAATATCTAATGCACTATCGCCTAGAATAATACCTGTTAATCCACCTGTTATGAATGTAGATACTAACCCTATTGAAAACAGCATTGCAGGATTCATTTGCAGATTACCTTTCCAAAGTGTCGTTATATAATTAAATGCTTTTACAGCAGATGGTATAGCAATCAATAATGTTGTAAATGTAAATACGGAACCTAAGAATGGGTTCATACCAGACACAAACATGTGATGACCCCAAACTATCGTAGATAAAAATGCAATAGCAAGGATAGAAAGAATCATTGCTCTATATCCGAAGATTGGTTTTCTTGAATTTGTAGCTATAATTTCTGAAGTAATACCTAATGCTGGAAGTAAAACAATATAAACTTCTGGGTGGCCTAAGAACCAAAATAAGTGTTCGTACAATACTGGTGAACCTCCTTGATAGTGTAATACTTCACCCTGAATAAATATGTCAGATAAGAAAAATGATGTGCCAAAACTTCTATCCATTATTAAAAGTAATGCTGCTGATAAAAGCACTGGAAATGAAATTACACCAATGACTGCTGTTATAAAAAATGCCCAAATCGTCAATGGCAATCTTGTCATTGACATACCTTTAGTTCTTAGGTTCAATACCGTTACGATATAGTTTAGAGAACCCAGTAAAGACGAAGCAATAAATATTGCCATAGACACTAACCACATTGTCATACCTGTACCAGAACCTGGCTGTGCCATTGGTAAAGCACTTAATGGTGGGTAAATTGTCCAACCTGCAGCAGCAGGTCCCATCTCAACAAAGAAAGACAAGATCATAACAACACAAGACACAAAAAACAACCAATAAGACACCATGTTTAAGAAACCAGAAGCCATATCTCTTGCACCTATCTGAAGTGGTATTAAAAGGTTACTGAAAGTACCACTTAAGCCTGCTGTAAGTACAAAGAATACCATTAAAGTACCATGTATAGTCACCAATGCTAAATAGATATCCGCATCCATTACTCCTTCAGGTGCCCACTTACCTAATAAAGCTTGAAAAACAGCATTAGGTTGCTCTGGCCATGCAATTTGCATACGTATCATTAAAGACATTAAAATACCTATGATACCCATTACAATTACACCAGTAATTAAATACTGCTTAGCAATCATTTTATGATCCTGACTAAATATGTATTTAGTCACGAAAGTTTCTTTATGATGATGTACGTCGTGATCGTCGTGATTGTGTGTATCTACTGTTGCTGACATAATCTATTCTCTTTTTCTATTTTTTTAATTCAATGATTTTGCAAAAGTTGTCTGCTCTGCCATCCAAGCATTATACTCTTCTTCTGTCTCTACAATAATCTTCATTTGCATATTGTAATGAGATTTACCACAAATTTTATTACAAATTAAAAGGTAATCAAATTCATATGGTTCTAGAGCTTCTTCACCATTTGCAGTTAATTCCTTACTCTTTTCAGTTCTTATTTTATTTATGTTAAGAACCTTATCTTTCATATCTTCTGTTTCACGCATATCTGCGGTTGTAACAGTCGGTGTGAAACCAAATTGAGTTACCATACCAGGTACACAGTTCATCTGTGCTCTAAAATGAGGCATGTATGCAGAATGTAACACATCTTGAGAACGCATTTTAAATAACACTGGTCTATTAACTGGTAAGTGTAACTCTGTTACAATGACATCGTCTTGAGCGTTAGGATCTCCTTCATCAACACCTAATATGTTAGCTCTATCTAAATCAATCAACCTTACATTTGCTTTACCAAGCACATTGTCTTCGCCACCGTATCTTGCTTTCCAGTTGAATTGTTGTGCATAAAGTTCAACAATTAAAGGATCTTCTTGGTCATCAACATTCATGATATCGTTCCAAGTGAATAATCCATAGATGATTAAACCAGCTAAAACTATTACTGGAATACCAGTCCATATTGCCTCTAAAGTATTATTATCTGCATAAAACAATGCTTTTCTTCCTTTTTCGCCCTTATATTTAAAAGCAAAATAGTGCAGTAAAAATTGTGTTACAGTTTGTACAATAAAGATAACCACCATAGAAATAGCCATAAGATTATCTATGCCTGGTCCATGTTCTGAAGCTGAATTAGACATTAATGGTAAATCGCCTAAATACCAAAAACAAAGTATAGTAATGATATATATGAAGGCTAAGAAGCCCATCATCAGATAACCATTCATTTTATTGTCTTTATCATCAGCAATCTGAGTATTGCTTGCGCCTACTTGAGCTAAGTCAAAAATCTTTATCAATTGCCAAATGGCAACAGCTACAAAGAGTACAATTATAATCGTTAATAAAGCAGTCATTATTATTTCTGTTCTTTTTTAAATATTAATAATGGAAATGTTCACTTTCCTTAATAAAAGGGTTTCCTTTTGCCAATAACGGCGCCTTACCTAAAGCAGTAAATACAATAAATAAGAATAATCCACCGAATAACAAGATAGCGCCAATTTCTGGCATACCTATAAACCATCTATCTACTACTGTTGCAGGCATAATCCAATTGAAAACATCTAGGTAGTGTCCGCATAGAATTACTATACCTGTCATGATTACAAACCAATTGATACGTTTGTAATCGCTATTCATTAACAATAGTAATGGGAAAATAAAGTTCATAGCTAACATTCCGAAGAATGGTAATTTATAATGTTCAATTCTGGTAACGAAATAGGTTACCTCTTCTGGAATGTTTGAATACCAGATTAGCATGAATTGAGAAAACCATAAGTATGTCCAGAAAATACTGATACCAAACATAAATTTAGCTAAATCATGTATGTGGCTATCATTTACAAATTCTAATAATCCTTTAGATTTTAAGTAGATAGTTATCATTGCGATAACGGTAATACCACTTACAAACATACTCGCAAAAACGTACCAGCCAAATAAGGTACTAAACCAGTGAGGATCTACACTCATTACCCAATCCCAAGACATCATAGATTCTGTATAAATATAGAATACTAAAAACGCTGCCGAAATTCTAAAATTCTTTTTGAAGTTTCTGTTGTCATCAGCACTATCCTGGGCGATAGAGAACTTTCTGGAAAAATGTCTATATAGTGCCCAACCTGAGATAAATATAATACCTCTGATTGTAAACCAAGTTATATTAAGGTATCCTGATTTTCCTTGAATTAATTTATCATGCGCTACAACATCAGGATCCATCCAGACAAAAATATTATAGTGACCTATTGTACCTGAAGCAACGGCTATTAAAAGTACTATAATAGCACCTGGTAACATATATGCTGTAATCCCTTCCATAACTCTAAATAATACGGGTGACCATCCTGCTTGCGCTGCATATTGAATCGCATAAAAAGCAAGTACGCCTAAAGCAATCATAAAGAAAAAGAATGCCCCAACATATAAAGCGGACCATGGTCTATTATGAATTTGATGTAGTGCATGCTCTTCATGCTGTGTTAAACCACCGTGAGCTTCTTCATCGTGACTGGCAACTTCACCATGTGCAGAATCCGAATGCTCATTTGCATGAGATTCAGTAGCATGTGCATCACCATGACCATGATGTTCTGCAGCTAATTTCTCAGTGATATTTTCTTCCGTATATCCATGAGAATCAATGAACCCATAACCAACACCCATCAAACCGAGTACCATCATAATAATGGCACCCATTCTTAATCGATTTGAAATTTTATATTCCATTATATAATCTTTATCTAAATCTTATTTTTCTAAATCTGACTTAAGCTTTTCAACATATGCCACTACCTGCCAACGCTCTTCTTCATTTAATTGGTTAGCGTAAGAACCCATAGTGTTTTTACCATAATAAATGACATGGTAAATACTACCTGTGGTGATAGCTCTGCCTGCATCAGCATAGCTAGGCACACCTAAAATCTTTTCGCGCTCCACCAACTTACCTTTTCCATTTCCTTTTGTCCCGTGGCAAATTCCACAATAAACATCGTAAAGTACTTTTGCATTTTCATAATCTACTTGAGTAGAATCTAGAGGGCTTTTTAAATTAGCTTTTGCGTACTCATAACCTTCATTTGTGTCTTCAATTTCGTAAGGCATAAAATTACCTCTAGGTATTGTTCCTTCTGCTGGCAATTGCGCTTCTACTCCATTGGCAAAAGCATCTGACTCTTGGTAAGCTTCATAACCAACAGATTCATACATGTTAGGCATATATTGATAGTTCGGTCTAGAATTCTTTTGGCAAGACACAAAACCTACCAATACAACTAGTACTACGATATATTTTAATGATGTCTTCATATTAATGTGCATCTTCGTCTTTATCTACAATATTAATTTCAACAGCTCCCGTTTCTTCTAATAATGAAGTTAATTCACTTTCGTTATTATGAATAGCAATCTCCATTAAGAAATGATCGTCTGTTGTTCTTGGATCTGGATTTTCCGCCTTTTTAAAAGGCCACATTCTACTTCTTAAATAAAATGTAATTACCATTAAGTGCGCTGCAAAAAATACCGTTAGCTCAAACATAATAGGTACAAATGCTGGCATATTTTCTAAATAACTAAAACTTGGTTTACCTCCAATGTCTTGTGGCCAATCTTTAATCATAATGAAGTTCATCATTACAATAGCGACTGTTAGACCAACACAGCCATATAAAAATGACGTAATAGCGATGCGTGTTGGTGCCAATCCCATTGCTTTATCAAGCCCATGAACTGGAAAAGGCGTATATATTTCTTCGATATGATGTTTCTGTGCCTTTACCTTTTTTACGGCAGACATTAGTACATCATCATCTGTATAAATAGCATGAATTACTTTTGAAGCTTCCATATACTATATTAGTTATTTAATAAATTTTTTGCCTGTCCTGCCCAATCATCACGTTCTGCTCTTCCCGGGAACGAGCCTGTAATTGAGTCTAACAAGTCATATTCTGTTTTTGTCATCTTACTTACTTGTAAGAATGTGTATATACCAATACTGTTAAGTACTTCTTCCATTTTAGGACCAACACCATTGATTTTCTTTAAATCATCTGCTGTTTCTTTTGATGCGTCAAAAGAACCTATAGTTTCTAGAAGATTGTTTACTTTTTCTGAATTGTCAACTGATGTATTTTCTTTTGAAGGTGCAGATACAAATCCAACAGAGTTTGATGTTCTAGAATCTGCTCCTGTACCTACTAAACTGTCTCCTCTTTCTCTTATATTTTTGTAACGCTCACCAGATGATTTTAAAATTGTCTTAACTTCTGCTTGTGCTATTACAGGGAATGTACGAGAGTATAATAAGAATAGTACGAAGAAGAATCCTATTGTACCTATAAATATACCTATATCTACAAATGTTGGAGAGAACATAGTCCAAGATGATGGTAAGTAGTCTCTGTGTAATGATGTAACGATAATAACGAAACGTTCAAACCACATACCTATGTTTACAACAATAGATATAAAGAACGAGAACATAATACTTGTTCTAAGTTTCTTAAACCACATAAACTGTGGAGAGAATACGTTACAAGTCATCATTGCCCAATATGCCCACCAGTAAGGTCCTGTTGCTCTGTTTAAGAATGCATATTGTTCGTACTCTACACCAGAGTACCAAGCAATAAATAACTCAGTGATATAAGCCACACCAACGATTGAACCCGTAATCATAATTACAATGTTCATTAGCTCGATGTGTTGTACTGTTATATAATCTTCAAGGTTACATACTTTTCTCATAATAATAAGAAGCGTATTTACCATAGCGAATCCTGAGAAAATCGCACCTGCAACGAAGTAAGGTGGGAAAATCGTAGTATGCCAACCTGGAATTACTGATGTTGCGAAGTCAAACGATACAATAGTATGTACAGAAAGTACAAGTGGTGTTGCTAAACCTGCAAGTACCAATGATACCTCCTCAAAACGTTGCCAATCTTTTGCTCTACCAGACCAACCAAAACTTATTAAAGAATATATTTTCTTTTGGAAAGGTCTAATTGCTCTATCCCTAAGCATTGCGAAATCTGGTAATAAACCTGTCCACCAGAATACTAATGATACAGATAAATAAGTTGAAATAGCGAATACGTCCCAAAGTAATGGTGAGTTAAAGTTAACCCATAAAGAACCAAATTGGTTAGGAATTGGTAATACCCAGTAAGCTAACCATGGACGACCCATGTGAATAATTGGGAATAAACCTGCCTGCACAACAGAGAAGATTGTCATAGCTTCTGCAGAACGGTTAATAGCCATTCTCCATTTTTGACGGAATAATAATAGTACTGCCGAAATCAGCGTTCCTGCGTGACCAATACCAACCCACCAAACGAAGTTAGTAATATCCCAAGCCCAGTTTACAGTCTTGTTAAGACCCCAAACTCCAATACCTGTTGATACGGTATAAATAATACAACCTATTCCCCAAAGGAATGCGACC
>JASBSA010000013.1 GCA_030149175.1 Winogradskyella sp. | reverse complement strand
AAATAAAATTGTATTATTGCAATAGAATGTGGCAATATACTGAGTTGCATCATTCTATCTTCCAAATTAATTTCACTTTTTTTCTTTTTATTTCATTTAGAAAATATTGAATTAATAATATCAAATTGTAATACATTATATAACATACGAATGTTTGAAATTTCACAGTTAAAAGCTAAAAAGCTTCCTGAGTTACAGGATATAGCTAAACAACTCAACGTACCAAAGTACCGCTCAATGAAAAAGCTAGACTTGGTATATCAAATCTTAGATTATCAGGCTGCAAATCCTGACGCAGTTAAAGCAAAAGTTGAAACAGACTCTAAAACAAAACCAGAACAAAAACAAAATAAGCCTCAACAGAGAAGAGCAAGAGTACAGAGAAAGCCCAAAGATAATAGCGAACAAAAATCAATGGAGTTTTCGGATAAAAAAGAAGACTCAAAGCCTCAAGAACAAAAGTCTAATCAAGAACAGAAGTCTAATAAGGACAAGCAAAACCAACAACGTCAAGATAATAAATCTAACGATCGTAAAGACGATAATAGACGTTCTAACAACAATCAGAAAAACGATAATAGACAAAATCGAAATAACAATAGTAATAACCAAAAGAATAATGGTAACAAGGATAACAGAAACCGTTATCGTGAACCAGATTTTGAGTTTGATGCTATTATTGAAAGTGAAGGTGTCTTAGATATTATGCAAGATGGTTATGGATTCTTAAGATCATCAGACTATAACTATTTAACCTCTCCCGATGATATTTATGTATCGCAATCACAAATAAGGTTATTCGGTCTTAAAAAAGGAGATACGGTACTTGGCCATGTTAGGCCACCTAAAGAAGGTGAAAAGTATTTTCCACTTATTAAAGTAAGTAAAATCAATGGGCAAGATCCTAACGTTGTTAGAGACCGTGTTGCTTTTGAACATTTAACTCCCCTTTTCCCTAAAGAGAAGTTTAATATTGCAGAAAAACAAAGCACTATTTCTACTAGAATAATGGATTTGTTTTCCCCTATAGGAAAAGGGCAACGTGGTATGATTGTATCACAACCAAAAACTGGTAAAACAATGTTACTTAAGGATGTTGCTAATGCTATAGCTGCTAATCATCCTGAAGTATATCAAATGATATTACTTATTGATGAAAGACCTGAGGAAGTAACAGACATGCAACGTAATGTACGTGGTGAAGTTATTGCTTCTACTTTTGACAAGGAAGCTCATGAGCATGTAAAGATTGCTGATATTGTACTAGAAAAAGCTAAACGCCTAGTAGAATGCGGTCATGATGTTGTCATCTTACTAGACTCTATTACACGTTTAGCAAGAGCATATAACACGGTACAGCCTGCCTCTGGAAAAATTCTTTCTGGTGGTGTTGATGCAAACGCTTTACATAGACCAAAACGTTTCTTTGGAGCGGCTCGAAATATAGAGAATGGAGGCTCTCTAACCATTATAGCAACAGCCTTAACAGAAACCGGTTCTAAAATGGACGAAGTTATCTTTGAAGAATTTAAGGGTACTGGTAATATGGAATTACAGTTAGATCGTAAGATTTCTAATCGTCGTATTTTCCCTGCTATAGATCTTACGTCATCTAGTACAAGACGTGATGATTTATTACTAGATGATAATACGATCCAAAGAATGTGGGTGATGCGAAAATATCTTGCAGATATGAATCCTGTGGAAGCGATGGAATTTATAAATGATCGCTTTAAGCAAACAAGAAACAATGAAGAGTTTCTTATTTCTATGAATGGATAAAGAATTAGCTTTTGAAAGTTGTATAAACCTAAAAGCCTTGAATCATGATGATTCAAGGCTTTTTTATGTTTTTTAATACTAGATAGAAAGATATATAACAAAAAAAGTCTTCCTGTAGGAAGACTTTTTAATATCTAGTAGTTTTCTACGTTTATAACGCAGCAACATGTTTAGTTAACTGAGATTTTAAATTACCAGCTTTATTTGAATGAATGATATTTTTCTTAGCCAACTTATCAATCATGCTAATCACAGAAGGTAACATCTTTTGCGCCTCCTTAGCATCAGTTAGCTCACGTAATTTCTTAACAGCATTACGTGCAGTTTTATGCTGGTACCTGTTTAGCACTCTTTTTCTTTCGCTACTTCTAATTCTTTTTAAAGCTGACTTATGATTTGCCATTTTATTTTTTCTAATTAAAAATTGTAGCCCGTAGGGGAATCGAACCCCTCTTACCAGGATGAAAACCTGGCGTCCTAGCCGATAGACGAACGGGCCATTTAGTTATTTCATTCTTAAATGAGCCTACAATGTTTCCATTGCGGATGCAAAAATACAACTATTTTTAAATGTTGCAACAACTAATTTATTTTTTTTAATTTTTTTTTAATAAGCCTTAGCAAATAGTACACGCTGATCAGATGAT
Source organism: Winogradskyella sp. (assembly GCA_030149175.1). GTDB lineage: Bacteria > Bacteroidota > Bacteroidia > Flavobacteriales > Flavobacteriaceae > Winogradskyella. The sequence continues at coordinate 4,697 of JASBSA010000013.1, read as the reverse complement.
TTACCAGTATATACGCACTTTCCTTCTTCTTTTTTATTGTCTAATGGAATGCATCTAATAGTTGCTTTTGTTAACTCTTTTATTTTCTGTTCGGTTTCAGCTGTCCCATCCCAATGTGCAGAAACAAAACCTGTTTTGGTTTCTAGCACCTTTTTAAACTCTTCAAAATTATTAACCTCTGTTATATGTGAATCTCTAAAATCTAATGCCTTGTTAAATAAACTCTCCTGTATTTCTTCAAGCAGATTTTCTACTACAACATTAATTCTATCTAACACTATGGTTTCTTTAGTAAAAGTATCTCTACGTGCTAATTCTACTGTCTTATTTTCAAGATCTTTAGGGCCAATAGCTATTCTTAAAGGAACACCTTGCAATTCGTGCTGTGCAAATTTAGCCCCTGGACGCAATGTATCTCTACCATCAAACTTTACTCTAATGTTTAACTCCCTTAAATCATCTATTATTTTGTTGGCCACTTCTTTAATGGCTTCAAACTGTTCATCGTTTTTATAAATAGGAACAATGACAACTTGACTAGGTGCTAAATTTGGTGGTAATACCAATCCTTTATCATCACTATGGGTCATGATTAAAGCTCCCATAAGCCTTGTTGAAACACCCCAAGATGTTGCCCAAACATACTCTAGCTTTCCTTCTTTATTAGTAAACTTTACATCAAATGCTTCTGCAAAATTCTGACCCAAAAAGTGTGATGTCCCGGCTTGTAAAGCCTTTCCATCTTGCATTAAGGCTTCTATACAATAAGTGTCTTCTGCACCAGCAAAGCGCTCACTTTCTGTTTTTACACCTTGAATAACAGGAATAGCCATAAAATTTTCTGCAAATTGCGCATATACATTATTCATCTGTACAGTCTCCGCAATTGCTTCTTCTTTTGTTGCGTGTGCTGTATGACCTTCTTGCCATAAAAACTCTGCTGTTCTTAGAAACAATCTGGTTCTCATTTCCCAGCGTACAACATTAGCCCATTGGTTTACTAAAATTGGTAAATCTCTATAGCTTTGGATCCATCCTTTATATGTATTCCAGATTATCGCTTCACTGGTTGGTCTAACAACGAGTTCTTCTTCTAGTTTAGCATTAGGATCTACTCTAAGTTTACCTTCATTATCAGGATCAGATTGCAATCTGTAATGCGTTACAACGGCACATTCTTTAGCAAAACCTTCAGCGTTTTTCTCTTCTGCTTCAAACAAGCTCTTTGGAACAAATAAAGGAAAATAAGCGTTTTGATGCCCTGTTTCTTTAAACATTCTATCTAATTCTGCCTGCATTTTTTCCCAAATAGCATACCCATACGGCTTAATGACCATACATCCACGAACAGCAGAATTTTCGGCTAAATCAGCCTTTACAACTAACTCATTATACCATTTTGAATAATCTTCAGCTCTTGTAGTAAGATTTTTACTCATTTTCAAGGTTTTGGCACAAATATTGTGACTATGTTAAATAAAAAAATAGTTTCGCAAAACTAACTATTTTTGCTATGTTCAACAATAAAATATAAGAGATATGCAATTTAAAACCATTACAAAACACAAATTGCCATTTTTTGTTGCACTCGGTTTAATGGCCGTGTTAACTTCATGTGGTTCTTTTCAATATGCAGGTTACGATGATGACGGTATTTATTCATCCGAAAATAGAAACGATGAAAATTATGAGACTACCGTTGTTGATCAACCTGTGGCAACTACATCCACTAACGGCTCTGATTATTATAAGAATTATTTTGCTGAAAATGCTGCTCAAATAGATGCTGCTAGGGAAAACAGTGAAATTTTTACAGATATAGATTCTTATGAAGGTAACTATTTAGAAAAAGCACAAGACACTATTGAAGAAAGGCCTGTCTATGGTGGCTGGGGACAAAATAACGATAATGTTACTATTAATATTATAGACAATGGCTGGTATGGCTGGAATGACCCGTGGCTATGGAATACCGGTTGGGGCTGGGGATGGAATAACTGGGGTTGGGGACGACCTTGGGGATGGAATAGCTGGGGCTGGAACAACTGGGGATGGAACGCTGGTTGGGGTTTTGGCTGGAATAACTGGGGCTGGAATGCTGGCTGGGGCTACGGTTGGAACAACTGGGGCTGGGCTCCTGGATGGGGCTATGGCTGGAATAACTGGGGCTGGAATGGTTACTATAGAGATAATCGCTATGCTTACAATGCTGGTAGAAGAGGCTCTATGCTTAATAACGGTTATCTAAATAGGGCCAGTAGAAGTAATTCTGCCATATCAAGAAGAGATTATTCTACGAGTAGACTTTCACGAAGTGCAACACGCTCTAGCGCCAGTAGATCTAACTCAGCAATTCGTTCATCAAGAAATGGTACTGTAAGAAACCCTTCCTCTAGATCATCTAATAGTAGAATTACTAGACCTAGCACCAGCAGATCATCAAGAGTCATAAGATCTACGAGAAGCAGCAGATCATCTTCTGGAACAGTAAGATCTTCAAGAAGTTCTAGATCGTCTGGTTCTGTTAGGTCATCAAGAAGCTCTTCATCTAGATCCTCAGGTAGCGTTCGCTCATCTGGGAGTTCGAGATCTTCAGGTGGATCAAGATCAAGTGGTGGTAGCAGACGTGGTCGCGGATAATCAATACCCTTTTTCTTTTTAACAAAAAAAATAACTTATGAAAAATATACTTATGCTATGCGTAGGCTTAACTACCTCATGTTTTATGTCGGCACAAGATGTATCAGATGCAGTTCGCTACTCTATGGATGAAATTCAAGGAACAGCTCGTTTTAGAGCTATGAGCGGTGCCTTTGGTGCACTTGGTGGAGATATGTCTGCTGTGAATATAAACCCTGCAGGTTCTGCAATTTTTAACAATAGTCACGCCTCAGTTTCTGTTGGTGTTTTTAATAAAAATGATGATATCAACTATTTCAATGGATTTACGAATTCTTCAAATACTAATTTCGATTTAAATCAGCTTGGTGCAACGTTTGTATTTGTAAACAGAAATGAAAGTTCACCATGGAAAAAATTCACATTAGGCGCTGCTTATGATAGGTCTGCAGACTTTGATGATGACTGGGTGGCAAGAGGTGTCAATCCAAATAATTCGATAGGAAGTTATTTCCTTTCAAATGCTCAAAATTTACGACTCGATGAAATTTCCGCCTTTCCTGATGAAACCATATCCCAAGCCTACTCTGAAATTGGCTCTTTGTATGGATTTAGAAATCAACAGGCATTTTTAGGTTATGAAGGCTTTATTATTGACCCTGTTGAAAATACAGATGAAAATACTGCCTACACCTCAAATATAGATCTCAACGGAACTAATTTTGATCAACAATACTACTATTCAAGCAGAGGTTATAATGGAAAATTAGCCTTTAATTTGGCAACAAGTTACGAAGACAAAATATTCTTAGGAATTAATCTTAACGCACATTTTATCAATTATGAGAGAAGTACGTTTTTGAACGAAACCAATTCAAATACAAATTCCACTATAACTAATGTTGATTTTGAAAATAACCTATTAACAACAGGAAGCGGTTTTTCTTTTCAATTAGGTGGAATTGCAAAAGTTACTGAGGAATTTAGAGTTGGTTTATCTTACAACTCGCCTACATGGTTTAGAATATCTGAAGAAACGTCTCAATATTTAGCTACTACAAGTACAACTGAAGGTAACATAATCATAAACCCTAACGTAGTAAATATTTTCCCTGAATATAGATTACAAACTCCCTCAAAAGTTACAGGAAGTTTGGCTTATGTTTTTGGAAAACAAGGATTAATTAGTTTTGATTATTCCATCAAAGATTATAGCGGAGTTAAATTTAGACCAGCTTCTGATATGTTTTTTTCCACATTAAATAACACCATTAATAATTCTTTAAATACTGCAAATTCTTATAGAATTGGAGGCGAGTACAGATATAAACAACTAAGCTTTAGAGGTGGTTATCGTTTTGAAGAAAGTCCTTATAAGGATGAGACTTTTTTTGGCGATTTAACCGGGTATTCATTAGGTCTTGGGTATAACTTTGGAAACCTAAATCTTGATTTAGCCTTTAGTCAAGCGGAACGTGACACAAATTATCAACTATATAATGTCGGACTTACTGATTCAGTTGGATTTCAATCAAAATTTACAGATGTTTTTTTAACTCTAGGATTTAAAATTTAATCACACACAATTAAAGTACTAATACTCCTTTTAGAGTAAATAGAACGCTCAATAGTTAATAACTATTGAGCGTTTTTTTATACATCTAATTTTTTTTTACAAACTATTCGATTTAACACAAAACAAAGCGTATTTAGTTTTAGTTTATCGGGAACACCAAACTATGTTTAAATTTGAATGCAACCACCTAAATCTTTAAATCCTAGCTGAACAGAATAAATGTATAATATTATATTGAAGAATTCTTTAGCATTAACTAACACCTGTAGAAAGATCATTACCGACAAAAACTGACACATAAAAAAAGCCTGAACTTAATCTTCAGGCTTTTCTTTATATTTTTAACTACTTATCGTCGTAGGGTAAAATGGGCTTTGAACTCTTTTGTTTGGTTGGTAAGGGGCTCTTCGTACTCCACTGTGAACCAGTAGTCGCTCGATGGCATGTTGTTGCCGTTGAACGTCCCGTCCCATCCCTGACCTGTCGGGCTGATCTGCTTGAG
>JASBSA010000125.1 GCA_030149175.1 Winogradskyella sp. | reverse complement strand
GGTAAAGTAATTAACAATAAAGTACCGTTATTGTTGAGAACCCTCAAGAAATTTTATCGTTTTGATAATTCTTCAGCTTTTTGCTTTAAAATTTTGTTTCTGGTAGTCATAAGCCCTTTTAAATACCTTTTAAAAATAAGATAATCTGTAATCTTACCTATGATTCCATATTTAGATGCAAAGTGAAGTTTATCTATCATAATAGTCTTACCCTTTTGCTCTTTGAAAATGTGGTCGTGTCTGTACGATTTAAAACTACCCTCAGTCATTTCATCCACAAAGAGTGAAGGTTTTTTTAACTCCGTTACCTTTAGTGTAAGATGTTGCATAAAGCCAAGATGGTTTGTTTCCCAGGTAACCACATCTCCTTCTTCTACAAGACCCAAAATTTTACCACTAACAGGTATTTCATTTCTGTTTTTTAGAGACTGCTTGTAAAACCCAACATCTCTTGCTAAATCAAAGCAAGTTTGAATGTCTGAATCAATTTCAGTTTCAGCAATAATTTGAGGCATAATTTTTCTTTTGTAGTAAGACACCTACATTTTTGAAAGGTCACATGAAATGTTTTAATACTTTAAATATATTGATGAAATTCTGCTTCTCGATACAAATTCTTCTCATTTTCAATCGAAAAATTCACTCGAAGTGACGGATTTTATCAGAAAAGTTTCTAAATATAATTTATCGCGCTACTTCGACTTCGCTCAGTATCACTCAAAATCACTCTAACTGACGGTTTCATAAAATTGAAAAAAGTTCTCCTTAGAAAAATTCAGATTGAAAAACCAAATCAACTCTATTTACACATTAAACAAGAAATGCATCACATCTCCATCCTTAACAATGTAGTTTTTCCCTTCTACACGCATTTTACCAGCTTCTTTTACTTTAGCTTCGCTTCCATAGCTTACATAATCATCATATGCGATAACTTCTGCTCTAATAAAGCCTTTTTCAAAATCGGTATGAATAACTCCAGCAGCTTGTGGCGCAGTAGCACCAACAGTAACCGTCCACGCTCTTACTTCTTTTACACCAGCAGTAAAGTAGGTTTGCTGATTTAAAAGCTTATAAGCCGCTCTAATTAATTTTGCCGAACCTGGTTCATCTAAACCTATATCTTCTAAGAACATTTGGCGTTCTTCGTAGTCTTCCAATTCGTTAATATCGGCTTCTGTACCAACAGCTAATACCAATACTTCTGCGTGCTCATCTTTTACCGCTTCTCTCACCTGCTCTACATAAGCATTACCAGTGTTTGCAGAGCCTTCATCTACATTACACACATACATAACAGGCTTGTCTGTAATAAACTGTAATGGCTTTACATAGTCTGCATAATCTTCATCTGAAAACTCTAAAGCTCTCACAGACACACCAGACTCTAAACCGTTTTTTATTTTTAAAAGCACTGCTTCTTCTGCTTGGGCTTCTTTATTACCAGTTTTAGCAGCGCGCTTTACTTTATCTAATTTCTTTTCAGTAGTTTCTAAATCTTTAAGCTGAAGCTCCATATCAATGGTTTCCTTGTCTCTTATTGGATCTACAGAACCATCAACGTGAACAATATTATCGTTATCAAAACAACGTAATACGTGCAAAATAGCATCGGTTTCTCTAATGTTGGCTAAGAACTGGTTTCCTAAACCTTCACCTTTACTGGCACCTTTTACCAAACCTGCGATATCTACAATCTCTACCGTTGCAGGCATTACGCGCTCTGGATTAACCAAAGATTCTAGTTTTGCTAATCTTGGGTCTGGTACGTTAACCACACCAATGTTTGGTTCTATAGTACAAAACGGAAAGTTTGCACTTTGCGCTTTAGCGTTAGATAAACAGTTAAATAAGGTTGATTTTCCTACGTTTGGTAATCCTACTATTCCAGCTTTCATAATATTTCCTGCGAAGGCAGGAATCTTTTTAGTTAAACATTACACCCAACTTATTCCTCCTTCCTTCTGGGAAGGATTGAGGATGGGCTTTTTTGCGAGTGCAAATGTAATTAAATACTAGAATAGTTTTGATTAAAGTTTTTTGAAAAGTTTGAGGGTGGTTTTTGGTTGCGCTTATCGGTCTCGGCTATGAGTAGTTGCGTGGTTTAGCACGTAACTTTGCAAGTACACACCAGGCTGAAAATCCGCGAGGATTTTCAGAAGTAGGCGAGAACAAGCAATTACTTATAGCCATTGTTGCCCACCGTTTTTATTTCTTTGCTTTAGGGGCTTTCTTCTTTTTTGAAGCTTTATTTTTCTCCGCTGTTTTATTTTTCTCCGCTGTTTTATTTTTTTCCATTTGGTTTTTAATCAAATGATTTAGATTTATTAGCGGTAGATTAATCGGACCATCTTTTGTCGCTGAAGTTGCATTTAAAATTGAATATCTTAAGAATGGAATTAAAGTTGTCAGACCTCCCTTTTCAATTATAAGATTTATGTTTTCTTCAGGAATATTATCATCTACTTGATAATGACCCTCGACAAAAATTTTAAACGTTTCCATTTCTAAGAAAAGCTGAACTTTGAAATCTCTCTCTTTTTCCTTGTGTCGAAGAATTTTAAAGCTTAAGTCGCAAGTGGAAATATCAAAATCTTTATTCAAACTATCAATGTAAACCATACTTCTGATACTTTGATTAAGTATTTTTAAATCCTCACTAAAAATGTTCTTTTCCATAATTTTTAAAAGGTATCGTCAGTTTCAGAATATATTTGACTTTCTTCAAAAAGCTTGTCAGATAAACAACCAGAATTTATTACTGAATATCCTTCGTTCTCAATGTTCTCTGTCAACTTATCTGAATCTATCCACCGAACGATGAATTCGTTTTTAAATTCACAAGAATCCAAGAAATGAGTTATTGCTGGTATATATTGTTTGTCAGAATAAAACTTTTCATTGTGTTCGTGTTCTGATAAATAAGCTGGTGGCTGTAGCTTTATTCCCAAAGCTTCTTGAAATAAAGCAATATGTTCCATATTTAACTTCCTTTGTTGATTAAACAAACCACTTATGAATGGTTGTTTTAAACCCGTTAACTTTTGAAGTTCTAATTGAGTAATATTGTTGTCCTCGATTATTTCAATAAAAGGGCTTAGAATTCTTGCTTGAGCCATTTTTGATTCGTGCTCAAGATTGAAAACCTTCTTTTTAAGAATTGATTTAATTTTAGTCGATAATTTCGTACTCATAGCTCGCAACTATTTTATATCTGGTTTTTAGTACTTTATTTACATTGTCCGATTTTTTTTGAAGATATAATTCAGACATTACTATGCATTGTTTTTGATTTTTTCTTTTTACGGGTTTACATATTATTCGGTCATTTTCTCTATTTAAAAATGGTTTCATAGCTTTTGTTCCAAAACTTTCGTCACTATATTTTTTAGTTCTTAGACCCTCTTGTACTTGCTCGAAAATCAGTTTCATTTCCTTTTGGTGCTTTTCATCTTCCATTACATATTCAAAGAATTCTGGAAGGAATTCAATGTCGCAACAAATAAGGTATTTTGTACCTAAAGCTAATATGACTGCTTTTCTCTTCAACGTAAATATAACCTATAAGTTATAAATTTATGCAATATTAACATTTTTTTTCAGATTTGTCTGTGTTTCAATCAATATAAAATTGAAATATTGTGTAGTGATTTCTCAAATGGTGGGCAACGTTAAGATATGGTTCCATATTCAATGAACTATATCGATTGATAAGCGAAGTTCGCATTTTTAAACCAAGAAGTCAATACGTAACGTTACGTATTTTTAACAAAGCCTTATTTTTGCAGTCTAAATCTTAGCTTTTTGAAACTCAAAACATCAGAACTTAAAACCTTTTTAGACGAGAAAGTCCACCTGTACAATAACCCAAAGTTTATTGAGAGCGACCCAATACAAGTGCCGCATCAATTTTCTAAAAAAGAGGATATTGAGATTGCTGGGTTTTTAACCGCTACTATTGCCTGGGGAAATCGTAAAAGCATTATTAAAAATGCTAATAAAATGATGGTGCTGTTAGACCACGCACCTTATGAGTTTGTAACTCAGCACCAAGACTCTGATTTAGAAGCTTTACAGTCGTTTGTTCATAGAACGTTTAATGGTGATGATTTTATACAGTTTATAAAAAGTCTGCAACATATCTATAAAGCACATAATGGCTTAGAAGCTGTACTTGCAAATCACGCTGAGCCTAACTCATTTCAACAAAGTATCCACGAGTTTAAAAAACTGTTTTTTGAGATTCCGCATTTAGAGCGTACCAAAAAGCATGTGAGTGATCCTCTTAAAAAGTCTGCTGCCAAACGTATTAATATGTACTTACGCTGGATGGTACGTAAGGATAATGCAGGCGTAGATTTTGGGATTTGGGACAGCCTCTCTCCTGCGCAGCTCAGCTGTCCTTTGGACGTCCATTCCGGGAATGTGGCTCGACAATTAGGCTTATTGAAACGCAAACAAAACGATGCCAAAGCCTTGGCGGAATTGGATAAGAATCTACGCAAGTTAGACCCTAACGATCCTGTGAAGTATGATTTTGCACTCTTTGCTTTGGGTGTTTTTGAGGGGTTTTAAATTCCTGCGAAAGCAGGAATCTCTATGTAATAATTAATTCACCTAGATTCTGAATTACTGAAACATGTCCAGAATGATAAAGCGTTATTGTTGTCATGCTGAAATCAAAGATTCGACGTAGTCAATTTAGTTCAGCATCTTACAGTTAACGATTTTGATTTTAGATTCGTTCAGCTCAGGCAAGTTCAGAATGACGAGAATACAATAAAAAAGGCTTCCAAATTGGAAGCCTTTTTTGTATTATGAGATTCCTGCTTTCGCAGGAATTGATTACCCTTTTAACCAAGCTTGTCTTACCGCCTTTTGTGCTTCGGTAGCGTTTTCATCTTCAATTAACGATTCGCTAATTGCTGTGGCTTTACCTAAAGTCCCTTTTAAGACTACAGCTTCGCCATTGCGCTCTAAATCTAAGCTGTATTCCATGCCTTCTTGCCATCCAAACATGCCTCCAATGACTTGTTGTGCATTGGCAAGCGTTAATTCTGTTCCGTTTACCTTTTTAATTACATCACCTGGCTGAACACCTTCTGACGACCAGAATGAATTTTTAGACACCATTGGTGAGAAGAAAATAGTTCCTTTTTCTTGGTCTCCATCAAAAATGATATTTTGACCACCTGCAAAAATGTAGTTTGTCGGCACTTCACTTTCTCCCAATGTTAAGCCAACCATTTCAAAAAATTCATTGTAGTTAATTGGCACATCACCCTCAACATGTGTTCTTAAGAATTCCCCAATGCTAGGATAGGTCATTTCTGTAATTTCAGCTATTAGTTTATCGTCTTCAAATGGTTTATCCTTACCGTATTTTGCAGATAATTCTTTCATTAAAGACAACATACTTCTATTGCCATCACTTTCTTTTCGCATTAAAATATCTATGCACATACCTATTAAGGCACCTTTCATGTAAACGTTATAATAATTTGAAGCATAAGGTTGTTCTAATACATTTTCACTCATAATTGTGAAACTCATAGCATCATCTAAGTTTTTAGATGTATTAATTTTCGTCATCATGGTGTTATAAAAATCAGCCGGCTCTACCAAACCTTCATACACTTGAAAGTGTTGTGCAAAATACTCAGTAACGCCTTCGTACATCCATAAATGTTTAGAAAATGTTGGTTGATTGTAATCGAAATAATGCACATCTTCTGAGTGAACAGATAATGGAGTTACGATATGAAAAAACTCGTGTGCTACAACATCTATAATAGATGCTGCTAATCCTTCTTTACTAGAAGATTCTGGTAAAACCACTACTGTGGAGGTGTGGTGCTCTAGAGCTCCCATTCCTTTTGGTGCAGTATCAGATCCATCGGATAAGTATAAGTAAATATCATAACGTGCTGTACTGTTAATATCGCCTAAGTAGTTTTTTTGTGCCTGCATCATTTTATAAACCGTTTCCTTTTGGCTTGCCGCAGTATGCACTTTGTTTGGTGAAAATACACTCAATACTATTTTAATATCACCAACCATAAATTCTTCAACATCCAACTTACCATACATCATTGGGTTGTCGGTAATTTCAAAATAACGCTGTGCAAAATAGCTGCTTGTAATAGATTTTCCATCAGGACTAGACTTCATTCCTCTGTCTTCTAAAGCCGAAGTTCTTACAAAGGTTGCTGGTGCAGTAACATCTAAAGCGTATTGGTTGTTTTTTAAAGAATCAAAATAACCAATAAATCCATGAAGATTTAATACATAATTGTCTTCTTCAATATTTGTTCCTGCTGGCGAGAATGGGTTTTCACCACCTATGCCACCTGTAGATTCAATATCAAAAGTATCATTAACGTAATAGGTTAACTTGTCTAATTTAGTAGCATCTGAAATGGTCCATGTGTTGGTATCTACTTTGGTAACATCAAGCTCATTGCCTTTGTAATCTAAAGCTGTCATATCCTCTACATACTTACCAAAATCACTAACAGAGTAAGTTCCTTGCACTACTCTTGGCAATCTATATGTTACCGTTTCTGCAGTAAAACGTCCAGGATTAATAGTCACTGGGACTCTATCGTCTACCACTGCTGTTAAATCTAAAGCAGTTTCAATAGGATTATTAACTGCTAAATCATCTACTTTTGGTTTGGCTGAACCACAACCTACCAAAATTACGCTTAAGCCCAAGATGGCTAAATAGTTCTTCATGAATAATTATTTTATTTTTTTACGAGACGCACAAATCTACAATCTGTTACCACTTTAAGTCTAAAGGTTTTGTTAAAATGATTATTATTGTAGTACACTAAGAAGTTCACTTAAAAAACTAACATGTTACTAAGTTCAAAATTATTTAGAATTTTTTCTACATATAAGCGACCTTTAGTTTGGTTAACATTTTGCCTTTTATTTTTTCAAATAACTGATTACTATGAAGGAGAATATGAATCTATTTTTGAATCTGATTATTTCATAATTTCAATTCCAATTCTTACTTATTTAGGCTTGATTTTAATTAAAAATGAAAAATGGATTAATGGATTATGGCTATTTTTCTTTATAACTTGGGTATATTTCTTATTTATCAATAAATAATTTTGTGAAGTATAATGCTCAATTCTTTAGTCAGCATCTTAATTCCTTTTAAAAATACTGAAGCTTTTATTTCTGAATGTGTTACTTCTATAATTGATCAGACTTACACCAATTGGGAAGCTATTTTTGTAAATGATCATTCTGATGATACATCTTACACTCTTGTTGAAAAATTTTCAAAAAACGACAATCGAATTCAATTATACAACAATAAACACGAAGGTATAATTTCTGCATTGCAAACCGCTTTTAGCAACTGTAAAGGCACTTATATCACCAGAATGGACAGCGATGATATAATGACCAAAAACAGACTTGAAGTAATGTTGAATAGTCTATTAGAAAATGGTAAACATCATCTTGCTGTTGGGCAGGTAAAATATTTTAGAACTGACGGCATTAGCAATGGTTATGCACGCTACGAACGTTGGCTTAATGGGCTTACCGAAAAAGGCAGTAACTATTCTGAAATTTACAAAGAGTGTGTAATACCATCACCTTGTTGGATGCTACATCGTGATGATTTTATAGCCTGTGAAGGTTTTGAGCCTAATCGTTATCCTGAAGATTATGATTTAACGTTTCGGTTTTACAGAGCAAAATATAAATGTATTCCTTGTGATAAAGTGCTACTCCATTGGCGCGATTACAGTACACGAACATCTAGAACACACGAGCATTATGCGATAAATTACTTTTTGGATATTAAAGTTCATTACTTCTTAGAATTGGATTATGATAAAAACAGACCAATAGCCATTTGGGGAGCCGGAAATAAAGGCAAAACAGTAGCAAAACTATTAATTAAAAACGATATTCCTTTTCATTGGATTTGCGATAATGAAAAGAAAATAGGAAAAGACATTTATGGGCAAAAGCTATTGAATTTTAAGTATTTAGAACAACTTAATCAGCCACAAAGTATCATTACGGTTGCCAATGAAGACGAGCAAAAAGACATAAGGAACTATTTTAAAAAACAGAATATGCTGTCTATGACTGATTATTTCTTCTTTTGTTAAATTTCTCAAAAGCGCATGACTCTTATCCTATTTCATTTTCTATATTTGGAACAACTATAAATGCTTTACAAAAGGAATGCAGTTTAAACATCCCGAAATACTTTACGCACTTTTTTTACTGATAGTTCCTATACTTATTCACTTATTTCAGTTACGTCGATTTCAGAAGGTACAATTTACCAACGTAAAATTCTTAAAAGCCGTAAAATTACAAACGAGAAAAAGCTCGCAATTAAAAAAGTGGCTAACACTTCTTACCAGAATGTTGTTGTTGGCTTGCGCTATTATTGCGTTTGCACAACCCTTTATACCAAACACCGATGATTTTAATGAAGCACAAGAAACCGTTGTGTATCTGGACAACTCATACAGCATGCAAGCTACTGGCAAAAACGGAAGTCTGCTTAATGAAGCTATTCAAGATATTATAAACAATTTTCCTGAGGATGAAAAAATCAGCTTGTTCACCAACACGCAAACCTTTAGGAACACAAGTTTGAAAGCTTTAAAAAATGATTTAATTCAGTTAGAGCACTCTCCTACCCAATTAAATTATGATGCACTTTATATTAAAGGTGAGCAATTATTCTCAAAGGATCAGTCGTCTACAAAAAACCTGATTTTAATTTCAGATTTTCAGCAAAAAGACAATCCGATAACATTTGAAACCGATAGTACCATTAATCTCAAAATTGTTCAACCTAAATCTACTTTAGTTTCTAATGTGAGTATAGATAGTGTTTATGTTGCCAATTCTAATGCTGAAACCTTAGACTTAAATGTAAAACTATCTAATCAAGGTGAAGCTATTGAGAATATTACAGTTTCCTTATTTAATGATAACGTTTTATTAGCAAAAAATGCTGTTGATATAAGTGAAAATTCTGAAGCTACATTTTCGGTTTCTAACAATGCAGAAATTAATGGAAAATTAGTTGTTGAGGATGCAGGTTTGCAATATGATAATAGCTTTTATTTCAATATCAATTCTAAACCAAAAATTAAGGTTCTTTCAATAAACGAAAATACTGATGATAATTTCTTAAAACGCATCTATACAGATGATGAATTTGAGTATAATTCGTTTAAACTAGATGAGTTAAATTTCAATCTCATTCCAGATCAAAACCTCATTGTTTTAAATGAACTTGAAACTATTTCTGATGCATTAAGAACAGCACTCATCACGTTCAAAAATGATGGAGGTCACATATTGACTATTCCTTCAAAAGGAATCAACTTAAATACTTATAATCAATTATTTAATAATATTAATATTTCTCAATTTTCAACATTAAATAATCAGCAAAAACGCATCACAACCATTAACTATAATCATCCGCTTTTAGCCAATGCATTTTATTCTAAAGTTAGCAATTTTCAGTATCCAAAAGTAGAATCTTCATATAGTTTTTCTTCCAATGCTAATAGCGTATTATCCTATGAAGATGGTAATGCTTTTTTTGTGGGATTTGATGGAGTTTATGCATTTTCGAGTGCCTTAAATGATGATAATTCTAACTTTAAAAATTCGCCTTTAATTGTACCAACATTGTATAATTTAGGTAAGCAAAGTTTAAAGTTACCACAGTTGTATTATACTATTGGTCAACCAAATTCAATTGCTATAAAGGTTGCTTTAGGACAAGACGATATTTTAACACTTGGCACACCTAAAAATTCGGTGATTCCGTTACAAAAAACCTACAGTAAAACTGTAGTATTAGAAACGCAAGAGTATCCTGAAAATGCTGGTATTTATGAAGTAAAAAATAAGTCTGAAGTTATTCAAAACCTGAGCTTTAACTTCAACAGAACAGAAAGCAGCCTAAGCTATTTAGACATTAAAAACTCAGCAAATATTTCAGTAAACGAAAGTTTAGCCACAACAATAAACGACATAAAAAGTAGCACAACTATTAATGCACTATGGAAATGGTTTGTTATTTTTGCGCTAGTATTTTTAATAATAGAAATACTTCTACTAAAATATCTTAAATGAACGCACTCATAAAATCTGCTACAATCGTTGATTCTAAAAGTGATTTTCACAACGAAACAGTAGATATTTTAATTGAAAAAGGTCGCATTTCTAAGATTTCCAAACACATTTCAAATCCTGATAATTACAAAGAAATTAAGCTAGACAACCTTTATGTTTCTCAAGGTTGGTTTGATAGTAGCGTATCTTTTGGAGAACCAGGTTACGAAGAGAGAGAGACCATAGAAAATGGACTAAAAACCGCCGCACAATCCGGTTTTACAGCTGTTGCTCTTAATGCAAATTCTAACCCAATAATTGATAGTTTTGCAGATATAACTTTAGTTAAAGCAAAAGCCCAAAACAAAGCTACTAGCCTCTATCCTATTGGTGCTTTAACAAAAGCTAGCAATAGCACAGATTTAGCAGAACTATACGATATGAAAAATGCTGGTGCCGTTGCGTTTTATGATTATCAGAAGCCTGTTTCTAATCCTAATCTCATAAAGATTGCTTTACAATACGCTAGTAATTTTGATGGACTAGTATTGTCATTTCCACAAGAATCAAAGATTTCTGGTTTAGGTGTGGTAAACGAAAATATAAACAGTACACGTTTAGGCTTAAAAGGAAACCCTGGTTTAGCAGAAGAATTGCAGGTCGCTAGAGATTTATTCCTTTTAGAATATACCGAAGGCAAACTACATATACCAACGATATCCACGGCTAAATCTGTAGAACTCATTAGAGAAGCAAAAGCCAAAAAACTTAATGTGACTTGTAGTGTAGCGATACACAATTTATTATTAACAGATGATAGCCTAGAAAGCTTTGACACTAGATATAAGGTTTTACCTCCACTAAGAACACAAAACGATTGTGATGCTTTAATTGAAGGGTTAAAAGACGGTACTATAGATATGGTAACATCTGACCATAATCCGATTGATATTGAAGATAAAAAAGTAGAGTTTGACCATGCTAAATACGGAACTATAGGCTTAGAATCCGCTTTTGGTGCTTTGCAAACTGTATTTACCACAAAGAAAGCTGTTAGTTTGCTAACTCAGGGCAAAACTAGATTTGGTGTACCAGAAAGCTCAATAAACATTGGTGAAGTTGCTAATTTAAGCTTGTTTAATCCAGACGACAAATATCAATTCAATAAAGAGAATATAACTTCAAAATCTAAAAACAGTGCTTTTCTCGGTATGGAATTAAAAGGTACTGTCTATGGTGTTATTGCTAACAATAAAGTAGCTTTAAAATAATGGAGAACTTAGATATTAAAAACGGCAAAATCTTAGCTACCGTTGCCTATATAACTCCGCTTGGTTTGCTCATAGCTATTTCCTTGAATCTAGAAAAAAAGAACCCATATGTCTTTTTTCATGCTAGACAAATGATTGGTTTAATTATTATGGTAGCCTTTTCAAATATATGTGAAAAGCATGTTAACTCATTGTTTGGCACAGCACTATGGTTTGTTACCTTTGTTTCGTGGGTGTTTTGCTTAGTTTATGCCATCAAAGGAGAATATAAGTTACTTCCTACCTTAGGGCAATACTTTCAAGACTGGTTTAGAAATTTAAAATAAAAATTAACAATGACTACTAGCCTACATTATATTAAAAGACCAAGTACTTCAAAAGAAAATGCACCTTTACTAATTATGTGTCATGGTTACGGTAGTGATGAAAACGATTTATTC
Source organism: Winogradskyella sp. (assembly GCA_030149175.1). Lineage (GTDB taxonomy): Bacteria > Bacteroidota > Bacteroidia > Flavobacteriales > Flavobacteriaceae > Winogradskyella. Next base: position 6,713 of record JASBSA010000125.1, on the reverse strand, counting down.
TCATTTGCTTCTGAATTATCAGAAGAACTTTTTATTATTTCGTTAAGAGCACCTTACGCTATGCAACCTTATGGAAATGCTTGGTATGCTATAAATTTTGATGCCGAAAAAGGAAAATGGAGTGATAATGTACAAGCTAGGCAATCGGTAGATTTAATTGCTGATTTTATTGATTATGCCTGTGACACTTATCCAGTAGACAAAGATAATGTAACCCTTTTAGGCTTTAGCCAAGGCACAATTTTAAGCCTATCTGTGGCCATGAACTATCCTGAAAAATTAAAAAATGTAGTTGCGCTCAGTGGTTATCTTAACGAAAATATTTTACCTAAAAGCATTGATAAAAACAAAGTATCTCACTTAAACATATTTTCATCCCACGGCTATGCAGATCAGGTGATTCCTGTGGATTGGGCTAGAAAAACACCTGGGTTTTTAAAAGCCTTAGACATTAATCATGTTTACAAAGAATATCCTATAGGACATGGTGTAGCACCGCAGAATTTTTATGATTTTAGGGATTGGCTTAATGATTACCTCTAGCCTATTTTTGGGTACATAAAATATTCCACTAATTTATATTTAAGATCGTTATTTTCGTCAATATCGTACTTCACAAAGATCTCTCCCCAATACTCACCATCAGTAAAATTGGCTAAAATCCATTTATGGTTTACAATTCTTATTTTATTTATTAATAGTTTAGAACCCGTCATAGATACAAAAGGTACTATAGGATGGTCTTCGCCCTCATAGTGGTTGGTATCATAAAGTCCTTCCTTGATCGCTACAATCAATTCATCAACATCATAACCTTGAGCGATAAAATAATCTAAGGCATTATCGTTTCTGTCAATGTTAAAATAATTCAGTTCAAAATTTTGATCCTCTAACTCAGTTATGGTTTTTTCCTGGGTTTTAATTGTAGCTTTAAACTGTTTTATGTCTTTTTCGTACTTATCTAGAATATTTTTAGAGTTTACATATTGAAATATGAACGCTAAGGCCGAAAAAATAAACAGGTACATAAAAATTCTACTCTTCATATCTATATCTTATATCGTAATTTGTAAATTATCATATGCTAAAAAAACGTTGTCTGGTAATTTTTGTTGCACCTCATCATGAAAACCCATGTGATGGCTTATGTGAGTTAAGTAAGCTCGTTTTGGGTTAACCCTATCTATAAAATCGAGTGCTTCTTCAAGATTAAAATGAGACATATGCGGCTCTTCTCTGAGTGCATTTACAACCAATACGTCCAGATTTTGTAATTTCTCAATTTCATCGTCGGCAACAGTCTTCATATCTGTGAGGTAGGCGAAATCCTTAAACCGAAAACCAAATACCTGTAGTTTGTAATGTAACCCGTCTATTGGTACTACCGTTATATTACCTAGTTGAAATGGTTTATTTTTTATAATATGCTCTTTTACACTTGGGACACCTGGATATTTCTCCTTTGTTGTAAATATATAATCAAACCGTTTTTTTAGAGCCTTAAAAACGCGTTTGTGCGCATATAAGTCAATATCGCCTTGCTTAAAGAAAAAGGGTCTAATGTCGTCTAAGCCCATAGTATGGTCTGCATGTTCGTGGGTAAATATAATACCATCTATTTTAGAGACATTTGTATTGAGCATTTGTTGCCTAAAATCCGGGCCACAATCTATAACGTAAGTATAATCATCCCACTCTATCAAAACAGAAACACGCAAGCGTTTGTCTTTTGGGTTTTTACTTTGGCACACGGGATGCTTGCTACCAATAATTGGTATGCCTTGCGAAGTTCCAGTACCCAAAAATGTAACTTTCAAAATGGTGTTAAGTTTAAAACAAAAATAAGGTTATTTTTTTGTTTGCCACACTAAATTAATACCTTTGCGAAAACGATGTAATCCCAATATCCATGGAAGAAATAACGTATAAAGGCGACTTTGAATTAGAAAACATTCCTTCATTAAAAGACAAGGCCTTACGTATAAACCTTAATAAAGACATTTACGGAACTTTTGCTGAGATTGGCGCAGGACAAGAGACTGTACGTCAGTTTTTTAGGGCTGGTGGTGCTTCGGGAACAATAGCCAAAGCTATGTCTGCCTACGATAAGCATTTTAGTGATGCCATCTATGGTATTGAGGATGATAAGCGTTACGTTACTGAAGCTAGGCTCCGTAAAATGCTCATTCACGAAGTGAATCTTATGGAACAGCGTATTCCAAAAGAAGATAATCCTAACAAAATCTTCTTTTCATACGCCAATACTGTGGCTACTATAGATTTTGCTAAAAAATATAAAGGACACGGCTGGGTTGGTATAAAATTTCAAGTTAAACCCGAAGGAGAATATAACGAAATTGTTTTGCATATTCGTTTTAAGGAGAATGATGCTAGATTGCAACAGGAAACACTTGGTAAGCTTGGAACCAATTTAATCTATGGTGCTTTTTACAAGTATAACCAACCAAGAAAATTACTGCGTTATCTTTATGACCACTTAGAAAAAGATCAATTAGAGATTGATACTATTAACTTTTCTGGACCAGTTTTTAAGGATGTAGATAATCGATTAATGAGTTTACAACTGGTTAAAAACGGAATGACAGATGCCGTAATGTTTGCACCAGATGGAAACAACGTATTACCTGCTCGTGTACTATATAAAAAAAATATCTTAGCGCTAAGAGGAAGCTTTAGACCAGTTACTAAGGTTAATATGGACATGTATGAGAAATCATACGAAATGTTTATAAAAGAAAACAAGGTAGAAAAGGAGAATACTCAAGTAATATTTGAAATTACACTCTCTAACTTAAGAGCAGAAGGAGAAATAGACGAACAGGATTTTATGGATAGGGCAAGATTACTTTGTTCTTTAGGCCAAACCGTTTTGATTTCTAATTTTCAGGAATACTACAAGTTAGTTGAATACTTCTCACAATATTCTAAAAATAGAATGGGACTTACCATGGGCGTGAGTAATTTGGTAGATATATTTGATGAAAAGTACTATCGTCATCTAAGTGGTGGGATTTTGGAAGCTTTTGGTAAACTTTTCTACAAAGATTTAAGAGTCTATCTCTATCCTATGCAAAATGATGACGGCAGCTTAACTACGAGCGAAAACCTAAAAGTTCATCCACGTATGAAAGAGCTTTACAAGTTCTTTAAATACAACGGAAAAGTAGTAGATATAACGGATTATGATGCTTCTAACTTATCTGTATTCTCCAGAACTGTACTTAAAAAGATAGCAAATGGTGATAATGATTGGGAAGAAATGTTACCAGAGGGTGTTGCAAAACTCATAAAAGAAAAAAGCTTGTTTGGTTGCGAATCTGAAGAAGTGATGCACAAATAAAACTTCATAAAAAAAGCGACCTACTTCGACTACGCTCAGTAACCGAAAGGTCGCTTTTTTTTATTGCCAAAACCTTTTAATCATTCAAAATTTGAGATGTATGCTCTTTGGTTTTTACTTTAGTAATAACATCCTCTAAAACGCCATTTTCATCAATGACAAATGTTGTTCTATGAATACCGTCATACTCTTTACCCATAAATTTTTTTGGTCCCCACACACCAAAAGCTTCAATAACAGATTTGTCCTCATCCGCTAATAAAGGATACTGAAAACCATATTTATTTTTAAAATTAGACTGACGTTTAGCACTATCTGCACTCACACCTAAAATTTCATAACCTTTTGCTTTAAACCTATCATAATTATCATTAAGGTTGCAAGCCTCGGCAGTACATCCAGGTGTACTTGCTTTTGGGTAGAAAAATACCACTAGCTTTTTACCTTTATAATCTGCTAAAGAAATTGTATTTCCATCTTGATCTTTTGCTGAAAATTCTGGTGCTTTATCACCTACTTTTAAATGTGTCATAACTGCTTAATTTTTGTTTTTTGTAAAAATACAATGAATGATTAAGCAAGAAAAGATAGATATTGTTATAAATACGTTAAACTGAATCGTTTCAAACAAGTTCTTCAAACAGTGCTTTCCATTGATTCATTATTTTATCCACTGAATAACGTTTGATATTTTTACTTGCTATTTCACCCATTTCTTTACGAATATGACTGTTTTTTATTAAGTGACATGTAGAATCAGCCAATACATCAATGTCATTTTGAGGCACTAGTATGCCGTCAATAGAATTAGATATTATCTCCCTTGGACCATAATCACAATCAAAAGATACAACAGGGACACCAAATGACATAGCCTCCAAAATAACTAACGGAAATGCTTCTATTCTAGAACTGCATAGAAAAATTGATGATTCAAGATAGACTTTTGACATATCTTTTGTATGTCCCTTAAAAACTACACTATCCGTGATACTTAGTTTTTGTGCTAAATTTTTTAGATTGATACTATGTGTACGCTTTCCAACGATTATAAGCTTCCAATCTGGGTGATTTTTAACTATCTTTTTCCAGCATCTTAACAGCATATCAAATCCTTTTATAGGATCGTGTCTTCCTACTGCTAATACTTGCTTGTTTTCTAATTTTGCTTGGTATCCTTTTGTATCAATTATAATAGGATTGCTTATAACTTCAATATTTGATATACCCTTCCAATCCTCGCGATGCGCTTCAGATAGCAATACAAACTTATCAAAATGTTTGCCTGCTTTAGCAAGTAGTCTCCTTTTGAGGTAATAATAAATTATAGTTTTAAATGAAGTTTGGACTATATTTAGATTTAGTCCTTTAATGTCGTGCCTTTGGTAAACCATCTTATAATTTCCACTAATAATTTTTGGTAAATACAAACTGAAAATATCACTTTCGCAAACCACAACAATTTTTGGGTTGATATTTCTCAGCTTCTTATTGACAGACCTTACTAGAGTGTAATACCGTTTAATTGATTTGGATGAGGTTTTGAGAAAGTGAAAACTTATTGTGCTATCTACTTTGTAAAAGTTCTTTTCTTCTTCCTCGTCTTGATTTAGGAGTATTAAATCGATATTAAACCTATAATGTTTTACAAAATAATTAATCTGAAATGTAACCATCCTTTGGATGCCAGATGTTCCATTAATTTTATTTACAATGTAAGCTAACTTCACATCAACTATTTAAAATTTATTTAAGTAGTGCTAAATTTTAGGATTTTGGTTTTACTATCAAAATATAGGGCTAATTACTTGTTAAAGAGTAGAATATACTAGACTAACTGGCTGTTTTAATAATATAAAATCATCATTACCTACTGCTTACATAATTTTTCAAAACCATTTCTTTAAATTTGTCCTTAACAACATAACCATAGATGACTAAGCAAGAAAAGGTAGATTTTGTTATAAATACGTTAAAGGAACTTTACCCAGAAATCCCCATACCATTAGACCATAAAGACCCATACACTTTATTAATAGCAGTATTAATGTCTGCGCAAAGCACAGATGTGCGTGTTAATCAAATTACGCCATTGTTGTTTGAGCGAGCAGACAACCCTTACGATATGGTGAAATTGAGTGTAGAAGAAATAAGAGAGATTATAAAACCCGTTGGCCTTTCACCAATGAAGAGTAAGGGCATTCATGGGTTGTCTCAAATTCTTATTGATAAACACGATGGTAAAGTGCCTAAAACTTATGAAGAACTTGAGGCCTTACCTGCTGTTGGTCATAAAACTGCAGCAGTAGTATTATCTCAAGCCTTTGGTATACCTGCGTTTCCGGTAGATACGCATATTCACCGTTTAATGTATCGATGGAATTTAAGCAACGGAAAAAACGTAGTACAAACCGAAAAAGACGCCAAACGCTTATTTCCTAAAGATTTGTGGAACGACCTCCATCTGCAAATCATTTGGTATGGTAGAGAATACTCTCCTGCTCGTGGTTGGGACTTAGAAAAAGATATTATTACCAAAACCATTGGTAGAAAATCGGTAATTGACGATTATTATAAAAAGAAAAAATAGCTTTTGGTTGGTATAATTATTGATGTCTTTTCTGGAAACTACCAATCAATGAAAAAGATATTACTCATTGCATCTGTACTACTAATTACCACCTCTTGCATTCCCTATAAATTTGCTCCTAAATTTAAGAATGAAGACTACAAGGTGATGAAAGCCAAAAAGTTTAAAAGAGAACTAGCTAATGAAACCTCATTTATTTTTAAAGACCCTAAAGATGCTAATGAATTTTATAATTACATCAATACCAAATACAAGCTTAATCATAATAATGTTGGGCTAAACTCGCCTATTCAAATTAACACTAATACTTATTACTTCACTTATCATGAAGTTGAACGGACCGACGAAACTGCGAATATTGGCTTAGTGCTTACAGACTTAGTTCTAGACGAAAAATTAGGGGTAACGGCTTTTGATAACAATTATTCTAGTAGAAAAGGCCATTGGTATATAGTTATTACTGTCTATGATGAAAATTTAAAAAATTGCTTATTAGACAAACACCCTAAAAAACTAGAAGTTCTTCAATTTCTAAAAGAGCTTCAACAAGAATATCTAAAAACACACAATTACGAAGAGTTGTTATTCACAAAAAAATCCTGATTTTTCAATCAGGAGTTTTTCCAACTTAATTCTGAAGTGCTTCAAACTTCAATTTATTATAATGTATAACACTTAAAGCCTTTGAGTAATTCAAAAGAAAACTTATCGTTTCGTCTTTTGGCTGTAGATTATTATTTTTTTTTGGGGAAGCGTTAAAGT
>JASBSA010000124.1 GCA_030149175.1 Winogradskyella sp. | reverse complement strand
CTATATCTACAATCATATTACCTTTTGGTTGCATAATATCTACACCAATACCAATAGCTGCTGCCATTGGTTCATGGATAAGGTAAACCTCTTTGCCATTAACACGCTCACAAGATTCTTTTACCGCTCGCATTTCAACTTCAGTAATACCAGAAGGAATACAAACAACCATACGTAATGCAGGATTAAAAAACTTTTTCTTAAGCGCAGGTATGTTTTTTATAAACATACTTATCATTTGCTCAGAGGCATCAAAATCTGCAATTACACCATCTTTTAGAGGTCTAATAGTTTTAATGTTCTCGTGTGTTTTTCCTTGCATCATGTTGGCTTCTTTACCAACAGCAATTATTTTATTACTAATTCTGTCTCTTGCAACTATTGAAGGGTTATCTACAACAACTTTGTCATTGTGTATAATTAGTGTGTTTGCGGTTCCTAAATCTATGGCTATTTCTTCCGTTAGGAAATCAAAAAATCCCATGCGCGTTTATAATATTATTCGGGTTATTCTTGTCATATGTTTATGACTAAGCGTAAATGTAATAAATTATACGTTATTTCTGCCCTTATAGATGTCTTAACTCAATATATTTTTTAGTGCTTAAAATGACGTGTTCCTGTAAAGACCATAGCAACATTATTTTCATTACAATAATTGATACTTAATTCGTCTTTTATAGAGCCTCCAGGTTGAATTACAGCAGTAATACCAGCATTGTCTGCAATCTCTACACAATCTGGGAATGGGAAAAATGCATCACTTGCCATAACAGCTCCTTCTAAATTAAAATTGAAAGATTTTGCTTTGTGAATAGCTTGGTTTAGTGCATCTACACGACTTGTTTGTCCTGTTCCGCTTGCCAAAAGTTGTTTGTTTTTGGTAAGAACTATGGTGTTAGATTTAGTATGCTTACAAAGTTTTGAAGCAAAAATTAAATCTTCTTTTTCAGCATCAGTAGGTGCTTTTGTTGTAGCTGTTTTTAAGTCGTCTAATCCATCAGTTTTGTTGTCCTTATCTTGAACTAAAACTCCATTCAGGCAGGTTCTAACCGTTTTTTTAGATAGTTCAACATCATTTAAGATTAAAAGGATTCTGTTTTTCTTTCCTTTTAAGATCTCTAGAGCGTCGTCACTGAATGAAGGTGCAATAACAACCTCACAGAATAACTTATGAATTTCTTCGGCAGTTGCTTTATCAATCTCTGTATTTGAGATTAAAATACCACCAAAAGCAGAAACAGGATCGCCAGCCAACGCATCTACATACGCTTGGTGAATGGTGTCTCTTTGAGCAAAACCACAAGCATTATTATGCTTTAAAATAGCAAAAGTAGGGTCTTCACCTTTAAATTCTAAAATAAGATTTACAGCAGCATCAACGTCTAAAAGGTTGTTGTAGCTTAATTCTTTACCATGAAGTTTAGTAAACATGGCATCAAAATCACCGAAGAAAAATCCTTTTTGGTGAGGGTTTTCTCCATAGCGTAATACTTTGCCTTTTGTCTCACTAATCTTTAAAACGGTTTCTTCTTCATCTTTATTGAAATAGTTAAAAATAGCAGAATCGTAGTGAGAAGATATATTAAAGGCCTTTGCAGCAAAGCGCTTACGGTCTTCTTCAGAAGTTTCTCCATTTTTAGATTCAAGTAATTCTAAAAATTCAGCATAATCATCTACAGAAGATACGCAGGTAACATCTGCATAATTTTTAGCCGCAGCTCTAATAAGTGAAATGCCTCCAATATCAATTTTTTCTATAATATCTTGATTGCTGGCACCAGAAGCCACCGTTTTCTCAAAAGGATATAAGTCAACAATTACCAGGTCTATTTGCGGAATTTCAAACTCAGCAAGCTCAGCTACATCACCTTCGTGATTTTGACGATTTAAAATGCCTCCAAAAACTTTTGGATGCAAAGTTTTAACTCTTCCACCTAAGATTGATGGGTAAGATGTAACGTCTTCTACAGGTACGACATTAATGCCTAAATCTTTAATAAATTTTTCTGTTCCGCCTGTTGAATAAATTGTAACGTTAAGATCGTTAAGTTTTTTTACAATAGGTTCTAACCCATCTTTGCTAAATACCGAAATTAGTGCCGAGGCTATGGTTTTGTTGCTCATAATGTTGTGTTGTGATTTGATGCTGCAAAAATAAAATAAACAATAGTATAATCTTTGAGGTTATATCAGTTTCTTTAAGTTTTTTGTAACAATAAATTGTTGAAAACGTCCTATCTTTAAATTGTTTTAAAACAACCAACACATGCTTGTCTATTTAAGAGTTTTTAAAGAGAGTTTTTCGTTTGCGTTAAATGCCCTCAGAAATAATAAGTTACGTACTTTTTTATCACTTTTAGGCGTTACTGTTGGTATCTTTTCAATCATTGCCGTTTTGGCTGCAGTAGATTCTTTGGATAAAAATATCAAGGAAAACCTATCTGGTCTTGATAAAAACACCATGTACCTTACTAAGTATTCATTTGGGCCAACTGATGTGCCACGTTGGAAACGTGATAATTTTCCTCAAACGGAATATGATGATTATGAGTTTGTAAGACGAAACGTGCCAGATATTGAAGAATCGGCCTATGTGATTTTTGGTGGAAGAGAAACTATTCGTTATCAGGCAGAAACATTAACTAACATCGAGATTACACCAATTTCTCATGGCATTTATACCATAGATGATTTAAAAATAGATAAGGGCAGGTTTTACTCAGAATTAGAATCGGATACTGGAGCACCTGTTATTGTTATTGGTTACGAGTTGGCTGAAAATTTGTTTGACCAGTCGAATCCAATAGGTAAAGTAGTGCGAGTATATGGTAGAAAGTTGACTGTGATTGGCGTACTAGAAAAGTATGGATCTGGATTTGGTGACTCGCCAGATGTAAAGGGTTTTGTGCCAGCAAATTTTGTAAGACAATTTAGAAATGGGGGAGTAGATGGTTTACCAGGAGCTGTGGTTATAAAACCAAAAAAAGGGGTGGATATGGGTGCTTTTGAAAGCGTTCTAAAGCAAAAATTTAGAGCCTACAGAGGGCTTAAAGCTGATGAAGACGATGACTTTTTTATTAATAAACTATCTGGTTTAGTGTCTTTTGTCGATGCAATAATAGGAACACTTAATTTGGTGGGATGGGTAATAAGCGGTTTTTCTTTATTAGTTGGTGGTTTTGGTATAGCCAATATTATGTTTGTAAGTGTTAAGGAGCGTACAAACCTTATTGGAATTCAGAAATCCTTGGGAGCCAAGAACCGTTTTATCTTATTTCAATTTTTATTTGAAGCTGTAATTTTAGCGGTTGTAGGTGGCTTAATTGGTCTTTTTCTTGTTTACATTACATCCTTAATAATGAACGGTGTAGTTGGTGAGGACTTTGAGTTTGTTCTGTCATTTGGCAATATGTTTCTTGGTTTTGCCCTTTCCACATTTATAGGATTGATATCTGGTGTAATACCAGCAATTTCAGCATCTAGACTAGATCCTGTAGAGGCGATTAGAACTGGAATGTAGTAGTTGGTGGCATTATTAAATTAAACTAGCAACTTCTTTACAAACAAACTCTAAAAAACGCTCATCAGCTTCTGTAAAGGGATTTGGAGTGTTAGAGTCTATATCTATTTGCCCAATATTTTCTCCATTCACAAAAATTGGGATTACAATTTCAGCCTTAACGGAAATGCTACAAGCAATGTAATTGTCTTGTGCAGACACATCAGGCACTACAAAGTTTTTGTTACTCACAGCCACTTGTCCACAAATGCCTTTTCCAAAAGGAATTATGGTGTGATCTGTCGGTTCACCAACATAAGGTCCTAATTTTAATTCGTGTTTATCACCGTTTTTAAAATAGAATCCAACCCAATTATAATAGTCTATATTAGCTTCAAGATATTCACAAATTTTAAATAGACGCTCATCTACTGAAAGACTTGTATCTGATACTATCAATTTTATTTTGGGTTTTAAAGCTTCAAAAGTCATAATCGCAAATTTTTGGCAAAAATATTCAAAAGGTTGAATTTTAAATTAGGGTTTTCATAAATTTAACAGCACGCTAATAAATAATTTTCATTTGAGAGAACTCTTAACGAAATATAAACTGGTTATAAGATTCATTATTACCTTTTTATTGGTTTATGGTGTATTAACTATTGGTTATAATGTGTATTTAAAATTATCAGATGGTTCTAAATACTATCCAGATTATATGACCAATTTGGTTGCTAGACAGACCAATTCCTTACTTAATACTATTGGCTATGAAGCTAAGATTTTGCCGCATCCAGATGAGGCTTCTATGAAAATTATTATTAATGGAAAATTTGTTGCCAGAGTTATAGAAGGTTGTAATGCTGTGAGCATTATCATTTTGTTTCTATCATTTATTGTTGCTTTTGCAGGAAAATTTAAATCAACATTTTTCTATTGTTTTGCAGGGAGTATTATTGTTTATGCTTTTAATCTAATACGAATTGTTATTTTATCTGCAGGCTTGTACCATTATCCTTGGAGGAAAGAAGTGTTGCACAATGTCATTTTTCCTATGTTGATTTATGGTACGGTATTCTTGCTATGGATGTTTTGGGTCAATCGCTTTTCTAAAAACATAAAAGCAAATGCCTAAGCTTACACGTTACATATTAGCTCTTCTATTACTGCTTGTTTTGGTAGTAATCCGAGGTTTTGAAGACTATTTATTCTACGACCCATATCTTACATTTTTTGAAAATGACTATTTATATATGGATAACCCTAGGCGAGAAGTTGCTAAGTTGGTGTTTTTTACGAGTCTAAGGTTTCTGCTCAATACCTTAGCGTCTTTGGGGATTTTATACTTTATCTTTAATGATAAGGTGATGATAAAGTTTTCAGTGTTACTGTATGCAATTGCGTATATACTTTTATTAATTCCCTTTTTATATTTTGTTATCAATCCAAGGCAAGAAGACTACTATTTGTTCTTCAATATAAGACGATTTTTAATTCAGCCGATAGGTTTAATTCTACTGTTACCGGCATTTTATTATTATAAGCTTAATCGTTAAGGATTTTATAAAATCACTTCTGTTTGTATCAATTTTGTAACTTTGCAATGTGAAATTTTCATTTCTAAATAAAACCATTGCGGTAGCACTATCACTTTTAGTGTTATTTTCTACACTTTCTGTAACCATAAAAAAACATTTTTGTGGTGATACCTTAGTAGACGTTGCTATTTTTACCCAAGCAAAAAAATGTGGTATGGAGATGCAAGACATGGACAAACCAGAAATCGTAAAAAAATCTTGTTGTAAAGATGAAATAGACATCATAAAAGGACAGGATGAGCTAAAAACAAACTCGTTTGACGATTTATCAAGCATACAAAAGCAAATTCTTTTTGCTTACAGCTTTAGTTATATAAATCTGTTTGAAGGTTTACCTAAACAAACAATACCAAACAGAGATTACTCACCTCCCAAAATAGTGAAGGACATACACGTTTTGGACGAAACTTACCTTATTTAGATGATTTAAAATTTTCAAGATTTTGTATTCTCTGAGAATACTAACTAAAGATAATTTTAAATTAAATAAATCATGACACATAAATATAATGTTACAGGAATGACCTGTAGCGGTTGCAAGGCTTCTGTTGAAAAGTCTCTTGCTGCATTAGCTAATGTAGATAAGGTTGAGGTTGATCTCAATAACAGTACTGCAACTATAACAATGCAAAAGCATATTGAAGTAGACACACTTCAAAATGCACTATCAGATAAATACACTATTTCAGAACAAGAGGCTAAAAATGTTTTTAAATCTACAGAAACTATTGAAGAGAAAAAAAGTGAGCTGAAACAGTTGTTTCCACTATTTCTAATTCTTGGTTACATCATTATAGCCTCAGCTTTACTAAATGTAAAACCGTGGAATATTGAGGGCTTTATGCTAGATTTTATGGGCTTATTTTATATTGTTTTTAGCTTTTTTAAGCTTTTAGACCTTAAAGGATTTCCACAAAGTTTTAGGATGTACGACCCATTGGCAAAGGCTGTTCCTGCATATGGTTGGGTATATCCATTTATTGAAGTTGTACTGGGCTTAATGTTTCTTATGCGCTTTCAAATAGATATTGCTTTGATAGTTACTTTGGTAATTTTAGGTATCACAACTTTTGGTGTCACCAAAACGTTGTTGGATAAAAAATCTATTCAATGTGCTTGCTTAGGTACAGCATTAAAGTTGCCAATGACCAAAGCAACCTTTATTGAAAATGCCATAATGATAGTTATGGCCATATTCATGATTATTTAAACTTTTGGTATATGAAAAAGTTTGTAATTATAATGTTGCTTTTGCCTTTTATAGGATTATCTCAAGATCAATTAGAAGGTGTAGTTTTAGAAACTAGTACTGGTAAGGAAATGCCTTTGCCTGGTGCCAACGTATATTGGCTTGGGTCATCGGTAGGAGCTATTACTAACGATGATGGCACCTTTTCTTTGCCTTATAAATTTTCATTCAATAAGTTAGTAATTAGCTATGTAGGTTTTAAAACAGATACTTTAGTTATAAGTGAAAATAGATATGTAAGACATGTATTGCAAGCCTCAGATGAGTTAGATGCCGTCACTGTTACGGCTAGAAAGCAAGCTACGTCTAAATCATTTTTAAAAGCTACTAATACCATAACGGTAAGTAGTGATGAATTGTTAAAGGCGGCTTGTTGTAATTTGTCTGAAAGTTTTGAAACTAATCCATCCATAGATGTGAATTTTGCAGATGCAGTTTCAGGAACAAAGCAAATAAAAATGCTAGGACTTACAAGTCCATACATATTGATAACTACCGAAAACATTCCTGCTATTCGAGGAGCATCGCAAGCTTATGGACTGAGTTTCATCCCGGGTACATGGGTAGAAAGTATTCAGATTACTAAAGGTGCAGGTAGTGTAGTAAATGGCTTTGAAAGTATTGCTGGTCAAATCAATACAGAATTAGTAAAACCTGTAACGGATGATAAATTATTTGTAAATGCTTATGCTGGTCTTAATGGTAGATATGAACTTAATACACATATTAACCAGAAAGTATCTGATAAATGGAGTACAGGTTTGTATGTTCATGGTAATTTAAGAGATCAAAAATTTGATAGAAATGATGATTCTTTTCTAGATGTGCCATTAAAACAGCAAATCAATCTTATGAACCGTTGGCAGTACACCAATGGAGAGAAAGGTATTGTAAGTTTTATAAACCTAAGATATCTCAATGATAATACACAAGCAGGACAATTAGATTTCGATCCTGACAGAGATAGAGGTACAACTAATTTTTGGGGAAGTGAGATTGATACTGAACGTTTTGAAGTGACGACCAAATTAGGTTACGTGAATCCAGAAATTCCATATCAGAGTTTAGGTGTGCAGACCGCTTATAGTTATCATAAGCAAGACTCGTATTTTGGTTTAAATATTTATGATATTCAACATAATAGCTTTTATTCAAATTTGGTTTATAATAGTATTATTTCAGACTCAAGACACAAGGTAAAAACGGGCTTAAGTTTTACCTATGACCAATATGATGAATCGGTAAATACAACATTATATGAGCGTACAGAAAATTCGTTTGGTGGCTTTTTTGAATATTCTTATGATAATTTAGACAAGTTGACAATGACAGCAGGCATTAGGGCAGATCAACATAATAGATTAGGTTTTTTCATTACACCAAGACTTCATTTACGCTACACACCTTGGGAAAAATCAGCTTTTAGATTTTCTATAGGAAGAGGAAAACGTAGTGCTAATATTTTTGCAGAGAATCAGAATTTATTTGCGAGTTCAAGGCAGATTAATATTTTAAATTCAGGTGGAAAAATATACGGTTTAGACCCTGAAATAGCTTGGAATTATGGTGTAAGTTATCTTCAAGGTTTTAATCTGTTTGGAAGAAAAGCTGACGTAAGCTTCGATTTTTATAGAACCGATTTTCAAAACCAAGTTGTAGTAGATTGGGAAAATCCTTTTGAAATTAATTTTTACAATCTCGAAGGAGAGAGTTATGCCAATAGTTTTCAATTTGAATTTAACTATAACCTCTTTGAAAATTTTGATTTGCGCACAGCTTACAAGTTCTATGATGTAAAAACTGACTATAACTCTGGTAAATTAGAAAAGCCGTTAGTGCCTAAACATCGATTATTCGCTAACGCAGCTTACGAAACAGATGAGAAAGATAATGGAGCGCAATGGAAGTTTGACGCAACGTATAATTGGTTAGACTCTCAACGCTTTCCTAGTACAGCGTTAAGTGATTTAGAATATCTATTAGATGAATATTCGCCAACAGTAGGAACATTAAACCTACAGGTTACAAAAGTCTTTTCCCCTAAGTTTGAAGTATATTTAGGAGGTGAAAATGTAACTAACGTAAGGCAAAACAATCCAATAGTTAGTGCAGATAATCCGTTTGGTTCAAATTTTGATACTAACTTTGTGTATGGTCCGATATTTGGAAGTATGTACTATGCAGGATTACGATTTAGAATAAAATAAACTGTTATTCCCGCGAAGGCAGGAATCCGCAATAAAAAAATAAATAATTAGATTCTGAAACAAGTTCAGAATGACAAAAACAATAACAAAATGAAACAAGTAACTTTAATTTTAGCATTAATAGTAACCACACTAACATTTGCACAAAACAAGAATGCCAAAGCTTCTATGGAAGTAGATGGTGTTTGCGGCATGTGCAAAGAGCGCATAGAAAAAGCTGCGATTAGAACTAAAGGTGTTAAATCTGCGTTATGGAGTATAGAAACACATGAGCTTAAATTGATTTATGACGAGCGTAAAACAGATTTAAAAACTATTTCTAAAAATATAGCTGCAGTCGGACATGATACAAAGGAAATAAAAGCAACTGATGAGGCCTATGATTCTGTACATGCATGTTGCAGATATCGTGATAAGGATATCGTTAAAGACCATGAAGGAGAAAAGAAAGAGGAGAATGAAAATTAACTAAGAAAACCTGAATTGATATTCAGGTTTTTTTATTGCTTTAATTTGAATGTTTTAAAATTTTAATCGAACTTGGTTAGCATGTAATTGAAAATATTCAAAATGAGAGACCTAAGCTACGTATTTCTGTTTTTAGCCTTGATTGCTGAGGTTTTAGGAACCATAGGTGGATTTGGGTCGTCCGTTTTTTTTGTTCCAATCGCAAACTTTTATTTCGATTTTGAGTCGGTTTTAGGTCTTACGGCTATCTACCATTTATCAAGTAACTTGAGTAAAATTGTTTTGTTCAAAAAAGGTCTGGATAAAAAATTGCTAATTAATATAGGAGTGCCTTCTGTGATCTTTGTAGTCGTAGGCGGATTACTTGCAAAAGTTTTTAATAGCCATTATCTCGAATTGTTTCTTGGTCTATTCTTAGTTGTTTTGGCGATTGTGTTTTTGATAAAGAGCGATTTAATAATAAGCCCAAATAAACGAAATGCTTTGATTGGTGGTGGTTTGTCTGGGTTTTCTGCAGGACTTTTAGGGACAGGAGGTGCAATTAGAGGATTGACAATGGCTGCTTTCAATCTAGAAAAAAGTGCCTTTATTGCAACATCAGCTTTTATAGACTTTTTAATTGATTTCTCAAGAACGTTTGTGTATTACTATAATGGATTTATCCATAATCATGATTTAATTTATATCCCATTTTTAATACTAATTGGTTTTGTTGGGACAGCAATAGGGAAAAAGATATTGAATTATATTCCACAAAATAAGTTTAAGAAAATATCACTTAGCTTAATTTTATTGATAGGACTTATAACATTAACGAATGTTGTATTAAAATAGATAAAAAACAAAAGCCCTTGATGAAAATCAAAGGCTTTTACTTTATCCTTCAAACTCAACTATTCTATCCGAAACAGTGAGTTTATAGCGTGTCGAGGCTCTCGACCTACATCATGCCTGGCATTCCGCCTCCACCCATTGGTGGCATAGCAGGTGCATCTTCTTTGATGTCTACTAAAGCGCACTCGGTAGTTAAGATCATACCAGCTACAGAAGCCGCATTTTCTAAAGCAATACGAGTTACTTTTTTAGGGTCTATAATACCTGCTTTTAGCATGTCTACGTATTCTTCAGATTTGGCATCGTAACCAAAGTCTTTTTTGCCTTCTAATACTTTATTGATAACAACAGATCCTTCACCACCTGCATTTTCAACTATAGTTCTTAAAGG
>JASBSA010000122.1 GCA_030149175.1 Winogradskyella sp. | reverse complement strand
TTAAACGTATAGATTTGTAAAACAAACTTATTAACAAATTCTAGGTGTATTTCTTCTTTCTAAAGAAGTTAAAAGCCAAACCAAAAACAGCAAGTAGTGCCAATGGTAATACAATGTTTAAGAGTTGCCAAGTGCTGCTTTCTTCCTTTATTTTATCTTCATCAAGGTAAGCAACACTAATTTCTTTGGCTCTTATGTTTATAAGTCCTGTGTCGTCGAGTAAATAATTTACCGCATTTAAGAGAAACTCCTTATTGCCATAAACAAAACCTCTGTAATCTACACCTAGCTCTAAAGGTCGATTTCGTCTCACATCATTTTTTATAACATCACCATCAGAAATGACCACCATTTTTGTAGGCGCACTTTTTGACTGAAAGTTTTTGACTTTAAAGGGTAATATACGCTGACCATACACTGAAGTAAATTCACCTTCTAATAAAACAGCCAGGTTTTGTGGACCAGAATTATATAAACTTTCATCAGGAGATTTAGTAACATCATTTAGAGATATACCAGTTGGTACACCTTCTAACCTAGATCTAGGAGAACTTTGAAGCAATATTGTTTTATCAACATCATTTTTGAGTGTATCGATAGGACTTGCAAAATCAAATCTTACGAGCTCTAAGTTTTTAGTTATAGGATGGTCTTGATTTGATGCTGCTAATGGTGCATATTGCCATTGAATAGGTTGTAATTGTGCTTGACTACCTTCACCTATAGCTAACATAATTGGAGCAGAGAAAAGGTCTTTTACTAAACTAGGATTTACTCTAACTCCGTATTTGAAAAAGAAATCATTGAGGTTAAGGTCTCTCATAATGGAGACACTAGAGTTTGTGGCATTTCGTAAACTATCCTCGTCCATTACTACAGACTCAGTAAGCCATAGACTCTTTCCACCTCTCATGGTATATTGATCCAGCACCAGTTTTTCTTCTTCTGAAAAGGCTTGGGTAGGTTTAGCAACAACTATTAAGTCGTATTGTTTAAGTTTATCTAAAGTGCCTTGTGGGTTGGAAGCAACACTATCTAAAGTAAAAGGTGCAATTTTATAATACGATTGGGCAGTTTTTAGAAAGTCGGCTACATTTAAATCAGCGAGTTCACCATTTCCTTTTAAAACCGCAATGGCTTTAGATTTTGAATTTACGAGTTTACTAAAAGCATCTGCAAAGGCATATTCAAGCCCTTGAACTGAGTTGTTGATTTGCTCTGATAGATTTTGAGTAATACTTTTTTTTAATAACGGGATTTTTACCGTTTGATCTTTATAGCTGGCAAATGCCCAAGGAAAAATTATTTCTTGCGTTACTTTACCTGTGCTATTATCTGTGTTAATATAAGGTTCTAATCCAGAGCGTGTAAGTTCATCAATAATTTGTTCTCTGGTAGATTCGTCTTCAATTGGATTTATATAGTTAACCTTTATGTTGTTGGTTTTAAGCTGAAATTCTTCAATAATTTGTCGAACTTCGGTTTTAAGTAATCTAAACTCTGAAGGAAATTCACCTTCTAAAAAGACATCAATCACTAATGGAGAATCTATATTATCTATAATAGTATTTGTGGCATCAGATAATGTATAGCGTTTGTCCTTGGTTAAATCAAAACGTCCGTATACCGAACTCGATATAGCGTTTACTACTACGAGTCCAGCCAATACAATTAGTATGTATATTAGATTTTTATTCTTCTTCATTACTCTCGTATGTAATTTCTTGTTGATAATGTCTTAATTCTGAGACTTTATCATTTTTAAAACTAATCTCTACACATTCCCTTTGGTCGTTAAAGGCACCTGGCTCTATTCCTAAACCATAATTCCACTTATTATTGTCATGATCTTTTATACTGTCATCCCAAGACAACCATTCGTATTTTCCTAAAAGGGAGGTGATTTTGGTTTTAGATGCACCAATAAGTGTGTCAGATTCTATAGTGTTATCAATCATTTCGTAACGTAAGGCTGGTTTTTCAATCCATGCCTCACTATCAAAATATTTCTGATGATGGTAATTGCTAACAATATTCACAAAAGGATAAAACATGTAGAAATATACGAAGGGAGTTAAAACCAAACTTATTAATCCGGTGAGCCATTTACGCTTATCTACAGTATTCAAAAACAAAAACAGAAGTACAAAGACCACTATCATAAATATGACTAAAAAAGGTGTTATAATCATTGTTTTTGAATTCTAACTTTTGTAAATATTAAAAAGGCCAAAGCGATGCTTATAAAATAAACTAAATCTCTGGTGTCTATAACTCCACGACTCATGCTGTTGTAATGTGCTGACATTCCAAGATTTTCCATATACACCAAATCTCCAAAAACATTGTAGTTTGAAAGCCCTTCAAAACCAAAATACATAAAGAAGCAGATAAAAACCGCAATGATAAACGTAACGATTTGATTATCTGAAAGGGTAGATGCAAACACTCCTATTGCAGTGTAAGCAGCAACAAGGAATAGTAGACCAAAGTAAGATCCAATGGTGCTTCCCATATCTAAATTACCTGCTGGACTACCTAATTGATAAATTGTATAAACATAAAGCAGTGTTGGGGTTAAGGCTAAAACAATAAGGATAAAGGCACCAAAATATTTACCCAACACAATCTGAAAATGCGAAATAGGTTTGGTGACTAATAGTTCTAAAGTGCCTTGCTTTTTTTCATCACTAAAACTACGCATCGTTACAGCAGGAACTAAAAAGATAAGAATCCAGGGCGCTAATAAAAAGAATGACGATAAGCTTGCAACACCATTATTAAAAATATTGAAATCACCTTTAAACACCCATAAAAACAAACCGTTTAATAATAAAAATACACCAATAACCAAATAGCCAATTGGTGAGGCAAAGAAGGTGTTTATTTCTTTTTTTAAGATTGCTAGCATATTTTCTAGTTTTCAGTCTCAGTTTTCAGTCTCAGTAAATCTGTTTACTGTTACTGACAACTGTTTACTTGAGCGAAGCGATTTTGCTCACACTCCAAGCTTCAGGTTTAGCATTAAATAAAGGTTTGGTTTTAGCCCATACGCTTTTGAATAAATCAGAATGCCTGTAATTATTTAAATCACCTTCAGAGTTCCAATAACTATACGTAAAAAAGATGTTGGTATTGTTTTGATCTCTGTATAATTCTAAAAAATTACAACCTTCAAATGCTCTGATTTTAGATTTATTAGCTTCAAAATTAGCCAAGAATTCTTCAATTTTTGATGGTTCAAAACTCATTTTTACAATTCTTACTAACACTACTTAAGATTTTAAAAAGTTTACTGTTACGGTATCCATCGTTTTTAAACCCATTAGTGTAGAGGCACTACCAACAGTGCTGCAGTTACTTTTGTAAACTGCAATTTCCAAATATCCAGAAGAATTAAAAACGACTAAACCTTTGCCTTCATCATTACGTTTTGATTCTTCTATTTCAAAATTCACAATGTCACTATACTTACTGTAAATCTTTTTAAACTTATGGTTTCGAGCTGAGATTTCGTACTCACGTGTTTTTTGGACCTCTTCAAAAAACTTCTTTTTTATGTTTGTAACCACGTTGCCGTAATTGTCTATATAAATAACGCTTCCGATAATTTGATTTTTGTCGTCATTAACAAACGGATTCAAATTTTTAATAGGTTTAATAGTGTTAATAACTTTTCCTATAACCTCAAGCGTACCTCCTCTGGCAACATGGCATGCGACTTTTACAAAGACATCCAAAACTGGAAAATTAGTTTCAATTTTATCATGGATGTTGATTTCAACTATTTTCTCTGGAGCAATTTCTGCACAAATCATACTCATTATACCATTGTTAGCACATATAAAGTAATGGTCGTCTAAACTGACTGCAATATGCTTATTTTCAGTGTTTAACTCTGAGTCAATACCTATAATATGTATAGTCCCTTTAGGGAAACTGCTATAAGCATTTAGGATAATATATGCTGCTTCTGAAATGTTAAATGGCGAGACTGAATGGGATACATCTACAATTCTAACTTCGGACAATTCACTATAAATTGCCCCTTTAATCGCACCAGCAAAGTGATCTTTTTCTCCAAAATCAGTGGTTAAAGTGATAATTGCCATGGATTAATTGTTGATATTTTTTTTAGAATTGCGGTTGTAAAATTGTTAGATTTGTTTGTACACAAACGTTACACAAAACTAAGAAAAGAAAACAGATTAACACACTAAATTCATTAGCCTTTTGAACGAGCTTATTCTAGAATTAGAAGAAATTACTCCAAAAGAATTCTTCGGTGCCCAAAATGCCAACATTGAGCTACTAAAAAAATACTTTCCTAAACTTAAAATCGTTGCTCGAGGTAATAAAATCAAGGCCTATGGTGATGAAGACTTACTAGAAGAGTTTGATACCCGTATGATGATGCTCATGAAGCATTTTGGTAAGTATAACAAGCTAGATGAAAACGTGATTGAACGTATTTTAACAAGCAATAGCAGTGAAGATTATTCGACATCTGCAACAAGTGGTGATGTTATTGTACATGGTGTAGGAGGAAAGCTCATAAAGGCACAAACCGTTAATCAAAGAAAGCTTGTAGAAAGTATACGAAAAAACGATATGGTGTTTGCCATTGGTCCTGCTGGTACAGGTAAAACTTATACTGGAGTAGCTTTGGCTGTACAAGCTTTGAAAAGTAAAGAAGTAAAACGAATTATATTAACTAGACCAGCTGTTGAAGCTGGTGAGAACCTAGGGTTTTTGCCAGGTGATTTAAAAGAGAAATTGGATCCGTATATGCAACCATTGTACGATGCCTTGCGTGATATGATTCCTCATGAAAAGTTAGAAAGCTATATCGAAAAAGGAGTAATACAAATAGCACCATTGGCTTTTATGCGCGGTCGTACCTTAGATAATGCCTTTGTAATTTTAGACGAAGGTCAGAATACCACACATGCGCAAATGAAAATGTTCTTAACACGTATGGGTAAAAATGCCAAGTTTTTATTAACGGGAGATCCTGGGCAGGTAGATTTACCTCGTCGTACCATTTCTGGACTAAAGGAAGCCTTACTGGTTCTTAAAAACATTGAAGGTATCGGTATGGTCTATCTTGATGATAAAGATGTGATTCGTCATAAATTAGTGAAAAAGGTTATCGCAGCCTATAAGAGTATAGAAAACCGAGATTAATTTTTATTAGGAGCTATTTCCAGCTTTCCGCTATATCTTTTTATTTGCTGACTTCGACTACGCTCAGCACCAAATAAAAAGGATGCCGCTTCAATCTGGGCTAGGGCTCAAACTAAAAGTAATAAGCACAACAAACTAATAGCTAATACCCAAAAGCTAAAAGCTAAATAAAATGAATAACACAATTACAGATACCAACTTCAATTTTCCAAATCAAAAAAGTGTTTATAAAGGAAAAGTCAGAGAAGTTTATAATATAAACGACGAGCAATTAGTGATGATTGCTACCGATAGATTAAGTGCCTTTGATGTGGTAATGCCTAAGGGAATTCCATACAAAGGTCAAATTCTCAATCAGATTGCAACTAAAATGATGAAAGATACCGAAGATTTGGTGCCAAATTGGTTGGTAGCCACGCCAGATCCTAATGTGGCTGTTGGTCATTTGTGTGAGCCATTTAAAGTTGAAATGGTTATAAGAGGTTACATGTCTGGTCATGCAGCAAGAGAATACAAAGCAGACAAACGATTACTTTGTGGAGTGCCAATGCCAGAAGGAATGAAGGAAAACGATAAATTTACAGAGCCTATAATTACACCAGCAACCAAAGCCGAAAAGGGTGACCACGATGAAGATATTTCTAGAGAAGATATTTTAAAGCGTGGCATAGTGTCTGAAGAAGATTATGTGGTTTTAGAAGATTATACTAGAAAATTATTTCAGCGTGGAACAGAAATTGCTGCAAAACGAGGATTAATTTTAGTGGATACCAAATACGAGTTTGGTAAAACCAAGGATGGAAAAATTGTTCTGATTGATGAAATCCACACACCAGATTCTTCGCGTTATTTTTATGCCGATGGTTACCAAGAACGTCAAGATAAAGGTGAAGCTCAGAAACAACTATCTAAAGAGTTTGTACGCCAATGGTTAATTGCTAATGGTTTTCAAGGTAAAGAAGGTCAACAAGTGCCGTTTATGAGTGATGAATACATCAAAACCGTAAGTGAGCGATACATTGAACTTTACGAAAATATCACAGGGGAAACTTTTGTTAAAGCAGATGTGTCTGATATTCAGAGTAGGATAAAGGCTAATGTTTTAGGGTATTTAGAAAGTGTTTAATTGTTTGTTTTATAAACAATTAACGGTATGGTAACTTCGGTTTGAGTATCTTTTAAATTAGATTCAATAATGTAGAATTTGGTCTGAGACTGGAGTTGTCTTTCAATTTTCAATTTATTTTCAAATTCACAGTTTGAAGCAACCGTGTCTATTTTTATGATTTGGAGTTCTTTTTTTTACTTTTAATTTATACCATATTTTACATTTGTTTGAATAGGTTTGATTTACTAATGATTCAACAATTTTGTCAATACTTGGATATACTAATAGTTTTAGGTTGTCTATTCCATATTTTTTGTCTGAAAATTCAATAATACTAGATTCAACTTTAGTGATTTCCTGAGCAGATAGACTGATGTTGATTAATATTGCTAATATTAATAATTTTTTTTTCATAACTAATATTTTTCTTTCAAAGTCACCGTATGATGCTCAACATGATGTGCGGTCCACATAATAATTTCTCGAATGGGCATTTTACCCATTAATGGATGCGGTAAGATTAATTTGTCTAGATTCTTGTCACTGATTTTTTTTGTTTTGTATTGTAGTTTTTTGCTTTCGGTTTGTATTCGATTGAGAATGTATTGCTTTTCGTTAACTTCAGGAACCTTCATGTTTTGAGAGCCTTTAAAGGTTTTTCCTTTAGCATCTTTTAATCGCTCTTTATAACGATTAACAATAGTATCGTAATCTCTAACCGGTCTGTTGCCTTTTCCAAATTTATAACGGATTAAGAACTTTGGTAGGCTTAGTGCGTTGTTAAGAGGAACTATACTTTGTAATACATGTAGTGCTTGTTGCCCTTGTGTCCACTTTCTTTTAGGGCCTTTTGCCCAAGCATCCATAGGTTGCTGTTCTAGCCAATGAATTAATTCAGAATGCTTTGCATCGATAAGGCCAGAGATTTCTTCTTTATCCATGAGGGTTAATTTTAGATAAAGAAAAGATAGGGATTTTTGTTGAATGTTTTTTAGTGGTTAACTACTCTTTTTCCTTTTCTTGTATTACAACTTTATCTTTCTTAAAGATAGGTACCAAGTACGATAAGTTGAAACCAAAGCCAACACCAAAACGACCACTATCGTAGGTGCGATTGAAACCAGGGATGTAGAGATTTTCAAAATTATCGGGTGCAGTTTCTGTAATTAAACCCTTTAGTTGGGCATTAATACCTGCGTAAAA